>NZ_CP124620.1:4252500-4487389 GCF_030128875.1 Stenotrophomonas sp. BIO128-Bstrain | reverse complement strand
GGTGAAGCGCTGCATCGCGTGCCAGACCGGGCATAGGGCTGGCGGCCGAGGTCGCGCACAATGGCCGGTTGCGGCGCCCGGTTACCCGGGGCCGCAGCGGCGGCGCAGCTGGTTACAGCGTCCACTTCACTTCCGGGTGGTCGCGCAGGGCGTTGTGGGCGGCGTCGTACTGGTCGCGGTTATCCGCCTTGAACACCAGCCGCACCGACACATACTTGCCGTTGGACGAGTGTTTCCAGCTGATGCGCTCGCTCAGCACATCCACGCCGGCCAGCTCGAGCAGGCGCGGCAGTTCGCGTTCCAGGTCCTTGCCGGCCGCGCCCATGGCGCTGAGTTCGAACTGGCCGGGAAACTGGAAGCCGTGGTCGGGGTTGTCAGACTTGATCTCCATGACCGGGATTATGGGGATGCCTGCGCCCGAACCCAAGCGCTGCTTGATCGTGCGCACAGCGGCGCCGAACGGCCCGTGAAAACGTCTGTATCGCCACTGATACGCAGCAGTGCGTGCGCAGTGCTGTTCACGACATCACGCTCTGATTACGCTGTGCCGGCTTAAGAAAGAATAAATCCCCGTCTGGTATCCCATGTCTCTGAAGCCCTTTGCGCTGCCGGCCGCACTCGCCGGCGTCCTGGCCCTGGCCGCGCCTGCCGCCCACGCCGCCACTCAATGCGGGCCCGATGCGATGCGCGAGCACCCGCCGCAGGTCAATTTCCGCGTCGACAACGACCTCTTCGGTGGCAAGGACCAGGACCAGGGCTATACCAACGGCGCCCAGATCACCTTCGTCTCGCCGAATCTGGTCGATTACACCGATGACCCGTGCCTGCCGCGCCTGGCGCGCTGGGTCAACAGCCACCTGGAGCGGCTGCATCCGGGCGAGTACGAACAGCAGAACATGATCTTCAGCCTGGCCCAGGGCATCTTCACCCCCACCGATTTCACCCGGAAGGACCTGATCGAGGACGACCGGCCGTATGCGGGCGTGCTGATCGGCAGCTTCGGTTACAACGCGCGTCGCGGCGACCGGTTGCAGACCACGCAGCTGGCGTTGGGCGTGGTGGGGCCGTGGGCCCAGGGCAAGGAAGTCCAGAACGCGGTGCACGAGCTGCTGGGCGATGAGAAGTTCCAGGGTTGGGACAACCAGCTGCACAACGAGCCGGTGATCATGCTCACGCACGAGCGGATGCGGCGGTGGCCGGCCGACGCCAGTGAGAACCTGGGCGGCTGGGGCTGGGATGCGATCAGCCACTACGGTGGCGCGGTGGGCAATCTGGCCACGCACCTCAATGCCGGTGGCGAGGTGCGCTTTGGTTGGAAGTTGCCGGACGATTTCGGCAGCACGCCGCTGCGCCCGGCCGGTGAGAACACTGCGCCGACGCGCGGCGGCAAGCCGAGCGGCTGGTCGTGGCATCTGTTCGCCACCACGGATGCGGCGTGGGTGATCCGCGATATCACGCTGGACGGCAATACCTTCCGCAACAGCCACAGCGTGGACAAGCGCCACGTGGTGGGGACGGCCGGTTACGGGCTGGCGGTGATGCGCGGTCGCTGGAAGTTCGCGCTGGCCCGTTACCACAGCACGCGCGAGTTCGATGGGCAGCGTGAGGCGCCGGTGTTCGGCAGCTTCACGATCAGCCGCTCGCTGTAAGCGAGCGACTGATCGTGAAGCGGGTAGCTGCCGACCGTTGGTCGGCACCCCGTGACCCCAGCCCGGTGTGCCAGGAGCCGGCCAGCGGCCGGCACTACCCGGATCCGCACCGGTTCACCTGGTAGGTGCCGACCGTTGGTCGGCTCATCGCCCACCCCAAAAAAAGACCGGCTTTCGCCGGTCTTTTTTCAGTGCGGTCGAACCGGATTACTCCGATTCCCACCACATCCAGAAGCTGTCCCACAGGCGCTTGAAGAAGCCGGCTTCTTCCACGGCGGCCACGGCCACCAGCGGGGCCTGGGCGACGACCTGGTTGTCCAGCATCACCTTCAGGGTGCCAACCTGCTGGCCGGCGGTGAACGGCGCTTCGAGGGTCTTGGGCACATCGATGCTCGGCTTGAGATCGTTGTAGCGGCCGCGCGGGACGCTGACCAGCATCGGCTGGGCCACGCCCAGCTGCAGCTTGTCGGTCTTGCCCTTCCACACCTTGTGCTCGGCCACGACCTTGCCCGGCTCGTACATGCGGTGGGTTTCGAAGAAGCGGAAGCCCCAGTTGAGCAGCGCCAGGCTGTCATCGGCGCGCTGCTTTTCCGAGCCGCCACCGAGCACCACGGCGACCAGGCGCTGGTCACCCCGCTGGGCCGAGCTCATCAGGCAGTAGCCGGCTTCGGAGGTATGGCCGGTCTTGATGCCGTCCACGCTCTGGTCGCGCCACAGCAGCAGGTTGCGGTTGGGCTGGGTGATGTTGCCGACGGTGAATTCCTTCACCTTGTTGTAGGCGTAGGTTTCCGGATAGTCACGCACCATCGCGCGGCCCAGCAGGGCCAGGTCGTACGCGGTGGTGTGGTGGCCCGGGGCGCTCAGGCCGTGGGCGTTGACGAAGTGGGAATCCTTCATGCCGATCTTGGCGGCGTAGCTGTTCATCAGCGAGGCGAAGGCCTCTTCGCTGCCGGCCACGTGTTCGGCCAGGGCGATCGCGGCATCGTTGCCGGACTGGATCGCCATGCCCTTTTCCATGTCTTCCAGGCGTGCGGTCTGGTTGACCGGGAAGCCGCTGTAGCTGCCGTCGGTGCCGGCGCCGCCCTCGCGCCAGGCGCGCTCGCTCATCATCACCTGGTCGTCGGTGCGGACCTTGCCGTTCTTGACCTCGGCGGCCACGACATACGACGTCATCACCTTGGTGATGCTGGCCGGGGCCAGTTGTTCGTGCACGTTTTCACCGGCCAGGACCTGCCCGGTGGCGTAATCCATCAGGATCCAGGCCTTGGAGACGCTGGGCTTGGGGGCCGGCGGGGTCGCCACGGTGGCCGGAGCGGCGGCGGCGGGAGCAGGCGCCGGTGCCGGGGTCGGCGCAGGGGTCTGGGCGGAAACCATGCCCACGAACAGGGTCGTGGCCATGGCAGCGGCGGCAAAGCGGAATTTCATCGGACAGCAAGCTCCTGGAGGGCGCCAAGGGGTGGATGAGGGATAACGGGCATTGTAGGCCCAAGGAGCGGCGGCACGCGCTGGCGTGCCGCGGGCAGTGGAAGGCTCAGTCCTTCACGATCTGCGGCGCCCCGAAGCCCAGACCGGCAATCCGGCCGGCAAGTTCCGAGGCGCTGGCATGGTCGGGGGCCGGCACGCGCAGGCGCCACAGGGTGCGCCCGCCACTGACGATGTCGCTGATGCTGGCCCCGGCGATGCCCGCCGAGGACAGCTGGCCGAGCGCGCGGGTGGCGTTGTCACGGCTGGCGAAGCTGGCGACCTGCAGCAGCACGCTGCCGAGCACCTGCTGGGAAAGCGTTGCACCGGGGGCCGGTGCCGGACGCGCCGCGGGTGCGGCGGCGGGCAATGCGGCCACCGCCACCGGCGCACTGTTGACGCTGGCAGCCTGGGTGGTGGCGGGCTTGCCGGTGGCAACGCGCACACCGTTGTCGCGCATCCAGTGATCAAAGTTGTCGGCGTTGCCCGGCTTGGCCGAATCGGCCACGCGGTAGCGGTACTTCTCGCCGGCCGGTTTGGCGGCGGCGGTCGCCGTGGCGGCCGGCAGCTTGCCGACCAGCGCATCCATCTCGCTGGCACTGCGCACGGCAGCGGCGGGCGCGGAGGCGGCGGCAGCCGCAGCGGCGGCGACCTCGCGGCGCTCGCGGCGGCTGGGCTTGTCGACCATCAGGTTGTCATCCCCCGGTGCCAGCGCACGCACCTCCACGTTGCCGGTGCCGCGCTGGGTGATGCCCAGGCGCACGGCGGCCGCATAACTGAGATCGACTACGCGCCCATCGTGGAACGGGCCGCGATCGTTGACGCGCACGATCACCGATTCGCCGTTGTCCAGGTTGGTCACCCGGGCAAAGCTCGGCAGCGGCAGTGTCTTGTGCGCGGCGGTGAAGGCGTACATGTCGTACACCTCGCGGTTGGAAGTCAGGCGGCCGTGGAACTTGGCGCCATAGTAGGAAGCAGTGCCCTTCTCGGCGTAGCCGCGGGTCTTGTCCATCACCTGGTACTGCTTGCCCAGCACGACGTACGGCGATTTGTTGCCAATCGGCGAGCGCGGCAGATCGACCACTTCCGGCTCGGGGATGCAGGCCACGTTCGGGATGTAGGTGGGGGTGCTGTCATTCACGCCCGGCTTGTACAGACCGCCGGCGCGGTAATCGCCGCGCGTGCTGGGATCTTCAGCAGCCGCCTTGTAGGGAGAGCCTTCCGGGCAATGCGCCGGACGCCCGCCCTTGCCCTGCACCACCGCGGCGGACGGCTTGCTGCTGCCGGCGCTGCTGGCACCGGGTTTCTTCGGCGCACTGCTGCAGGCGGCCAGTGCCAGTATCAACAGACCCGGGATCAGCCATCTGGAGCGTGCGATCGTGTTCATGCCGGCGGCAACTCCTGTCCAGCAATGGCCTGGGACAGCTGGTACACGGCCATCGCATACATTTTCGAGAGGTTGTAGCGGGTAATGGCGTAGTAGTTCTGGAAGCCCAGCCAGTACTGCTTGCCGGTGCTGCCTTCCAGGGTGATCGGGGTGGCGGTCAGGCCCGCGGCGACCGGCACGCTGGGCTGGTACCCCCGCTGGGCCAGCTGCGACAGCGTCCAGGTCGGCGCCCATTCGGTCGGATTGAATTCCTCGCGACCGGCCTGCAGTGTGGCCGGCACGGCCACCGGGCCACCACGGACCCAACCGCCCTTCTTGACGAAGTAATTGGCGATCGACGAGAACACGTCGTCGTAGCTGTTGAACAGATCGCGGCGGCCATCGCCGTTGCCGTCCACCGCATAGTCCAGATAGCTGGAGGGCATGAACTGGCCCATGCCCATCGCGCCGGCGTAGCTGCCCTTGATCGCGGTGATGTCCAGCTTTTCATCGCGGGTCAGCGCGAACAGGCGCGAGAGCTCGTCGCGGAAGAACAGCTCGCGGCGCACTTCACGTTCAAGCTTGGCCGGGTCGCCGCTGCGCGGGTACTTGAAGGCCAGTGTGTACAGCGCATCGAGCACGCGGTAGTTGCCGGTATTGCCGCCGTAGCTGGTTTCCACGCCGATGATCGCCACGATCACCTCTGCCGGGACGCCGGTGCGCTGCTGCACGCGCATCAACTCATCGCGGTGCTGGGCGAGGAATTTCTTTCCGCCCTCGATCCGCGCCTGGCTGATGAACATCGGCCGGTACTCGTTCCACGGTTTGACCCGCTCGGCCGGGCGCGACATCGCGGCGATGATCGGATCACGGATCTGCGCCTGGGCCAGTGTCGCCTCGATCTGCGCGGCCGGAATGCCGTAACGGGCGGCGGTATCGCGCACGAAGTTGGCGCGGGCCACCTCGAAGGGCACCGGGGTCAGATCCACCGGGGCGGCGTTGGCTCCGGCTGCCTCCGGGGCAGCTTCGGCCGGACCCTTGCTGCCCGGGGCCGGCGTGACGGGAACACCCGAGGCCTGCGGCGTCGGTGAAGGAGTCTGCGGCTGGGTCGCACAAGCGACCAAACCGAGCGTGAGCATGCAGGCCAGGGAGCGTCGAATCATCGCGGCAGGTTAGCAGGTCATGGATGAATTAAAACCCCTAAGACCATGAATCTCAACGGATTGCCCGAGTTTCTCCACGGCCGTTAAGGCCGTGTGTAGACAGGCGCATGACCTGCGCCCATTCATGTATTGCTGCAGGGGGCGCCACGATCGCGGCGGTACCGGTGTGCGGCACGGCCCGCCACCAAACGGCCGGGGCAGCCCAGCAAGGGCTGCCTCGCAACGCACGTCTCACTTTTGGAGGTTGGTAGGGACGCCACAAGAGGTTCGCCGGTTGCGTCCCCATCCCCGCAGACGCAACCGGCCAAACCGGACCTGATCGGCAGCGGCGCGGCGCGCATCTCCCCAGCGCGCGCTTCGCCCCTCTGCCTGTGAGGTCAACTACTCCCCGCCAGACTCCCCCTCCGCGATGCTTGGCTCAGCGCGTCGTTGTTGGCGGGCCGCCATTGTGCAGGCCGTTTACGACAAGTCCATTGATCGAGATCAAGTCACTTCATATCTGTGCGCCACTTCTCACTTTTGCCCGCGCGCGTTGACAACGTGTGCACCTGAAACCGTTTCCCCATGGGTGCCCGCGCAGCGGCTGCGCAAACTCGCTCATGTGGCGTGCACCGGCTGGTGCTGTCGTGCGGCCATGACCAGCCCGAAACTGGCCAGCAGCGAGACCGCCGAGGTGCCGCCATAGCTGATCAGCGGCATCGGCACGCCCACCACCGGCAGCAGGCCGGAGATCATGCCGCCGTTGACCAGCACATAGACGAAGAACACCAGGCCGGTGGTGCCCACCAACAGGCGCGAGTAGCCACAGCGCGATTGGCTGGCGATCCACAGGCAGCGCGCGGTGACGAACAGGAACAGGCTGAGCACCACCGCCACGCCGACCCAGCCGAACTCCTCGGCCAGCACCGAGAAGGCGAAGTCGGTGGTGTACTCGGGCAGGAAATCCAGCGTGGCCTGGGTCCCCTGCCCCCAGCCTTTGCCGTGCATGCCGCCCGAGCCGATCGCGATCTTGGACTGGATGATGTTCCAGCCGGTGCCCAGCGGATCGTTCTCCGGGTACAGGAAGGTCAGCACGCGATCCTTCTGGTACTGGCGCAGCAGCCCGAACCAGGCCAGCGGCGCAGCAACCGACAGCCCGCCCAGGGCCACGGCCATCCACCACCAGCGCAGACCCGCCAACAGCAGCGCGAACACCCCGCTGGCGGTCACCAGCGTGGCCGTGCCGAGGTTGGGCTGCAGCAGGATCAGCACGGCGGGGCCACCGATCAGCACCGCGGCGGTGAGCACCGCACGCGGCCGCGGCGGCAACGGCTGTTTGTGCAGATACCAGGCCATCATCATCGGCAGGCTCAGCTTGAGCAGCTCGGAGGGCTGCAGGTAGAACACGCCCAGGTTCAACCAGCGCTGGCCGTATTTGCCGGTGCCCACCACATACACCGCCAGCAGCGGCAGCAGGGACAGGGTGTAGATCCACGGCGACCACGCGCGCAGTTCCACCACCGGCAGCCGCGACAGCCCCCACAGGGCGGCAAGCCCGGCGCCGTAGCGCATCGCCTGCGCATGCACGGGCCCGTCCACGCTGTGCAGCACGGCCAGGCCGGCCACCATCAGCAGGCACAAGGCGCCCAGCAGCGGCAGGTCCAGCGTGCGGAAGAAGAAATGGAACACGGCGCGTGCGCGCTGCAGTAGTTCGACCATGCGGACGACTCCTGTGGATGACGCGACGCACAGCAGGAGGCGACACGGCGAACAGAAAGCGGACCCGCGATGCGGGCCGGCGCGAGCGCAGGACCGTAACACGCGTGGGCACCCCAATCCTTAGCCGACACGTACCGCCGGTGCGCGGCGTACGCATCGCGCGCACTCAGCCGTAGCCGCCGTGCACCGGATTGTGGCGACGCACGGCCATCACCAGGCCGAAGCCGGCCAGCAGCGATACCGCCGAGGTGCCGCCGTAACTAATCAAGGGCATCGGCACGCCCACCACCGGCAACAAACCGGAAATCATGCCGCCGTTGACCAGCACGTAGACGAAGAACGCCAGCCCGGTCGCGCCGGCCAGCAGCCGTGAATAGGTATCGCGCGACTGCGAGGCGATCCACAGGCAGCGCCCGATCACCACCAGGTACAGGGCGAGCACGATGGCCACGCCGATCCAGCCGAACTCTTCACTGAGCACGGAGAAGGCGAAGTCGGTGGTCTGTTCGGGAATGAAGTTCAGGTGCGACTGCGAGCCCTGGCCCCAGCCCTTGCCATCGAAGCCGCCCGAGCCGATCGCGATCTTGGACTGGATGATGTTCCAGCCCGCACCGAGCGCATCGCTCTCCGGGTCCATGAACATCATGATGCGGTCCTTCTGGTACGGGCGCAGCAGCCAGAACCAGGCCACCGGCGCGGCCGCGGCGACCCCGCCGACCGCCACGCCCACCCACCACCACGGCAGCCCGGCCAGCAGCAGCACGAACGCGCCACTGGCGGCGATCAGCACGCCGGTGCCGAAATCCGGCTGAAGCATCACCAGTCCGGTCGGCACGCCGATGATCACCGCACTGGTCAGCACCGTGGAGAAACGTGGCGGCAGCGGCATGCGATGCAGGTACCAGGCCACCATCATCGGCAGGCTGACCTTGAGCAGCTCGGCCGGCTGCAGGTAGAACAGCTTCAGATCCAGCCACTGCCGGCCGTACTTGCCGGTGCCCAGCACGAACACGGCCAGCAGCGGAATCATCGACACCGCGTAGATCAGGGGCGTGGCCGAGCGGATGCGCAGGATCGAGACCCGCGAAATCGCCCACATCGCGGCCAGGCCGACCGCGAAACGCGCGCCCTGCGCGAACACCAGGCCGTCGCCACCGGCGCTCTTGAGCACCGCCAGGCCGATCAGCATCAGCGCGCCCAATGCCAGGCAAAGCACCCAGTCCAGCGAGCTGCTGAAGCGGACGGCCATATCGACCGCCCAGCGCAGGAAGACCTTCATCGTGGCCGCTCCGGTGCGGTCGGGGGCGCGGTGGCACTGGGCACGGGCGCGCCGGGTTCCGGCGCAGGCGCAGGCACGCCCACCACGACCGGCAGCAGCTCCAGCGCAGCGACGGCGGCATCGCCGGCCTCGCGGGCCGCGCCATCACCACCATCGAAGGCGGTGATGCCGATCGCGGTCGTGCCGCGCTCGCTGTCCAGCGGTTCCAGGCCGTCGGGCATCTTGCCGAGCAGCCAGGCATCGAAAATCTTGCGTGCGATCGGTGCCGCCGCCGAGCCGCCGTAACCACCGCCCTCGACCGCGATCGCCACCGCTATGACCGGGTTGTCGGCCGGCGCGAAGCCCACGAACAGTGCGCGGTGGCGCAGGTGCAGTGGCAGGCTGCGCGGGTTGACCGCGGCCGTGCCACGGCGGCTGATCACCTGCGCGGTACCGGTCTTGCCGGCCATCACATACGGCGCGCCTGCGGCCGCACGCGCGCCACTGCCGCCCGGCTGCATGGTGCCCATCATGCCCTCGCGCACCGCCTGCAGATTGCTCGGCGTGGGGCTGATCGGCTTGCTTTCGCCCGGCGGCGTTGCGGTCCAGTCCGCGTCGAAGCCGGCCCGCTGCTGCATCACCAGGTGCGGCTGGCGCAGCTGGCCATCAGCGATCCCGGCCACGCCATGCACCAGCTGCAGCGGAGTGACCTTCCAGTCGCCCTGGCCGATGCTGACGTTGACCGTGTCGCCGGGATACCAGCGTTCTTTTCTCGATTTGTACTTGGCCGCCGGCGAAGGCAGGATGCCGCCGATCTCGCCGGTCAGGTCGATGCCGGTCGGCGCACCGAACCCGTAATAGCCCATGTAGTGGTCGAAGCGTTCGATGCCCAGATCCAGCGCGAGCTTGTAGTAGTACGTGTTGACCGACTGGGTGATCGACTTGCGCAGATCGGTCCAGCCATGGCCGCCACGGTTGGCATCGCCCCAGCCGCGCGAGGTGCCCGGCAGATAGAACATGCCGGTGGAGAGGATCTTGTCCTCCGGCCGGCGCACGCCACTGTCCAGCCCGGCCAGGCCGATCAACGGTTTGATCGTGGAGCCCGGCGCGACGCCGCCCAGCACCAGGCGGTTGAACTGCGGCCGCGACGGGTTGTCGTTGAGCGCCTTGAAATCGGCGTGCGAGATGCCATTGACGAACAGGTTGGGGTCGTACGAGGGCAGGCTGACCATCGCCAGCACCTCGCCGGTGCGCGGGTCCATCGCCACCGCTGCGCCTTCGAACTCGCCGAAGGCGGCGACCATCGCGCGCTGCAGATCGGCGTCGATGGACAGCCGCAGATCGCTGCCGGACTGCGCCGCGACCCGGCCGATGGTGCGGATCGCGCGGCCCTGCACATTGGTCTCGACCTGCTCGTAACCGACCTTGCCGCGCAGCTGCTGCTCGTAATAGCGCTCCAGCCCGGACTTGCCGATGTGGGTCAGTGCGGCATTGCCCTCGCCCAGCATCTCCAGGTCTTTGTCATCCACCCGGCCGACGTAGCCAATGATGTGCGCGAACAGATCGCCATACGGATAGCGACGGGTCAGGTACGGCTCCAGCTCCACGCCGGGGAAGCGCCAGCGGTCCACCGCGAAGCGCGCCATCTCCTCATCGGTGACACGCAGCTTGAGCGTGACCGGCAGGAAACTACGGCGCGCCTTGCGCGACTTGTTGAAGGTCTCGATGTCTTCCGGGCTGAGCGCGAGGATCCTGGACAGGCCGGCCAGGGTGGCGTCCATGTCCTTGACCTTGTCCGGGGTGATGTCCAGGCGGAACGCCGGCACGTTCTCGGCCAGCAGCCGACCGTTGCGGTCGTAGATCATCCCGCGCCCGGGCACCACCGGCCGCGGCTTGATCCGGTTGGCCTCCGAGCGCGTGGCGTAGATGTCGTGGTCCATCACCTGCAGCTTGAAGTACCAGCCGCCCAGCCCGATCAGGCACACCAGTACGCCGAGGAAGCCCAGCGCGGCGCGGCGCCGGAACTGTTCTGCCTCGGCATGCGGATTCTTGGCCTGGCGGCGCATGTACATGTCAGCGCCCGCGTCGCCCGAAGCGCAGCGCGTCCAGCAGCACGAACACCAGCGGCCACAGCGCCATGCCCAGCAGCGGCGCCCACCAGTACGACCACGGCAGGGTCGGCTCGCCCACCACGATGTGCACCACCGCGCTGACGATGCGGTCGTTGAACAGCAGCCCGCCGATCGCCAGGATCTGCTGGGACATCGGGAAGAAGCGGATCCGCGCGCGGAAGCGCTGCAGGATGAAGGTCAGGATCACCAGCCGCAGCGCCTGCTCGCCCAGCACGCCGCCGTACAGCAGATCGGCGATCACGCCGCTGGCGAAGGCGATGCCCAGCCCGACCCGGTCCGGCGTTTCAATCACCCAGTAGGCCAGCACCAGCGCCAGCCAGTACGGCCGCAGCGGCTGCAGCAGGGCCGGCAACGGCAGCAGGCCGAGCAGCAGCGCTACCACCAGACTGACCGGCAGCACCCAGGGTTTGTCGCGCAGGCGGCTCATGGCCGGTTCTCCACGGGTTCGGCCTGCCGAGCATGGCTCGGCACTACCGTGGATTCGGCTGCGGCACGGCGCGGAACGGTCACCGGTACCGGTGCGGCCGGACCGGGCCGGTTGGCCTGTGGTGCATTGGCGGGCGCCGCCGCAGGTGCCGTCGTGGCCGGGGATGACCCCGCCGGGGTGGTACTGGCCGGCGCGGCGGTGCCGGCCGGCGTGCCCTCCTGCAGCGGCGCAGCGGCCGGTCCACCGGCTTCGCTGGCATCACGGCGCAGGTTCGGCGGCAGGTGGATTGCTTCACCCGGGCGCAGCAGCAGCACGTCGCGGCCACGGTCCAGCTGGGCGGCCGGCTTCAGTTCGCCGACCAGGAAGGCATGGGTGTCATCCGGACGCAGGGCGGTGATGCTGCCGACCGGGAAGCCGGCCGGGAAACGACCGCCCAGTCCGGAGGTGACGATCTCATCGCCGACTTCCACCCCGGCACTGAGCGGGATGTCACGCAGTTCCAGCTTGTCGCCGCGGCCGTAGACGATCAGCCGCACGCCGTTGCGGGCAACGGTCACCGGCACGGCATGGTCGGGGTCGGTGAGCAGCAGCACGGTCGCGCTGTTGCCGGTGGTGGCGATCACCTGGCCCATCAGGCCGCCGGCGTCGATCACCGCCTGGCCGACATGCACGCCATCGCGGGTGCCGGCCGCCAACACCAGGCGCTGGCGCACCGGGTCCAGGTCGATATCCAGGATCGGCGCGAGCTGCACATCCAGGCCACTGCGCTCGGCCACGTTGAGCAGTTCGCGCAGCTGGGCGTTGTCCAGCGCGGCGGTCTGCAGCCGGGTCAGGCGCGCATTGGCGATGAGCAGCTGGTTGCGCAGCTCGCGGTTCTCGCTGACCAGCTGGCCGTGGCTGGCCGCATTGTCCTTGACCTGGGTACCGAGCCGGCCCGGCAGGCCGGCCAGCGCCCACACCGGCTGCACCAGCACGTTGGCCTGCGCGCGCAGGCGCGACAGCCAGCCGGCCTGGTCATCGAGCACGATCAGGGTGATGGCCAGGGCCAGGTAAGCGAGCAGGCGCAGCGGACTGGCGGCATCGCCCTGGCGGGAGGCTACGGGAGGACCGGCGTAAGGCGGCACAGGCGTCGACTGGGAAAAGTGTGGGTGAAGCGCGTTGCAGCACAGCGCAGCGGGAACAGCATGCGAGAACGCCCCGGCGAGGCGATGCCCGGTGAGCGGGGCTCACCGGCATCACGCCGCAGAGGCGCGTCCACGATACACGGCCGGTACGGCTTACTCCGGCGCAAAGAACTCGTTGCCGTGCATGTCCACCAGCTCCAGCGCACGACCGCCACCGCGGGCCACGCAGGTGAGCGGGTCATCGGCCACCTGCACGTGCAGGCCGGTCTCTTCGGAGATCAGGCGGTCCATGTCGCGCAGCAGGGCGCCACCACCGGTCAGCACGATGCCGCGCTCGGCGACGTCGGCACACAGTTCCGGCGGGGTCTGCTCCAGCGCCAGCTTGACCGCGCTGACGATGCCCGACAGCGGCTCGTGCAGGGCTTCCAGCACCTCGTTGGAGTTGATCTTGATCATCTTCGGCACGCCCTCGGCGAGGTTGCGGCCGGAGATTTCCATCTCGATCACTTCCGCCTGCGGGTAGGCGCAGCCCAGCTCGACCTTGATCCGTTCGGCGGTGGCTTCACCGATCAGCATGCCGTGGTTGCGGCGCACGTAGTTGGTGATCGACTCGTCGAAGCGGTCGCCACCGATGCGCACGGAGGCCGAGTAGACGATGCCGTTGAGCGAGATGACCGCCACTTCGGTGGTGCCGCCGCCGATGTCGATGACCATCGAGCCACGCGCCTCGGTGACCGGCATGCCGGCGCCGATCGCGGCAGCCATGGGCTCTTCGATCAGGAACACATCACGCGCACCGGCCTCCTCGGCCGATTCCTTGATGGCGCGGCGCTCGACCTGGGTCGAGCCGGCCGGCACGCAGACCAGCACGCGCGGGCTCGGGCGCAGGAAGCGCGACTTGTGGACCTTCTTGATGAAGTGCTTGAGCATCGCCTCGGTGTAGGTGAAGTCGGCGATGACGCCGTCCTTCATCGGGCGGATGGTGGTGATATGGCCCGGGGTACGGCCCAGCATCTGCTTGGCTTCGGCGCCTACGGCAGCCACGGAACGGGTACCACCGATGGCCCGGTCCTGGCGCACGGCCACGACCGACGGCTCGTTCAGCACGATCCCCTGCCCACGCACGTAGATGAGGGTGTTGGCCGTGCCCAGGTCGATGGACAGGTCATTGGAGAACATGCCACGCAGTTTCTTGAACATCTGGGAGTTGATCCTGAGGGGTGTCGCGCCCAACGCGGGATGGCGAAAAAATGGGCAGAATTCGAGGCCGACAAGCCTAGCAATCCCCCTGTGCGCGAGCAAGGACAAATCTGGCCGAAAGCCAGCCTTCACGGCCATTCAGGCCAATCCGGACAGCCCGGGTTCTGGCCCAAAGCCGCCTCACCCGTTAACCTTTGCGCCGCAGGGCGCCGCAGGGCGCCGTTTCGTTGCCCGCCCGACGGGCCTCAAACCCCCTTCCGCATAGGCCTTACTCGATGTCCGCTTTGATCTGTGGTTCTCTTGCCTTCGACACCATCATGGTGTTTCCGGACCAGTTCAAGAATCACATCCTGCCGGACAAGGTGCACATCCTGAATGTGTCGTTCCTGGTGCCGCGCATGCGTCGTGAATTCGGCGGGTGCGCCGGCAACATCGCCTACAACCTGTACCTGCTGGGCGGCGAACCGATCCCGATGGGCACCGTGGGCTCGGACTTCGGCCCGTACCGGGAGTACTTCCAGGGCCTGGGCATCGACCTGAGCCGGGTCAAGGTGATCGATGAGCTGTTCACCCCGCAGGCGTTCATCACCACCGACCACGACAACAACCAGATCACCGCCTTCCACCCGGGCGCGATGATGCGCTCCTACGAGAACCACGTGAAGGATGTGCCGGGCGTGACCCTGGGCCTGGTCGGCCCGGACGGGCGCGAGGGCATGATCCAGAATTCGCAGGAGTTCTTCGACGGCGGCGTGCCGTTCATCTTCGACCCGGGCCAGGCCATGCCGCTGTTCAACGGCCCGGAGCTGCGCACCTTCATCGAGCAGGCCGACTATGTCGTGGTCAACGACTACGAGTCCAACCTGCTGCAGGAGCGCACCGGCTGGGATGAAAAGGAGATCGTGAGCCGGGTCAAGGCCTACATCACCACCCGCGGGCCGAAGGGCGCGGTCATCCACACCCCGGAAAAGACCTATGACATCCCGCCGGCGCACGAGCGCCGCGTGGTGGACCCGACCGGCTGTGGCGATGCGTTCCGGGCCGGGCTGATCTACGGCATCGAGAAGGGCTATGACTGGCTGACCATCGGCCGCATGGGCAACCTGATGGGCGCGCTGAAGGTCGAGCATCCGGGTACCCAGAACCAGCGCTTCACCTTCGATGAGTTCAATGAGCAGTTCAAGCAGCAGTTCGGCTACGCGTTGAACGTTTGATCAAGGGTAGAGCCAGGCCATGCCTGGCTGCTCTAGAGGTCCACCGCCTGCCGATCATGCGGCAGGCACTTGTCCGGCGCGATCAGGCCGAAACCCGCTTTCCTTCCCACGCCGCCAGCACCTGCCCGCAGTCGGCCAGGTGCCAGCAGGCCATGCCCGGCCAGGGGTTGTCCGGGATGTTGACCAGCAACGTTCGGGTGCCTGCGGCGCGGCCACATTCCAGGTCGAAGCGATGGTCGCCGACCATCACCACCTGGGCGGGGTCGACCTGCCAACGCGCAACGAAACCGCGCAGGCCCGCCGGCGACGGCTTGGGCTCGGCTTCGTCGCGGCCGATGATGTCGTCGCGGGCAAAGACGTCGCCGATACCGATCGCCTGCAGGGTCACGTCGGCGAGTTCGCGCGCGTTGCGGGTCAGGATGCCCAGCCGGCAGCCCGCAGCATGCAGCGCGCGGACCAGCGCGACGGCGCCGGGGGCGGCCTGCGCCTCCCCGGCCAGTGCGCGTTCGTGTGCGAGCAGCCAGGCATGCTTGGCCGCAGCCTCCTGCGGCGGCAACGCGGCGAGGTGGGTCAGGATGTCGTCATCCGGCGGTATCGCGAGCTCGCGTTTGATGCGCTGGAAATCATGCACCGCGATGGTCAGCGTGCCGTCCATGTCGAACACCCAGTGACGGATCGCCGCAAGCCCGCTCACTTCCACCACTGCGGCATCCTGCTCGTATCCACGCCACCGGTTTCGAACACGGCCGTGCGCGTGCCACCGGCCTTGACCGGGAACTCGATGCTGATCACCTTGGCCTTGCGCGCCAGGTTCCACAGCGCTTTCTGGTCGGTGATGAACATCGCGATCGCCTCATCGGTGTCCGGCCGCCAGGCGGCCATCGAGACCGGCTTGCCGTCATCGACGGTCACCTTGACCTGGCATTTCGGGCAGCGGAAATCGCCGGCCTGCAGCACCAGGTAGGCATGCCGCTTCCACTCGGGATGATCGCGGAACACCAGCTGCACCGGCTTGGCGCCGCTGCCATCCACGTCCACGCGTTCCTTGCTGTAGATCTGTGCAGAGGACTGGATGCCCTTGGTGCCGATCGGGATCTGGTTGTACTGCCACAGGGCCTGCAGCCGGCGCGTTTCGCGCGCGGCCTCGGCCTTGGCCTTGACCTCGGCGTAGCCCGGTTCGATCCGCGCGGCGACATCGGTGTCCTTGTACTGGTCCAGCAGCGAGCCACCGTGGATACGGGCACGCTCCCAATCCTGCGCGGCGACGGCCATGTCGTACTGCTTGGCCACGCCTTCGGCCTTTTCTTCCTGCTGCGCCTTGGCGGCGGCCGCGGCGGCCTGCTGCGCCTGGCGTTCGGCTTCGGGGTTGCTGCAGGCGGCCAGCGCGAAGGCGCAGGCTGCTACCAGGATCAGTCGTTTCATCGCGTGCTCCGTGTTGGTCGATGGCGCACAAGGCGCCTGCGCCTACTTTATCGCCAAGCGGTGCATGCCGGCGTCGCCGCGATGGCGGCCTGCCTTACTTTGCGGTCGGCTGTCCTTCGCGCCACCAATGGGTGGACGGTGCCGGTGCACGGATATCCAGGCGTTCTCCCATGTGTGGCGCGGTCAACGGCACGCCCTGCGCCTGCGCCAGCGCGGTGATGCGCTCGAAGGGTTCGGTCCACGGGTGCAGCGCGAGGTCGAAGGTGCCGTTGTGGATCGGCATCAGCACCTTGCCGCGTACATCCAGATGCGCCTGCAGGCTCTGCTCGGGCTGCATGTGCACGTCCGGCCAATCCGCGCCGTAGGCACCGGTTTCAATCATGGTCAGGTCGAACGGGCCGTAGCGTTCGCCGATGCGGGCGAAGCCGTCGAAGTAGCCGGTGTCACCGCTGAAGAAGATCCGGGTACGTCCGGTATCGATCACCCACGAGGCCCACAGCGTGCGGTTGCCGTCGGCCAGGGTGCGCCCGGAGAAGTGCTGGGCCGGCGTCGCGACGATCTTCAGGCCTTCCACGCGGGTGTCCTGCCACCAGTCCAGCTGCACGACCTTCGCCGCCGGCACGCCCCATGCGATCAGGCGATCGCCCACGCCCAGCGCGGTGACGAAGTGCTGCACCTTGGGTGCGAGCGCCTGGATCGCGTCGTGGTCGAGATGGTCGTAATGGTCATGCGAGATGATCACGCCGGTAATCGGCGGCAGTTCGTCAATCGTGAGCGGCGGCGCATGGAAGCGCTTGGGCCCCATGAACGACATCGGCGAGGCACGCTCGGAAAATACCGGGTCGGTCAGCCAGAAGTGCCCGTCCAGCTTCATCAGCAGGGTCGAATGCCCCAGCCGCCACAGGCTGTCATCGGGCGCATCGAGCAGGGCGTGGCGGGTCAGGGCCTGCACCGGGATGGGCGCCAGCGGGCTGGCGTCGGCCGGCTTGTTGAACAGGAAGCGCCACATCACCGCGACCGTGCGGAAGAAGCCGAGATCGGTCTTGCCGGTGGGGTTGTGGAAGCGCCCGTCGCCGAACTGGGGCGACTGGTCATAGGCGGCCGCCGGGCGGGCACCGCAGGTCAACAGGCCAATGGACATGGCGATCAACACCGTCAGAAGGAGGAGGATGCGAGGCAGGCGACGTTTCATGCGGGGCGTGCCCAGGAAAGTACACCGGCGAGTTTACTTGTCTTTTCCGAAAAGTAAACTGAACGGTGTAAAATAGGTCCATGAGTACTTCCGAGCGCCCCACCCGCCTGACCGACCGCAAGCGTGCGGCCATCCTCGAGGCGGCGGTGGCCGAGTTCCGCGCGTTCGGTTTCGCCGGCACCAGCATGGACCGCATCGCGGCCACGGCCGAGGTCTCCAAGCGCACCGTCTACAACCACTTCGCCAGCAAGGACGAGCTGTTCACCGCGATCCTGTGGCAGCTGTTCGAGGCCAGCCAGGCGCTGGATGTCGTGCCCTACGATCCGGCACGGCCGCTGCGCGATCAGTTGCTGGTCTTCGCGGCCCGGAAGATGCGCCTGCTCGACGACCCCGGCTTCATCGATCTGTCCCGGGTGGCGATGGCCGAACTGGTGCACACGCCCGAACGGGCGCGCGCGATGATGGACAAGCTGGCCGAGAAGGAAGAAGGCCTGACCGGCTGGATCCGCGCCGCGCAGGCCGATGGCCGGCTGCGCGAGGAGATGCCACCAGCCGAGGCCGCGCACCAGTTGCAGGCGATGCTCAAGGCCTTTGCCTTCTGGCCGCAGATCACCTTCGGCCAGCCACCGCTGACACCGGCGCAGCAGCAGCAGGTCATGCACGACTGCGTGGACATGTTCCTGGCGGTGCGCGCCGTTTGACACTGGCTTTCAGGCAGGCAGACGGACTTCTCACAGCCTTGGCCGTTGGTTGGTCGTACGCTGGGCCGCGATCAAGAACAGGGCCTCTCACACAAAGGCGCGGCGTTCTGACTGTGTACCGCGAGCCGAGCCCCGCAGCGGCCGGTAGGCCACTGGGCAAAATCAAGGAGGAGGCCGTCGCCGTCCGGCGGCGGACGGGGGACATTTGCCGAGGGGCCTGCCGGCCGCTGCGGGGCTCGGCTCGCGGTACGCAGGCAGGCATGAAAAAACGGCGGGTTTCCCCGCCGTTTTTCGTTCAACCGATACGTGTGGCGATTACGGCTTGGCCGCGCCCGCCTCGGCCTTGTCCAGCATGTCCTGGACCGAACCGGTGGTGATCGGGTGGTAGCCCGGCTTGGCCTTGGCGAAGGCCGCCTTGGCGAAGGCCAGGCCTTCCGGCGTCTTCACCAGTTCGGCGTAGATCGGCATGATCAGCTTGCGGCGACCGACGCGCTCGATGAACGCACCGGCGGCTTCGTTGGCTTCGCTGTAGCCACTGCGGATCGTCAGCGGATACCAGCGCATCGCGATTTCACCGTTGGCGGTACCGGTGAAGTGGTACGCCTTGTCCAGCGCGGCGAGCTTCTCGACCGGCAGGGTCTTGCCCAGGCCGTCGATGAAATGCACCCATTCCTGGGTGCCCCACTCGCCGGTGATCTGCGCGTTCGGCAGCGTGTTGCTGCCCTGCCAGGCGATGCGGGCGGTATCGACGATGGAGAAGTTGCGCGAGCGGGCCTTGGTCGCGAACGACGGAATGCCCGGCTCGTCCAGCCACGCCTTCAGCTCGGCATCGGTGACGGCGCCGGGCTTCTTGGACAGCAGGTTCTTCTTCAGGTACTCGATGAACTGGTCGGTGTTCGCGCTCTGGAAGGCGTGGTCATCGAACCAGCCACGCAGGAAAGGGTCGAAGGTCTCGCGGCCGAAGCGCTGTTCCAGGAACTGCAGGAACCACGCACCCTTGACGTAGGCGACCTGGCTCAACGCCTCGTCCGGGTCACGCTCGCTCAGCGGCGGCAGCGCCAGGGCCTGGTCGGCCGGGCTCATGTCCTTCACTTCGGCGAGCAGATCGTTCTGATCGATCTCGCGCTCCATCTCGGCCATCTCCTGGCCATACAGCGCCTCGGTGATGCGGCCCTGCACGTAGGTGGTGAAGCCTTCGTTGAGCCAGATGTCCTTCCAGCTGGCGTTGGTCACCAGGTTGCCCGACCAGCTGTGTGCCAGTTCATGGGCGACCAGCGAAACCAGCGACTTGTCGCCGACGATCACGGTCGGGGTGGCGAAGGTCAGGCGCGGGTTTTCCATGCCACCGAACGGGAACGACGGCGGCAGCACCAGCATGTCGTAGCGGCCCCAGCGGTACTCGCCGTAAAGCTTCTCGGCGGCGCCGATCATCTTCTCGGTGTCTTCGAACTCCTTGGCGGCCTTGCCGACCATGGTCGGCTCGGCCCACACGCCGGAGCGGCCGGAGATCGGCTCGAACACCAGGTCGCCGGCGGCGATGGCCAGCAGGTAGGACGGGATCGGCTGCGGCATCTTGAAGGTGTAATCACCGTCACGCGCAGCCTTGGGATCGTTGTCGGCGCTCATCAGCACCATCACGTCCGGACGCGAGGCCACGTGCGCGCTGTAGGTGAAGCGCACGCTCGGGGTGTCCTGCAGCGGCACCCAGGAACGGGCGTGGATCGCCTGCGACTGGCTGAACATGAAGGGCAGCTTCTTGCCCTCGGTCATCGACGGCTCCAGCCACTGCAGGCCCGAGGCGGTCGGCGCGGTGTGATACGTGATCACGACCTTGGCCGGCTGGTCCGGCGTCTCGATGCTCAGCTTGCTGCCGAACACCTTGTCGGCTGGCGCCAGCACGAACGGCAGCGGCGCGGTCTTGCCGTCGGCGGCGATCGCCTCGACCTTCTCCACGGTCAGCTCGCGGGTGTCCAGCACCAGCTGCTTGGCCGCCTTGTCCTTCCACTCCAGCGTGTAGGTCGCGGTGCCGCCGATCTGCTTGCTGTCGAAGTCCAGCTTCAGGTCCAGCGCGATGTCCTTGACGACGACCTTGTCCGGCTCGGCGTAGGAGCTTTCATCGTGGCTGCGGCTGTCGGCTTTCATGGCAGTGCTCGCCGGGGCGTTGGCAGTGGGATCGACGGTCGGAGCCGCCGGTTCTTTGGAGCAGCCGGACGCCAGGGCGACGGCCAGGGGAATCAACAGGAACGGAGATCGCATGAATCGGGACCGATCAGGGTGAAACGACCAGTTTACCCCCTGTCTCCGGCGCCCGCGCAGGCCATGCGTGGCCGTTCGCGCATTCAGTCCTCGGCGCGCAGCAGCCGCCCGCCCCCGGCGTACTTGGCCCGGTACATGGCCGCATCGGCGCGCCGGTAGGCCTCGCGCAGGTCATCACCGGGGCGATACCGGGCTGCGCCGGCACTGGCCTTGACCGGCGGCTCGCCAGCGCGCGCCGGTGCCGCCAGCTGTGCGAGCCAGCGGGTGACCCGCTCGCCGGCCTCGTTGCTGTCGGCGTGTACCGCCAGCAGGAACTCATCGCCGCCCCAGCGCCCGATCCAGTCCGGGCCGCGCAGCCACAGCCGCGCGGTCTCCACCAGCCGCACCAGCACCTGGTCGCCGGCCAGGTGGCCGTGGGCGTCGTTGATCGGCTTGAGGTTGTCCAGGTCGACCACGAACAGGGTCAGCGGGCGCGCCTGTGCGCTCGCCCATGCTGCCGAATCGGCCAGCGCCTGCTCGCAGCCGCGCCGGTTCAGGGCCTGGGTCAGCGGATCGAGCAACACGCTGCGGCGCAGATCGCGCAGGCCGGCGTCGACCCCATGCAGGTTGCGGTTGATGCTGCGCAGCAGCCGGCCGATCTCGTCATGGCCCAGGTCGGGCAGGTGCGGCAGGCGCTGCTCGTCGTAGTAGGCCTCCAGCGCATCGGCCGCCTGCCGCAGCGGCGCCATCAGGCGGTACAGCGCCATCATCGCGATCGCGGTGCCGAGCAGCGTGGCCAGCAGCACCACGCCGACCACGGTCCACATCACCCCGCGCGCGTAGTGGCCCGTCGCAGCCATCCACAGCAGCAGGACCAGCAGCGGGACGTGCAGGCCGAGGAACACCACCGCCATCAGCTTGGCGGTGAATGAGCGGGGAAATACGCGGGCAAGCCCGCGGTACAGGCGCATGGCAGGCCCTCTTCGACAGCCTGCCTGCAGTGTGGCCGAGCCCCCTCAGCGGGAACCGGACCGCTGTCTCAAAGTTTGTAGCCGGAGTGAATCGAAACGATGCCGCCGGTCAGGTTCTTGTAGTGGCAACGCTCGAAACCGGCCTCGGCCATCATGGCCTTGAGCTGTTCCTGCGGCGGATGCTTGCGGATGCTCTCGGCCAGGTACTGGTAGCTGTCGCCATCGCGCGCGAACAGCTGGCCCAGCTTGGGCAGGATCTTGAACGAGTGGAAATCGTAGATCGGCTTGAACCAGTCGGCGGTGACTTCGGAAAACTCCAGCACACGCGCCTGGCCGCCCACCTTGAGCACGCGGTGCATCTCGCGCAGGCCGGCTTCCTTGTCGGTGACGTTGCGCAGGCCGAAGGCGATCGTGACCAGATCGAAGCTCGCATCCGGGAACGGCAGCGCCTCGGCGTTGCACTGCACGTAGTTCAGGCCCGCGACCAGGCCGCGGTTGGTCAGCCGGTCACGGCCGACGGAGAGCATGCCGGCGTTGATGTCGCCCAGCACCACTTCACCCTCATCACCCACCCGCTCCTTGATCAGCGCGGCGATGTCGCCGGTGCCGCCGGCCAGGTCGAGCACGCGGTCACCCGGCTTCACCTGCGCGGTGGCCACGTAGTAGCGCTTCCACGCCCGGTGGATGCCCAGGCTCATCAGATCGTTCATCAGGTCGTAGCTGCGCGCGACCGAGGTGAACACTTCGCCCACCAGCTTCTGCTTGTCCTTCGCAGCGACGTCGCGGAAGCCGAAATGGGTGGTGCCAGTCTTGTAGGGGGATTCGCTCATGGGGACGATTATCGCACCGCCGGCGCCGTTGCGGCAGGCCGCCCACTATCATGAAGGCCTTCACGTCCCTGGATTGCGCATGATCACCACCCCCGACTACGCCGCCCTGCTCGAAACCGCCATCGCCGAAGCCCGCCAGGGCCTGGCCGAAGGCGGCATCCCGATCGGCGCCGCGCTGTACCACAACGACGGCCGGCTGCTCGGCTGCGGCCACAACCGCCGCGTGCAGGAAGGCGACCCGTCCGTGCACGGCGAGACCGACGCCTTCCGCAAGGCCGGCCGCCAGCGCCGCTACCAGGACACCATCATGGTGACCACCCTGGCCCCGTGCTGGTACTGCAGCGGGCTGGTGCGCCAGTTCAACATCGGCACCGTGGTGGTGGGCGAATCGGTCACCTTCCAGGGTGGCATCGAGTGGCTGCGCGAGAACGGCGTCAAGGTGATCGACATGCAGAGCCAGGCATGCATCGACCTGCTCGGCGGCTTCATCAGCGCCCATCCCGAGGTCTGGAACGAAGACATCGGCGAGTAAGCGCCGCCGCTTCCGCGCGCATATGCGTGGAAGATGCCCGCGCGGGGCCGAACGGTGGCGCGCGGGCACGGCAACGTTCTGAATGCTTCAGTGAGCAGGCCGGGCCGCAAGGCCCTGTGCTGCGGGTGTCTGCGCGTGATGCCCTCACGCACCGACGACGGTCGCCGGACAAGGCGAACACGCCGCACTAACAACCGCGCTGCATGAACGGCTTAAGGTGGTTGCACAGGGGGCACCATCGTCGAGGAGACGTCATGCATGCCCGAACCCGCCGCACCTCCTCCGTCGAACCCGAGCTGACCGATGCCTGGGAACGACTGCAGGTGCACTACGCACGCCACCAGAACGCCGCGCCTTTCTGGGATGCCTACCAGGCGATACAGGATGAGTTGACGCGGTCCCATCCCCAGCAACGTGTCGCCGTCTGCAACCGGCTGGCGACGCTGGCCGAGCGGCTCGGCGTGGTCCACCACGCTCATCTGCTGCGCGAGCAACGTGGCGAAAGCCGCCACACCAGCTCCACATCGCCATGACACCGCTTGCACCGCGCTCTACGCCATCATCCAGATTCCCTTCTTCCCAAACTGAAGTGACCATGTCCTCCGCCCAGATCTCCATCCCTGCCGTCATCGATGTCGACGCCGAAGTCAGCTACTGGCGCCAGCGTCATGCCGACGGCAACCTCGGGACGGGCTCGTTCGGCCATTACGTGCCGTGGATCAAATTCGCCTGCGACTCGCTGATCACGCAACCGCGTGCCAGCGATGAGCAGCGCGATGAAATGTTCCAGACCCACTACGCGCTGCAGATCATGCCGCGCCTGTCCGAAGAACAGGCACGCCAGTTCGTCGACCAGTGCTGGGAACACGTCTACCATGCCGGCCGCCAGGACCTGTCCTCGCGCCCGCGGTTGCATGCCCGGGTCTGACCCGCCCCGGCTGCACAGCGCCTGCACGGCGCCCCACCAATGATGCAGGCACCTCGGACCCGGTCTGCCGTGCCTCATGAAACTGCGCAGCATCTTCAACCTGGTCGCCAAGAAGGCGTCCTATGCGGCGGGAACGCCGTGGACCTTCCTGGCGGCGGTCAGTCAGAACGCGGATACCGCCGCGATCCAGATCAAGCTTGATGAGCTGATCCGCGCCACCAAGGGCGCCAACAACGAACTGCTCGATCTGGAAGAGCTGGACGAAGAGCGCCTGGAAGAGATCCGCCGCGAGTACTAACGCATGGCACGCGAGGCGGGCAATGCGCTGGACCGCGCGCGGCGCTGCCACGGCGATGGCCGCGCCGACGACCCATGACGGGCACGGGTGCGGCCGGCCGGACGCACCCGCGCAGACTTACCCGCGCTCGTGCCAGCCGCCGCCGAGCACCTTGTACAACGCCACCTGGTTGGACTGCTGCGCCAGCTGCGTGCTGACCAGCGACTGCCGCGCGGTGTAGGCGGTACGCCGTGCATCCAGCAAGGTCAGGAAGCTGTCCAGGCCGGCGTCGTAACGCGCCTGGGACAATCGCTGCGCCTGCTCCGCCGCGGCGACCAGCGCCTGCTGCGAAGACAACTGCGCATCCAGGCTTTCGTTGAGCGCCAGTGCATCGGCCGCCTCGCGGAACCCGGACTGGATCGCCTTCTCGTACTGCGCCAGTGCGATATCGCGATCGGCGGTGGCCATGCCCAGATTCGCGCGCAGCTTGCCGCCCTGGAAGATCGGCAGGTTGAGCTTGGGAATGAAACTCCACACGCGCGTGCCGCTGTCGAACAGACCCGACAGCTCCGAGGAGGCCGAACCGATGTTGCCGGTCAGGCTGATCGACGGGAAGAACGCCGCGCGCGCGGCACCAATGTTGGCGTTGGCCGAGAGCAGCACGTGCTCGGCGGCCATCACGTCCGGGCGGCGCAGCAGCACATCGCCCGGCATGCCGGCCGGCAGCGGCCGCACACTGGCCACATCGGTCACCTCTGCCTGCGGCAGCAGGGCGGCATCGACCGGCCCGCCGGCCAGCAGCACCAGTGCATTGCGGTCCTGGGCGACCTGGCCGGCAAAGCGCGCCACATCCGTGCGCGCGGTTTCCACCAAGGTGCGGGTCTGGCTGAGTTCCAGCGCCGAGGCGCCGCCAAGCTGACGGCGTGCCTCGGTCAGGCGCAGCGAATCTTCGTACGTCGCCAGCGTCGCCTGGGCGATCCGCAGCTGTTCGCTGTCCGCGCCCAGGGTCAGCCACGCATTGGCCACCTCGGCCACCAGCGACAGCTGCGCGCTGCGACGGTTGGCCGCTTCCGCGAAGTACTGCTGCAGCGCAGCCTGGCTGAGGTTGCGCACGCGGCCGAACAGATCCAGCTCGAACTCGACCACGCCGAGGTTCGCACTGAACTGCTCGGTCACCGGCGCATCACCGCCGCTGCGGGTCATCTGCCCCTGCACGCCGATCGCCGGTACGCGGTCGGCACGCTGGATGCGGTACTGCGCCCGGGCACGCTCGACGTTGAGCACGGCCACGCGCAGGTCGCGGTTGTTCTCCAGCGACTGGCTGATCACTGCCTGCAGGCGCGGGTCGACGAAGAAATCGCGCCAGCCGATGTCGGCCACTTCCATCGGTGCGGCGGTCACTGCCCCCGTGGTGGCCGTTGCCGGCCACTGCGAGGGAATCGCCGGGGCGACTTCGGTGCTGCGCGGCTCCAGCGTCGAGCAGCCGGACAGCACCAGGCTCACGGCCAGCGCCAGGCTCACGGCCAGCGCCAGGCTGGCCATCATGGGCTTACGCATCGGAACCTCCAGCGTTCTTGCCGTACTTTTTGCGATTGAACACGCGCTGCACCACCACGAAGAACAGCGGGATGAAGAACACACCCAGCAGGGTGCCGACCACCATGCCGCCCAGCACGCCGGTACCGATGGCCTGCTGCGCGCCAGAACCGGCACCAGAGGCGATCGCCAGCGGCAGCACGCCCAGGCCGAAGGCCAGCGAGGTCATGATGATCGGGCGCAGACGGTCGCGCACGGCATGCATCGTCGCTTCGATCAGGCCGGCGCCCTTCTCCAGGTTCTCCTTGGCGAACTCCACGATCAGGATCGCGTTCTTGCTGGTCAGGCCCACCGTGGTCAGCATCGCCACCTGGAAGTAGATGTCGCGCTCCATGCCGCGGAAGGTGTTGGCCAGCACCGCGCCGAGGATGCCCAGCGGCGCCACCAGCAGCACCGAGGTCGGCACGCTCCAGCTTTCATACAGCGCGGCCAGGCACAGGAACACGATCAGCAGCGACAGCGTGTACAGCAGTGGCGTCTGCGAACCGGCCTGGCGTTCCTGGTAGGACAGCGCGGTCCACTCGATGTCGAAACCGGCCGGCAGCTGCTTGGCGAGCTTCTCCACTTCGTTCATCGCATCGCCCGAGGCCACGCCCGGAGCGGGCTCGCCCTGGATCTCCATCGCGGAGACGCCGTTGTAGCGCTCCAAGCGCGGCGAGCCGTAATCCCAACGCTGGCTGGCGAAGGCCGAGAACGGCACCATCTCACCGGCGGTGTTCTTCACCGACCACAGGTTGAAGTCTTCCGGGTTCATGCGGAACGGCGCATCGGACTGCACGTACACGCGCTTGACCCGGCCACGGTCGATGAAGTCATCGATGTAGCTGCTGCCCCATGCCGCCGCCAGCGTCGTGTTGACCGCCTCCAGCGACAGGCCCAGCGCGCTGGCCTTGCCGACATCGATATCGATGCGCAGCTGCGGGGTGTCTTCCTGCCCGTTCGGGCGCACGTTGGCCAGCAGCTTGCTCTGCCCGGCCATGCCGAGCAGCTGGTTGCGTGCCTCCAGCAAGGCCTGGTGACCGGCACCGCTGGTGTCCTTCAGGAAGAAGGTATAGCCCGAGCCGATGCCCAGCTCCGGCATCGCCGGCGGCGGGAAGGCGAAGATGAAGGCGTCCTTGATCCCGCCCAGCGCGGCCATGGCCCGGCCGGTGATCGGCATCGCGCCCTGGTCGGCATCACGGTCCTTCCAGTCCTTGAGCTTGACGAAGGCCATGCCGGCGTTCTGCCCCATGCCGGCGAAGCTGAAGCCCTGCACGGAGAAGATCGACTCGATCGCGTCGGCCTCGTTCTCCATGAAGTGCTTTTCGAGCTTGTCGATCGATTCCAAGGTACGTTCCTGGGTGGCGCCGACCGGGGTCTGGACCAGCGCCATCAGGATGC
The DNA here is from genome assembly GCF_030128875.1 of Stenotrophomonas sp. BIO128-Bstrain. Taxonomy (NCBI): domain Bacteria; kingdom Pseudomonadati; phylum Pseudomonadota; class Gammaproteobacteria; order Lysobacterales; family Lysobacteraceae; genus Stenotrophomonas; species Stenotrophomonas sp. BIO128-Bstrain. The sequence goes on along the minus strand of NZ_CP124620.1, from coordinate 4,460,633 downwards.
CCTGGTCTTCATTGGGCAGGAACGAACTGGGCAGGCGCATGAACAGCAGGCCCATCACCAGCGCGAGCGCCGCGAACACGCCCATGAAACGCCACGGACGGCCGAGGATCCCTCGCACGCCACGCTGATACTTCGCACTGGAGTTGTCGAAGCCGCGGTTGAACGCGTTGAAGAAACGGCCCGACCAGCCCTTGTGGGCGACGTGGTGCTCGCCCTTCTTGAGCGGCTTGAGCATGGTGGCGCACAGCGCCGGGGTCAGCACGATGGCGACCAGCACCGACAGCGCCATCGCCGAGACGATCGTGGCCGAGAACTGGCGGTAGATGACGCCGGTGGCACCGCTCATGAAGGCCATCGGCACGAACACCGCCGACAGCACCAGGCCGATGCCGACCAGCGCACCGGTGATCTGGCTCATCGATTTGCGCGTGGCTTCCAGCGGCGAGAGGCCTTCCTCGGACATGATCCGCTCGACGTTCTCCACCACCACGATCGCGTCATCGACCAGCAGGCCGATCGCCAGCACCATCGCGAACATGGTCAGCATGTTCACCGAGAAGCCCAGCGCGGCCAGGATGCCGAACGTGCCCAGCAGCACCACCGGCACCGCGATCGTCGGGATCAGGGTCGCGCGGAAGTTCTGCAGGAACAGATACATCACCAGGAACACCAGCACGATGGCTTCGATCAGGGTCTTGATGACGCCCTTGATCGAAACCTGCACGAACGGGGTGGTGTCATACGGCACCACCGCCTTCAGGCCGGCCGGGAAGTTCGGGGCCATTTCATCCAGGGTGGCACGCACGCCGTTGGCGGTGGCCAGCGCGTTGGCGCCGGTGGCCAGGGTGATCGCGATACCCGACGACGGCTTGCCGTTGTAACGGGTCACGAAGTCGTACGACTCGGCCCCCAGCTCCACGCGGGCCACGTCGGCCAGGCGCAGTTCGGCACCGTCCTGCGCGCTGCGCACGATGATGTTGCGGAACTGCTCCGGGGTCTGCAGGCGGTCCTGCGCGTTGATGGTGGCGTTGAGCTGCTGGCCCTTGATCGACGGCGCACCACCGAGCTGGCCGATGGCGACCTGCGCGTTCTGCGCGGTGATCGCCGCGATCACTTCGGCGGTGGACAGCTTGTAGGTGTGCAGCTTGTTGGGGTCCAGCCAGATGCGCATGGCGTACTTGCCACCGAACACCTGGATGTTGCCCACGCCCGGCACGCGGCTCAGCGGATCGACGATGTTGGAGCCGACGTAATCGGAGATGTCGTTGGCATCCATGCTGCCGTCTTCAGACACGAAGCCGAGCACCTGCAGGAAGCCACTGCTCGACTTGGCCACGTTGATGCCCTGCCGCTGCACTTCCTGCGGCAGCAGCGGCATGGCCAGCTGCAGCTTGTTCTGCACCTGCACCTGGGCGATGTCCGGGTCGGTGCCGCTCTGGAAGGTCAGCGTGATCGTGGCCTGGCCATTGGAGGAGCTGTTGGAGGAGAAGTAGATCAGGCCGTCCAGGCCCTTCATGTTCTGCTCGATGATCTGCGTCACCGAGTCCTCGACCACCTTGGCCGATGCACCCGGGTAGCTGGCGCTGATCTCGACGGCCGGCGGCGCCACTTCCGGGTACATCGACACCGGCAGCTTGAGCACCGCCAGGCCACCGGCGAGCATGATGATGATCGCAATCACCCACGCGAAGATGGGGCGATCAATGAAAAAACGTGCCATGGAATTCTCCGGTTACTGCTGGGCGGCGGGAGCCGCCGGCGCGGCGGCCGGCTTGGCCGGGGCCGCGCCCATTTCGGTGGCCTGCACGGGCATGCCCGGCTGGATCTTCTGCAGGCCTTCGACGATGACCTTGTCACCGGCCTTCAGCCCGTCCTCCACCAGCCACTTGTCGCCGAGCGAGCGGCTGACCTTGACCTGCCGCACTTCGACCTTGTCGTCCTTGCCGACCACCATGGCGCTGGTATCGCCCTTGGGATCGCGGGCGATGCCCTGCATAGGCACCAGGATCGCGTTCTCGCGCACGCCGCTGCCGACCTGCGCACGCACGTACATGCCCGGCATCAGCACCTGGTCCGGGTTCTCGACCTTCACCCGCAGCGCGTAGCTGCCGGTGGTCGGGTCCACGCTGACTTCGGAGAATTCCAGGGTGCCCTTGTGGTCGAACGCGGTGCCGTCGTCGAGCAGGATCGTCACCGGCAGGGTCTGGTTGTCCTGCAGGCGGCCGCTGGCCAGCTCGCGGCGCAGCTGCAGCAGCTCGCTGGCGGACTGGGTCAGATCGACATAAATCGGGTTCAACTGCTGCACGGTGGCCAGCGCTTCGGCCTGGCCGGCGCTGACCAGCGCGCCCTGGGTGACCGAGGACTTGCCGATGCGGCCGCTGATCGGCGCGGTGATGCGGGCATAGCCCAGCGTCACGTTGGCCGCATCCAGCGCGGCGCGCGCGGCACCGACATCGGCCTCGGCCTGCTTGAGCGCGGCGATCGCGTTCTCGTTGTCCTGGGTGCTGACCGCCTCGACCTTGGCCAGCTCGCCGATGCGCCTGGCGCTCAGGCGTGCGGCATTGGCGGTGGCTTCGGCGCGGGCCAGCTGGGCGCGGGCGCTGTTGGCCTGGGCCCGGTAGCTGGCGTCATCAAGCTGGTACAGCGGCTGCCCCGCGGTGACCAGGCCCCCTTCGGTGAACAGCCGCTTGGCCACGATGCCGTTGACCTGCGGGCGCACTTCGGCGACCAGGAAGGCGTTGGTCCGGCCCGGCAGTTCACGGGTCAGGCCGACCTGCTCGGCTTTCAGGGTGGCCACGGTGACCTGGCCAGGCCCGCCCTGTGGACCCTCCTGCTCACCACCGCCACAGGCGGACACGGTCAGGGCGATCGCGAGGGACAGCGCGAGAAGGCGGTACGGGGTTCTGGACATGGCGGTAGGGGCTCGCAGACGGAAAAGGGCGCGCCTGCAGCCCAACTTCCGATAAAAGCGAAGAATGACGACAAACAGGCAGCAAATGACGGCAAATATCCGAAACGAGACCCGCCGACATTCGCAGGCAGTCCTCGCTGAGGATCAGTGGGGCGCAAATATACATACATGCATGTTTGTTTGTAAAGCGGTACAATTCAGGCCGGTTTCATCCAGCAACTGCACAGCGCAATGGCCCGAAAAACCAAAGAAGAGGCGCAGGCCACCCGCGAGGGCATCCTCGATGCGGCGCAGGTCTGTTTCCATGAATACGGGGTCGCCGGCACCAGCCTGGCGATGATCGGCGCGCGCGCCGGATTTACCCGCGGCGCGGTGTACTGGCACTTCAAGAACAAGGCCGAAGTGCTGACCGCGATGATCGACCGCGAGCGCGTGCCGTTCATCGAGCGCATGCGCCGCACCACCTCGGCCAAGCGCAACACGCCGATCCTGGACCTGCGCTCGGCGCTGCTGGTCTCCTTCCGCGAACTGGCCGAAGACGAGCGCCTGCGCAACATGATGGAAATCATGCTGCGCAACGATCTGTCAGTGGAAAGCCAGGCGATGCAGGAGCTGCAGCGCGAAGCGTCACGTGAGGAACTGGCGATCATCGCCGCCGCACTCGAGCGCGCGCGCGAGCTGGGCCAGCTGCACGACCACGCCGATGCCGAAACCGTGGCGCGCATCGTCAGCACCAGCCTGACCGGCGTGCTGTACAGCGCGATGCTGGAACCGGATCTGTTCGAGATCCAGCGCGACGGCATGCAGACGCTGGATGCGATCTTCAGTGCCTTCGTCAAACCGGGGGTGTTCACCCCGGGCGCACCGCCAACGCCATTGCCGACCGACGACGAGGTGTGAGGCAAAAAAAACGGCGACACCGAAGTGCCGCCGTTCTTCCTACCACCCGATCGTTGCGTGCCGTTACAGGATGTAGCGGCTCAGGTCCGGATCCTGCACCAGCTCGCCCAGATGCGCATCGACGTAGGCCTGGTCGATGCTGATGGTCTCGCCATCGCGATCCGGCGCTTCATAGCTCAGCGTATCCAGCAGACGCTCCAGCACGGTGTGCAGGCGGCGCGCGCCGATGTTTTCCTGGCGCTCGTTGACCTGGAACGCGATCTCGGCCAGGCGGTCCACCGCATCGACGGTGAACTTCATCGACACGCCCTCGGTCTGCAGCAGCGCTTCATACTGCTTGGTCAGCGCAGCCTTGGGCTCGGTGAGGATGCGCACGAAGTCCTGCTTGCTCAGCGCACCCAGCTCCACGCGGATCGGGAAACGACCCTGCAGCTCCGGGATCAGATCGCTGGGCTTGGCCAGGTGGAACGCACCGGAGGCGATGAACAGGATGTGGTCGGTCTTGATCGTGCCGTACTTGGTGGAGACGTTGGAGCCTTCCACCAGCGGCAGCAGATCGCGCTGCACACCCTCGCGCGACACATCGCCCCCACCGACGTTGTCACCGCGCTTGGCGACCTTGTCGATCTCGTCGATGAACACGATGCCGTGCTGCTCGCAGGCCTCGATCGCCGCGCTGCGGATATCGTCTTCGTTGACCAGCTTGCCGGCCTCCTCCTCGACCAGCAGCGGGCGCGCCGCCTTGATCGACAGCGTGCGCTTCTGCGCCTTCGCGCCGCCCATGCTGGAGAACATCTGGCGCAGCTGCTGGCCCATTTCCTCCATGCCCGGCGGGGTCATGATGTCCATGCTCACGTTGGCCGACACTTCCAGCTCGATCTCGCGCTCGTCCAGCTCACCGTTGCGCAGCATGCGGCGGAACTTGATGCGGGTCTCGTTGTCCTGCGCGGACGGCTCATTGCGCGCGGCTTCGGCATCGAAGCCGATACCGGTGCTGCGGCGCGGCAGCAGCGCATCCAGGATGCGGTCTTCGGCGCGTTCTTCGGCCTGCGTGCGCACGCGCACCTTGGCCTGCTCGCGGTACAGCTTGACCGCGGTGTCGGCCAGGTCGCGGATGATCTGCTCCACATCCTTGCCGACATAGCCGACCTCGGTGAAACGGGTCGCTTCGACCTTGACGAACGGTGCGTTGGCCAGCGTGGCCAGGCGACGCGCGATCTCGGTCTTGCCGACGCCGGTCGGGCCGATCATCAGAATGTTCTTGGGCATCACTTCGTTGCGCAGCTCGGTCGGCAGCTGCATGCGGCGCCAGCGGTTGCGCAGCGCGATGGCGACCGCGCGTTTGGCGTCGTGCTGGCCGACGATGTGCCGGTCCAGTTCCTGCACGATTTCGCGCGGGGTCATGGTGGCGGAAGAAACTTCAATCTTGTGCGGCATGAGTGTGCTCACGGATGAATTGGGTTTTTCGAGGTTGCCGGCCAGCGGCCGGCACTACGCTTACAGTTCCTCGACCACCACGTTGCGATTGGTGTAGATGCAGATGTCGCCGGCGATGTTGATCGACTCGGTGGCGATCGTGCGGGCATCCAGTTCGGTGTGCGCCATCAGCGCGCGGGCGGCCGACAGGGCGTAGGAACCACCGGACCCGATCGCGATGATGCCGTCTTCGGGCTCGATCACATCACCGGTGCCGCTGATGATCAGCGAGGTGTCCTTGTCGGCGACGGCGAGCAATGCCTCAAGCTTGCCCAGGCGGCGCTCGGTGCGCCAATCCTTGGCCAGTTCCACCGCAGCGCGCTGCAGCTGGCCATGCTTTTCCAGCTTGGCCTCGAACAGCTCGAACAGGGTGAAGGCATCGGCGGCGGCACCGGCGAAACCGGCCAGCACCTGGCCCTCGCGACCCAGGCGGCGCACCTTGCGGGCATTGCCCTTCATCACCGTGTGGCCGAGCGTGACCTGGCCATCGCCGGCGACGGCGACATGCCCATTGCGGCGCACCGAGATGATGGTGGTGGCATGAAATACGTTGGGGTTCTGACTGGGGTCCATGGAGCCTCCGGGGTGACAAAGACTGAGGTGGGGTCTGTGCCCGACGCTTCAACCCGTCCTGCCCTGCGCCCGGATGCCGCAGCGGATCGATTCAGCTTTCGTTGCCGCTCTTGCGCCGCTTGGCGCGCGGGTGGGCCGCATCGTAGACCTTGGCCAGGTGCTGGAAATCCAGGTGGGTGTAGATCTGCGTGGTGGCGATGTCGGCGTGACCGAGCAGCTCCTGCACGCCGCGCAGATCACCGGAGGATTCCAGGATGTGGCTGGCGAAGCTGTGCCGCAGCATGTGCGGGTGCACGTGCTTGAACAGGCCCTGGCGCTGGGCCAGTTGGCGGATGCGGATCTGCACGGCGCGCTGGGTGATCGGCCCGCCCTTGCGCCCGGGGAACACCGGCGCGGTCGCCGCGCCGCCGCTCTCGGCCCGCCAGCCCTGCAGCGCGGTGCGTGCATGCGAGCCGAACGGCACCCGGCGCTCGCGGTTGCCCTTGCCCAGCACGTTGACCAGGCCGGTATCGAAATCCAGGTCGAGCCAGATCAGCGCGCACAGCTCGCTCAGGCGCAGCCCGGAGGAATAGAACAGCTCCAGCAGCGCGCGATCGCGCAGGCCGAGCGGTGCATCGGTGGGCAGTTCGACCAGTTGCACGGCTTCATCGGCATCGAGCACCTGCGGCAGCTTGCGCGGCGCCTTGGGGGCTTTCAGGCCGGTGGCCGGGTTGGCCGCGATGCGATGGTGCTTGAGCAGCCACGCGTAGAAGCTGCGGCACGCCGAGAGCCGGCGCTGCAGCGAGATGGGCGACAGGCCACGCCGGTGTTCGGCCGCGATGAACTGGCGCAGCTGCGCGCTGTCGAGCGTGTCGATGATGGCGCCCTGCCCGTCCGACCACGCCGCCAGGGCGTCCAGGTCGCGACGATAGGCATCCAGCGTGTGCGCCGACATGCGGCGCTCCACCTGCAGATGCGACAGGAAGTCCTGCGCGGTACTCACGACGGCTCCGCTCAAGGGAATGTCAGGGCGACGGGAAACGCTGCAGGGCCACGACCAGCGACTCGCCCATCATGCGCAGGAACAACGTGCCCATGCCGGGGTAGAACCGGTTGCCGTCGTGGCTGCCCACTGCGATCAGGCCGACGCCCGGCAGCGGCAGCAGCGCGCTGGACTGCACTTCCTCGGCACGCCCCGCGTACAGCACGGTATTTTTTTCCGGCTGCAGGCGGCCACAGATCGGCTCGCCGTCTTTCAGGCAATCGCGGAACACCCCCAGCAACGGGCTGCTCTCCTCGATCACCTGCAGCCACGGCGCCTGCTCCAGCCCCGCAACCGGGTGCAGCACGATCAGCCGGACCAGATCGCCAGCAAAATCTTCTTCCAGCGAGGCGGCCATCGCCCGCAGGGTATCGGCCGCCGAGTCCTGTTTCATCAGTGCCAGGGTGAGCTGGTGCGTGCGGACCGCCAAGCGCTCGTTGATCTGCGCATTGGCGGCCAGATCGGCCAGCCGCCGCGACAGCTCACGGTTCTTGTCCCGCAGCACTTCCAGCTGGTAGCTGGCCAGCGACGCGGTGGGGCCGTCATCACGCGGCACCACCAGGGTCAGGGCCAGGTCCGGGAACTGTTTCAGGAAGGTCGGATGCCGACGCAGCCAGGCGGCTACTTCGTGCGATCCGATTTTCTCGGCGGTGTCACTCATGCGTTCCACTCTCCATCAAAGACGAAGGCTGCGGGTCCGGACATCACGATCTGTGCATCATCGGCCGGCCAGCGGATGCGCAGATCGCCACCCGGAAGCGACATCGTGGCATCGCGCTGCAGGCGACCGCGCTGCATCATCACCACGGCCGCGGCGCACGCGCCGCTGCCGCACGCCAGGGTTTCGCCGGCACCGCGCTCGTACACGCGCAGGCGCGCATGCTGCGGGCCGAGCACCTGCACGAAGCCGACGTTGACCGACTTCGGGAACGAGGCGTGCTGCTGCAGCAACGGACCCAGGCGTTCGACCGGGGCGGCATCGACCAGGCCCACTTCGATGACCGCGTGCGGATTGCCCATCGACACCGCGCCGAAACGCACCGTGTCCCCCTGCAGCGGCAAGAGATATTCTTCGCGGGCGCGGGCGAAGCCGATCAGCGGCACGTTCTCCGGCTCGAAACGCGGCACGCCCATGGCCACCGCGTACTGGTCTTCGCCCAGGCGCTCAACCGCGTGCGTGGTGACCGGGCTGTCGATCGCGAACGTGGTGCCAGTGGCCGCACCATCGCGCACCAGCCAGGCAGCGACGCAGCGCGCGCCGTTGCCACACTGCTCCGAACGGCTGCCGTCGGCATTCCAGATCCGGTAGGAGGCCACCGAGCCCTCGGCCTTGGGCGGTTCGATGGTCAGGATCTGGTCGCAACCCACGCCGGTATGGCGATCGGCCAGGCGCGCGGCCAGTGCGGCATCCGGCGGTACGCTGCCATCGCGCAGGTCCAACACCACGAAATCATTGCCGGCGCCATGCATCTTGGTGAAACGCAGCGCCGCGGACGTGCTTGCCTTACTCATTCCCGTCATTGGCCTTCAGCGCCGGGGCTTCAACGGGATCGGGAACCACCGGGGAATCGGTATCGGCGTCAGCGGCCGGCGGCGTGGCGTCGTCGGCGGCCGGTTCGACCAGTTGTTCTTCGACCGGGACCGGCTTCTGCGGCAGGACCAGCGGGCCCTTGTTGCCACAGGCCGACAGCACCAGCAGCGCCGAGGCGGCCAGCGTCAGGGAGATGAGGGTACGGGGGGATGTCTTCATGCCCTGAGTATAGCCGCGCCCTTTGGGCGCTTGGGTGCTGGCTGGATGAACAGGCCGCGCAGACATCGCGCCCCTGGAAGCACCCCGGCAGTGCCGGCGCTGGCCGGCAACCCCGCACCTCCTGCTGGGCCCAGGCGGTGCCGGCCAGCGGCCGGCACTACCGGAGCGGTTGACGATCCTTGGCCGGACAGCGGCGATCGTCGTCCTCCGACGGCCGGCGGCCGGCGGCTGCCATTACGGGGTCCGGGTCACGCCCAGCTGGTCGAGCACGAACGCATACGACTCGGCCAGCTCGTGATAGCGCTGGAAGCGGCCGGATTTGCCACCGTGGCCGGCTTCCATGTTGGTGCGGAAGACGATCGGGAAGTGACCGGTGTTGTCATCGCGCAGCTTGGCCACCCACTTGGCCGGCTCCCAGTACTGCACCTGCGAATCCCACAGCCCGGTGCCGACATACAGGGCCGGATAGGCCTGCTTGCCGACGTTGTCGTACGGCGAGTACTTCAGCATGTAGTCGTAGTACTCGCGCTGCTCGGGGTTGCCCCACTCGTCGTATTCGTTGGTCGTCAGCGGGATGCTGGCATCGAGCATGGTGGTGACCACATCCACGAACGGCACCTGGGCGACCATCACGCGGTAGTCCTGCGGTGCCTGGTTGGCGACCGCGCCCATCAGCAGGCCACCGGCGCTGCCACCGGAGGCGGCGACGCGATCCTTGGCGGCATAGCCGAGGCGGACCAGCTCACGAGTGACGTCGATGAAATCGTTGAAGGTGTTCTGCTTCTTGAGCAGCTTGCCGTCCTCATACCACGCACGGCCCATTTCCTGGCCGCCGCGGATGTGGGCGATGGCATACACCACGCCGCGATCCAGCAGGCTGACCACGGTCTGGTTGAAGCCCGGATCCATCGACATGCCGTAGCTGCCGTAGGCGTACTGGTACAGCGCGCCGGTGCCGTCCTTCTTGAAACCGTTGCGGTAGACCAGCGACACCGGCACCTTGACGCCATCGCGGGCCGTCACCCACACACGCTCGGTGGTGTACTGCGACGGGTCATAGCCGATCACCGGCTGCTGTTTGAGCTGGCGACGCTCACCGGTGACGGTGTTGAGCTCGTAGGTGGTGGTCGGGGTGGTCAGCGAGGTGTAGGCGTACCGCAGCCACGGCGTATCGTGTTCGCTGTTGGCGGCCAGCCCCATCGAATAGGCCGGCTCGTCGGCCTTGACGTAGTCCTGGCGGCCATCCGGGAACAGCAGGCGCACGCGCTCCAGGCCATTGGAGCGCTCGGCGATCGCGGTGAAGCCATCGAACAGCTCGAAGCCTTCGATCAGCACCGCATCATCGTGCGCGACCCAGTCTTTCCACTGGCTGCGCGTGGTGGCATCGCTGGGCGCGGTGACGATCTTGAAGTTCTTCGCATCGGCATCGTTGGTGCGGATCACCCAGCGGCCGTTGAAGTGGTCGGCGTCGTATTCCACGTCGCGTGCACGCGGTGCCAGCACCTTGAATGCCTGCGGATCGGCGGCCGGGGCGTAGCGCGTTTCCGAGCTGACCGTGCTGTGCAGTTCGATGGTCAGGAAACGATCATCGCGGGTGCGGCCGACGCCCATGTAAAAGCTGTCGTCCTTCTCCTCGTAGACCAGCACGTCACTGCTGGCCGGGGTGCCCAGCACGTGTTTTTTCACGCGCACGGTGAGCAGCGTTTCCGGATCGTTCTCGACGTAGAACAGGGTGCGGTTGTCATCGGCCCAGACCACGTTGGGCGAGACGTTCTCGATACGGTCCGGCAGCACGTCACCGGTGCGCAGGTCCTTGAAGCGGATCACGTACTGGCGGCGGCCCACATCATCTTCGGCCCAGGCCAGCAGATGGTTGTCCTGGCTGACATCGGCATCGCCCACGTTGAAGTAGCCCTTGCCCTCGGCCATCGTGTTGATGTCGAGCAGGATTTCTTCCGGCGCCTCCATGCTGCCCTTGCGGCGTGCCTGGATCGGGTAGTCCTTGCCGGTTTCAAAGCGGGTGTAATACCAGTAGCCGCGGTCACGCGAGGGCACGCTGGCATCGTCCTGCTTGATGCGGGCGACGATCTCCTTGTAGAGCGTGTCTTCCAGCGGCTTGAGCGGCGCCACGACCTGGTCGGTATAGGCATTCTCCGCGTTCAGGTACGCCAGCATTTTCCTGTCTTCGCGCTTGTCGTCGCGCAGCCAGTAGTAATCATCGCTGCGGGTCGCGCCAAAGGGAGCCTTCACCGTGTGCGGGTGCTTCTCGGCGTCGGGCGGGGTCAGCGCGGGGGCGGCGTGCACGTTGGAGGTCATGAGGCTGGCAACCAGTAAACAAAGGGCGGGTTTCACGAGATAAGGCTCCTGGCCGGGGAATGCAATGGCGTCCGTGTCCGTGCAGTCTGTGCCGCCGGGTGGGCCAGCAGCAAGCCTGTCGTTGGTCACTGCGCCTATCATCAGGCCATGGATACTTCCCGCACGCCCCCGACCGGCACCGGCTACAGCCGCCGCAGCCAGGAAATCGAACCCTTCCACGTGATGTCGCTGCTGGCCCGCGCGCAGGCGCTGGAGCAGGCCGGCCACGATGTGATCCACCTGGAGATCGGCGAGCCGGACTTCACCACCGCTGCCCCGATCGTGCGCGCCGGCCAGGCGGCACTGACGGCCGGGCACACGCGCTATACCGCCGCCCGCGGGCTGCCCGCGCTGCGCGAGGCGATTGCCGGGTTCTACCAGGATCGCTACCAGGTGCAGATCGACCCCCAGCGGATCCTGGTCACCCCGGGTGGTTCGGGCGCGTTGCTGCTGGCCAGCAGCCTGCTGGTCGATCCCGGCAAACACTGGTTGCTGGCCGATCCGGGCTACCCGTGCAACCGGCACTTCCTGCGCCTGGTGGAAGGAGCCGCGCAGCTGGTACCGGTCGGCCCGGAAACGGCGTACCAGCTCACGCCGGAACTGGTGGCACGGCAATGGAACGCCGAGAGTGTCGGCGCCCTGGTCGCCTCCCCGGCCAACCCGACCGGAACCGTGCTTTCCGCTGCGCAACTGGACGCGCTGTCGCAGTCACTGAAGTCGCGCGGCGGGCACCTGGTGGTGGATGAGATCTACCACGGCCTCACCTACGGGATGGACGCGGCCAGCGTGCTGCAGGTCGATGATGACGCCTTCGTGCTCAACAGCTTCTCCAAGTATTACGGGATGACCGGCTGGCGACTGGGCTGGCTGGTCGCGCCGCCGCAGGCGGTGAAGGAGCTGGAGAAGCTGGCGCAGAATCTGTACATCAGCGCCTCCAGCATCGCCCAGCATGCGGCGCTGGCGTGTTTCGAGCCGGAATCGATCGCGATTTTCGAGCAGCGCCGCGCGGCATTCCGCGAGCGCCGCGATTACCTGCTGCCGGCGCTGCGGGCGCTCGGCTTCCGGATCGAAGTGGAACCGGAAGGCGCGTTCTATCTCTACGCCGACGTGAGTGCGTTCACCGGGGATGCGCAGGCCTTCTGTGCGCATTTCCTGGAAACCGAGCATGTCGCGTTCACCCCGGGCCTGGACTTCGGGCACCACCGCGCCAACGCGCACGTGCGGCTGGCCTACACGCAGGAAGTGCCCCGCCTGGAAGAGGCGGTGCGGCGGATCGCGCGTGGGCTGGAGACGTGGGTGCGTTGAGCGACCCCTGAAAAAAACGCCACGCATCGCTGCGTGGCGCTGAAAATGGGGTGGAGCCAACCTGACGCCCCACCACCCGGAGTCCGCTCCAGGGGGCTACAACGTCTGCGGCAGGCTCACTCCCTGCCGGCTGCTCGACTGCCCCTGGCCGTCGAGCAACCCGAGCTTACTTGGAGAGCTGCTCCCACAGGAAGCTGTAGGCCAAAGCCGACATGTGCGCGGCCTGCGCGTTGTTCGCCGCGCCGCCGTGGCCACCTTCGATGTTCTCGTAGTAGGTCACGTCCTTGCCGGCGTCGATCATCATGGCCGCCATCTTGCGGGCGTGTGCCGGATGCACGCGGTCATCGCGCGTGGAGGTGGTGAACAGCACCGGCGGGTACGTCTTCTTCGCATCGAACAGGTGGTACGGCGAGAAGGTCTTGATGAACTCCCAATCGGCCGTGTCCGGGTTGCCGTATTCGGCCATCCACGAGGCGCCGGCCAGCAGGTGGCTGTAGCGCTTCATGTCCAGCAGCGGCACCTGGATCACCACCGCACCGAACAGTTCCGGGTACTGGGTCAGCATGTTGCCGGTGAGCAGGCCACCGTTGCTGCCGCCCTGCACGCCCAGGTGCTTGGCCGAGGTGATCTTGCGGCTGGCCAGGTCGCGGGCGACCGCGGCCATGTCTTCATAGGCCTTGTGCCGGTTCTGCTTGAGCGCTGCCTGGTGCCAGCGCGGACCGTACTCGCCACCGCCGCGGATGTTGGCGACCACGTACACGCCGCCCTTCTCCAGCCATGCGCGGCCCATGCCACCGGAGTAGGACGGGGTCAGCGAGATCTCGAAGCCGCCATAGCCGTACAGCAGGGTCGGGTTGGAACCGTCCAGCTTCATGTCCTTGCGGTGCACCACGAAGTACGGCACGCGGGTGCCGTCCTTGCTGGTGGCGAAGTGCTGCTCGATCACCTTGCCATCGGCATCGAAGAACGCCGGCATGGTCTTGAGCACTTCAGGCTGCTTGCCGATCTCGGCGATGGCCAGGGTGGTCGGGGTCAGGTAATCGGTGACGGTCATCCACACCGCATCGCTGTCGTCGGCATCCACCGCGCTGACAGCCACGGTGCCGAACGACGGCGCGCCGGTGAAGGCACTCGTCTTCCAGCCACTGTCGGTGGGGGTCAGCACGCTCAGGCGGCTCTTGACGTCGTCCAGCACGTTCAGGACCAGGTGGTTCTTCGTCCAGCTGGTGCCGGCCAGCGAGGTGGTGTCGGTCGGGGCGAACAGCACGTCGAAGTCGCGCTTGCCGGCGAGGTAATCGTCCAGCCTGGTGGCCAGCAGCGAACCGGCCGCATAGGTCTTGCCGCCCACGGTCCACGGCTCGCGCAGCTCCAGGGTCAGCCACTGCTTGCGCAGGCCCTTCTCCGCCGAGTTCGGCGCATCGATCCTGGTCAGCGTGCCGTCGTCGGCGCGCAGGAAGATCTCGTTGTTGTAGAAGGCCAGCGTACGGCTGACCAGGTTGCGCTCGTAACCGGGGGTATCGTCATGCATGGCCGCGATGTACATGTCATCGGGCTTGCCTTCATAGACCACCGAAGCCGAGGCCATCGGCGTGCCACGCTTCCACAGCTTGGCCACCCGCGGGTAACCGGAAGTGGTCATCGTGCCGGTGCCGAAATCGGTGTAGACGAAGACCGTGTCGCGGTCGATCCAGTTCAGGCCACCTTTGGACTCGGGGCGGAAGAAACCGTCCTTGATCCAGGTCTTGTTGGCCAGGTCGAACTCGCGGGTGACATCGGCGTCGGCGCCGCCGCGCGACAGCGCGATCAGGCAGCGGGAATAGTCCGGGCGCAGGCAGTCGGCGCCGTGCCAGACCCAGTTTTCGCCCTCGGCCTTGTTCAGCGCATCCAGATCCAGCACGGTTTCCCACTGCGGCGAGGCCTTGCGGTACTCGGCCAGCGTGGTGCGGCGCCACAGGCCGCGCTCGTGCTGCTTGTCCTTCCAGAAGTTGTAGTAGTAATCGCCGATCTTCTGTACGCCGGGAATCTTGGCGTCCGAATCGAGCACCTCGCGGATGCTGGTCTCCATCTGCTTGAACGCCGGGGTCGAGGCCAGGCGGCCTTCGGACGTGGCGTTCTGCGCTTTGACCCAGGCCAGCGGCTTGTCGCCGGTGACATCTTCAAGCCAGGCGTACTTGTCCGCGGGGGCGTCAGCGGCCATGGCGGTTCCCGCCGCGCTGGCGGAGATCAGACCTGCCACCAGGCAGGCGGAAGCGAATCGTGACATTGCAGCTCCAGGCATTCATAGCCTTGGGACGCTATCACACCGTCTGGCTGCGGCTCACGTGTCGAAGGTCAGGCCGGGCCGGTCGCGGCAGCGGGCGACCGCGGCGCCGCGCCTGCGGCCCACGACGGCGGCGGGCGGTCCGGGTGAGCAGGCCCGGCAGCGGCAGGCGGAAGCGATGCAGGCTCCACCAGGCCACCAGGGGCATGCCGACCAGCCACAGCGGCAGCCAGCCGATCCACTCGCTGTGGCCCCGTGCGGCGGGCCAGACCAGGACCAGGGCGACCCCGGCCAGGGCGGCCTGCCTGACGCAGCGCAGCACGCGCGGATCGGGACGGTCGGACGAACGCGGGGAAGACGACAGGGTCATGACACAGCTCCGTGCGAAAGTGATGCGTCACCTTGCCGCGCGGCCATCTCACCGGCTGCGACCTTGTCGGTCGGCCGCGGCAGCAAGGACCTCCGGCGCCGAGGCTGCATGAATCGGTCACGCAACCGCCGCGCCGCCATTGACGTTCTCTGCTGTCCCACCCACCATGCCCCTGCCAGCCACTGGAGCCACCCGCCGCATGTCTTCGAACCGCCCGCTTCGCGCTGTCCTGTTGGTCTCCTCGCTGGCGTTGCTGTCAGCCTGTGCGTTCCGTCATGAGACCAAACCGGACCCCGCGCCGACGCCGGTCGCGGTCGACAGCGCCGCGGCGCCGATCGACCTGCAGCGGTTCATGGGCACCTGGTACGTGATCGGCCGCGTGCCGAACCCGATCGAGCGCGGCCACGTCGCCAGCGTCAATGAGTTCCGCCTGCGCGGAGACCAGAAGGTGTCGATCAGATACCGCTACCGCGACGGCTTCTCCGAACCGCAGCAGGAACTGACCGTCCGCGCCTCGGTGGACGAGAAGAGCGGCAACCACAACTGGCGCACCTGGTTCTACAAGATCGTGCCGACCCACACCCGCGTGCTGGAAGTCGCGCCGGACTATTCGTGGGCGATGCTGGGTTACCCGGGCCGCGAGATGGCCTGGATCTTCGCGCGCCAGCCGGACATGGACAAGGAGCTCTACAAAGAGCTCGCCACCCGCCTGCGTGACGATTACGGGGTCAACACCGACAAGCTCAAGCGCGTGCCGCAGCACCCCGAGCAGGTGGACCGGCTGGGCTTTGAAGTGCCGAACGTCCGGTAAGGGCGGCGCTCAGGCCGCCTCGCGCGGCTGCACCCTGCGCTCGATTTCCTGACGGGTCGGCAGCGTCTTCAGGTCGTACTCGGCCTGGAGGGCCAGCCACGACGCGGCGTCCCCGCCGAAATGACGCGCCAGGCGCACTGCGGTATCCGCCGTTACGCCACGGGTTTCATGCACGATGGCGTGCAATCGCGTCGGCGGCACATCCAAGGCCCGTGCCAGCGCGGTGATGCTCAGCTGCAGCGGCAGCAGAAACTCCTCGCGCAGGATTTCGCCCGGATGGACGGCCCTGAGATTGTTGATGGGGCGGCTCATGGATGGCACCTCAGTGGTAATCGACGATCTCGACATCACGCGGACCGTTGTCGGTCCAGACAAAACACAACCGCCACTGCGCGTTGATGCGGATGCTGTGCTGCCCGCGTCGATCACCGTACAGCGCTTCGAGCCGATTTCCGGGCGGGCACCGCAGGAACTGCAGGGTCTGTGCAGCATCCAGCATCTGCAGCTTGCGCTCGGCCAGTGACTGGAACGCACGGAATTGGCGCGGGCATCGCCCCGCAAACAGCGCGAGCGTGTGGCGGCATCGGAAGGATTGAATCATTCCGCACAGCGTATTACGTCAAACGGAATATAACACAGCTGTCCGTCACGCAATGCTGCGTTGGTCGATCACCTGATCAATAGAACCAACGCGTGCTGCCGCCCCGGCACTCCCATGGGCGGCACACTCTGAGACCATGCCCGGTCGCCGCTGGGCATGGCGTACCGACCGGTTATTTCCGGCTGTAGTGCGAGACCAGGCGGTCGCCGATCATCTGCAGGATCTGCACCAGCACCAGCAGCAGCACCACGGTAACCAGGGCCACGTCGGTATGCGAACGCTGATAGCCATCGCGGAATGCCAGGTCGCCCAGGCCGCCCGAGCCGATCGCACCGCCCATCGCGGTGAAGCCGATCAGGGCGATCACGGTGACGGTGGCGCCGGCGATGAGGCCAGGCCGCGCTTCGGGCAGCAGCACCCGGGTGACCAGCTGCCAGGTGGTGGCGCCCATCGCCTGGGTCGCCTCGATCACGCCGCGGTCCACTTCGCGCAGCGCGGTCTCGACCAGACGTGCATAGAACGGCGCCGCGCCGATCACCAGCGGCACGATCGCGCCACGGACACCCAGCGAGGTGCCCATCATCCACAGCGTGAGCGGGATCAGCACGATCATCAGGATGATGAAGGGCACCGAGCGCAGCAGGTTCACCAGCAGCGCGAGCGAACCGTACAGCACCGGCTTGCGGTGCAGCTGCGGCGAGCCGGTCAGGAACAGCAGCACGCCCAGCGGCAGGCCGATCAGCAGCGTCAGCGGCAGCGAGCCGCCGAGCATCAGCAGGGTATCCAGCGTGGCCTGGCCGATGTCAGCCCATTTGCCGGCGTCGAGGTGGCGGAAGAACCCGCCTGCGGTGGCCAGGATCATCGGCGCAGCTCCTCAAGATGGACACCGGCGGCAACGAAGCCCGCCTGCGCGGCCTGTACGTCGCCCCCGACCAGCGACACGGTCAGCTGCCCATACGGGGTGTCCTTGATCCGGTCGATGCGACCGGACAGGATGTTGTAGTCCACGCCGGTCTCGCGCGCGATGCGCCCCAGCAGCGGTTCATAGGTGTCGGCGCCGAGGAAGGTCAGGCGCACGATGCGACCGGCCACCGCCTCGAAATCCTTGTGCAGCTCGCCCTCGTCGACCTGTTCGGACTCGCTGACGAAGCGGCGGGTGGTCGGGTGCTGCGGGTGCAGGAACACCTCGGTGACCGGGCCGGTCTCGACCAGGTGGCCGGCATCGAGTACGGCCACGCGGTCGCAGACACGGCGGATCACGTCCATTTCGTGGGTGATCAGCACGATGGTCAGGCCCAGCTCGCGGTTGATCCTGCCCAGCAGCTTGAGCACCGAGGCGGTGGTCTGCGGGTCCAGCGCGCTGGTGGCCTCATCGCACAGCAGGATCTGCGGGCGGGTGGCCAGCGCGCGGGCGATGCCGACGCGCTGTTTCTGGCCGCCGGACAGCTGCGCCGGGTATTTGTTGGCGTGCGCTTCCAGGCCGACCGTGTGCAGCAGTTCGTCCACGCGCGCATCGATCTCCGCGCGCGGCGTGCCGGCCAGCTCCAGCGGGAAGGCGACATTGGCCGCCACGGTGCGCGAGGACAGCAGGTTGAAGTGCTGGAAGATCATGCCGATCTTCCGGCGCAGCACGCGCAACCCCTCGGCGTCGAGCGCGGTGACGTCTTCGCCATTGATCAGCAGGCGGCCACCGGTGGGCTCCTCCAGCCGGTTGATCAGGCGGATCAGGGTCGATTTGCCCGCGCCGGAATGGCCGATGATGCCGAACACTTCGCCGGCCTCGATGGTCAGGTCCAGCGGCTGCAGCGCGGCAATCGCGCGGCCGCCGACGGCATAGGATTTGTGCAGGCGCTGGAACTCGATCACTTCGCGGTCAACCGGGGCATCGACGGGAGGGGGCGTGCAGCCTACCAGCGCGGGGCGGCCCTGGCCCGTGCGGTTGCGCGGAATGATATTCCGTTTGGTTCTAAGGGAACGTGATCCGGTCGGCCTGGCGGGCGCCGGCCGGGCTCAGGGATGATCCAGCGGCCTGGGCGGCTCGACCCGGCGGACCCGCTCGCGGTGCAGCAGGTACAGGCCCGAGGCCACGATGATGGCTGCGCCCAGCCAGGTCACCTGGTCGGGCAGCACGCCCCAGAACAACAGGTCCCAGCCGATCACCCAGACCAGCCCGGTGTATTCCAGCGGCGCGATCATCGAGGCTTCGCCCAGCTGGAAGGCCCGGGTCAGGGCGACCTGCCCCCCTGCCCCGGCCAGGCCCATGCCCGCGATCAGGGCCGCGTGGCCCAGCTGCAGCGGCTGCCAGTCCGGGATCGCGAGCAGGCCGGCGCCGACGGCCATGATCACCAGGAACCACACCACCATCGACTGCGGGGTATCGGTCCGGGTCAGCATGCTGACCGTGATCGCGGCCAGGGCATAGGCGGTGGCCGCCAGCAGCACCATCAGGCCCGGGAAGGAGATGATCCCGCCAACGCCGGGGCGCAGCACCACCAGCACGCCGATCAGGCCGATGCCGATGGCGATCCAGCGGCGCGGGCCGACGTGCTCGCCGAGCAGCGGTACCGAGAGCGCGGCGATCAGCAGCGGGGCGACGAAGTAGATGGTGTAGGCGGTGGACAGCGGCAGGCTGCGCAGCGCGTAGACGAAGCAGCCGATCATCGCCATGCCGAGCACGCCGCGCAGCAGGTGCAGGCCCCAGCGCCTGGGCACCAGCGAGCGCGGGCCGGCCGTGGCCAGCACCCAGACCAGCACGAACGGCAGCGACGCCGCGCCGCGCAGGAAGGTGACCTGCAGGGTGGGATAGCTGGCCGACAGCTGCTTCATGCCGGCATCCATCAGCGAGAAGCAGGCCACGGCCATGAGCATCCAGGCGACGGCGCGGGTGGGGGAGCGTTGCGTGTTCATGACCCATTATCGCCGGGTTGGCCGGGCCGTCCATGGTGGGTTGGTAGAATGGGGTATTCACCCGCTGGAGTTTTCCGATGCCCTCTTTTGACGTTGTTTCCGAAGTCGACACCCACGAGCTGACCAACGCGGTCGATCAGGCCAACCGCGAGTTGTCCACGCGCTTCGATTTCAAGGGGGTGGACGCCAAGTTCGTGCTGGAGGATGGCGTGATCAACCAGTCCGCGCCGAGCGATTTCCAGTTGCAGCAGATGACGGACATCCTGCGCCAGCGCTTGATCGCGCGGAAGATCGATGCGGCGTGCCTGGAGTTCGGTGATATCGAGACGAATCTGGCCGGTGCGCGGCAGAAGATCACGGTCAAGCAGGGCATCGAGCAGAAGGTGGCCAAGAAGATCGCGGCGAAGATCAAGGAGGCCAAGTTGAAGGTGGACAGCCAGATCAATGGCGACAAGCTGCGGGTGACGGGCAAGAAGCGCGATGATCTGCAGGATGCGATGGCGCTGCTGCGGAAGGAGACCTTCGAGGTTCCGCTGCAGTTCGATAATTTCCGCGATTGATCTTGGCCGAAGGGCTGTAGCGAAGAGCGCTGGCGATTCATTGCTGGTGTGCTGCGTCGGCGGATGGGCGGGCAAAGCGGTCGTGCCCGCCGCTTCCGGCGACCAGGCGATATCCCATCGGTAGTGCCGGCCGCTGGCCGGCAACCTCGTTGCGCAGATCGAAAAGGTGCGGCTTCCGGCGTGTGTACCGCCGGGCGCGGGTCACTACGCGCGAATCAGCTTGTACAGGGTGGTGCGTGAGATGCCGAGCTGGCGCGCGGCGGCACTGACGTTGCCCTGGTGGGCGGCCACGGTGTCGCGGACGTGCTGCGTGTTCTGCGCACGCAGCGAGGCATTGGCGGCGTTGACGGGCTGTGCGTCGAGCTTGCGGCTGGCGTGCGGTGCGAGTGGCCCGCGCAGGTACTGGACGTGCACGGCCGTGTCTTCGTCCAGGCGGACCCGGTGGGCCGGGCCGGTCTGCAGGAGGCGGCGGCGCTGGTGGACGCTGGCGCCGGCGAACAGGCCTTCGAGGGTGAGCAGGGGCAAGGGGCCGCGGCGCGGGAGTCCGAACAGGCGGCGGGCCACGCGGTTGGCGGCGCGGACGCGCCCGTCTTCTTCGATGGCCAGCAGACCCTGCAGCGGTGAGTGCAGCCAGCGTGCGTCGTGCTGGACGGCCAGCAGATGACAGGGGCGGTGGTCCTGCATCAGCCGGTTTTCGGCCGAGAGGGCGGCCTGGCGGAAGTAGCCGTGCAGCAGCTCGGCATCGCGCTCGCCGGTGCCGGTGATGTCCAGGGCCCCCAGCACTTCACCATCCAGCCCATGCAGGGGCACGCTCAGGCAGAACACGGTGGCGAAGCGATCCAGGTAGTGTTCGTTGCCGCGCACAAGCGCGGGCGCGTCTTCGGCCAGGCTGCAGGCCGGTGCCGTGGTGCCGATGTCGATCTCGCGCAGGCGGCGGCCGATCTGGATCGGGCGCAGCACCGGCACGTCGGCCAGGCCATGTTCGCGCTGGGCGACGACCAGGCCGTCGGCGTTGACGCAGAACAGGGTCCATTGGCGGCCACCGAAGGCGGCCCAGAGATGGTCCATGTCCTCGCGCACACAGCGTGCGAGGCGGCGGTCGGCCGGGTCGTCCAGGCGGGTGGCGCCCGCGGCAAGGGGCGCGTAGTACGGCGCCTGCCGCGGCTGTACGCCGGCCTGGCGCGAACGCTCCCAGGAGCGCAGTACCGGCGGGCTGACCACGCTGTCCATCAGCGCGCCGCCCTCGGCAAAGCGCTGACGGGCGGCGGCCAATACCTGCTGCTGTTCCAGAACCATCGCGGCCATCGGTCGATCTCCACCTCGGACCGACAGCCTACTCCGGCAAAGCTGACTGCTGCGTCGTCGCAGGCACGCATGCCTGCGACGGAGCGTTTCACCCGCCGATGGTCAGGATCGGCTTGAGGGTCACGCCGCGGGTGCTGTCCTCGGCGGCCTGGTTGATCTGGTCCAGCGGGTAGAACTTCACCAGTTTGTCGAACGGGAAGCGGCCCAGCTGGTACAGCTGCACCAGCTGCGGGATGAACACCTTCGGCACGCTGTCGCCTTCAACGATGCCGCGGATGCTGCGCCCGCCCAGCAGCAGGTTGTTGACGTCGAACTCGGCCTTGGTGCCCAGCTTCGGCGCGCCGACCACGCCGATCACGCCCAGCCCCCCAAGCGCCTCGATGCCCTGTGCCAGCACGTCCGGGCGACCGGTGGATTCCAGGGCGAAGTTGGCCCCGCCGCCGGTGATCTCGCGCACGGCGTCGACGACGTCGACCTCGCGGCTGTTGATCACATGGGTGGCGCCGAGTTCCTTGGCCAGTTCCAGGCGCGACGGCACCACATCGATGGCGATGATCGTGGTCGCACCGGCCACGCGCGCGGCCATCACCGCGCTCAGGCCGACCGCGCCGGCACCGAAGCTGGCGAAGCTGCTGCCGGCGGTGACCTTGAGCGAGTTGATCACGGCACCGGCACCGGTCTGGATGCCGCAGCCGAGCGGGCCGAGCAGTTCGATCGGCGCATCGTCAGGCACCTTGATCGCGTTGTTTTCGCGGCTCAGTGCGTAGGTGGCGAACGAAGACTGCGCGAAGAAATGATCGTGCAGCGGCTTGCCGTCCGGGTCCTGGATCGCGGTGGAACCGTCCAGTGCACCGCCACCGAAGTTGAGCCCGAAGAAGTCCTTGCAGTACGCGCCGTGGCCGCCGCTGCAGGGATTGCAGTGGCCGCAGGCGCCGTAGGTCAGCACAACATGGTCACCAACCTTGAGGTCTTTCACGCCCGGGCCGAGTGCTTCAACGATGCCTGCACCTTCATGGCCGAGCACCGCCGGCAGCGGCACGGGATAGTACTGGTCACGCACGATCAGGTCGGTATGGCACAGGCCGGTGGCGACTACGCGCACCAGCACTTCATCGTCCTGCGGCCCACGGATGCGCGCCTTCTCGATCGTGAAAGGCTGTTCTTTTTCGCGCACCACGGCCACGGTGATGTCGCGCAGTTCTGCTGTTGCGGTCATGAGGGTCTCCTGATCAGATCGGGTAGGCGGGCGCTTCGCCCTTGACGGTCATCCACTGCCACTGGGTGAACTCGTCGATGTTGGACGGGCCACCGATGCTGGTGCCATTGCCGGAGGCGCCGACGCCACCGAACGGATTGATCACCTCATCGTTCACGGTCTGGTCGTTGATGTGCAGCAGGCCGGTGCGCAGCCGTTCGCCCAGCTTCAGTGCGCGGCCGACATTGCTCGACACGATCGCCATCGACAGGCCGTACTCGCTGTCGTTGGCCAGCTCCACCGCCTCATCATCGGTATCGAAGGGCACGACCACCGCGACCGGTGCGAAGATCTCTTCGTGGAAGGCCGGGTTGTCGCGGCTCACATCGCTGAGCACGGTCGGTTCGAAGAACAGGTCCTTGTACCCACCGCCGGTCGCGAGCGTGGCGCCAGCCGCCTGCGCTTCGGCAACGATGCGCGCAGCATGGTCACGCTGCTGGGCGTTGATCAGCGGCCCGATCGCCACCTCGCCATCGGCCGGATTGCCGACCTTGAGCGACTTGGCCTTGGCCACCAGCTTTTCCAGGAACCGCGCATGGATGCTGCGCTGGACCAGCACGCGGCCGGTGGCCATGCAGATCTGGCCCTGGTGCAGGTAGACGCCCCACGCGGTGTTGGCGATGGCCAGGTCCATGTCGGCATCGTCGAGCACGATCAGCGAGTTCTTGCCGCCCAGTTCCAGCGATACCTTCTTCAGGTGCTTGCCGGCCGCTTCGCCGACCTTGCGCCCCGCTCCGGTGGAGCCGGTGAACTGGATCATCGCGATGTTCGGGTCACTGGTCAGCGCCGCACCGGCGGCGCCATCGCCCGGCAGCACGTGCAGCAGGCCCGCCGGCAGCCCGGCCAGTTCGAACAGGCGCGCGA
Organism: Stenotrophomonas sp. BIO128-Bstrain; assembly: GCF_030128875.1. Lineage (NCBI taxonomy): Bacteria > Pseudomonadati > Pseudomonadota > Gammaproteobacteria > Lysobacterales > Lysobacteraceae > Stenotrophomonas > Stenotrophomonas sp. BIO128-Bstrain. Next base: position 4,437,409 of record NZ_CP124620.1, on the reverse strand, counting down.
TCACGAAGCCGCCGCACACGGCAGTGCGCGGATCGGGCTTGAGCACCACCGCGTTGCCCAGCGCCAGCGCCGGGGCCACGGCACGCATGGCCAGGTACAGCGGGAAGTTGAACGGCGAGATCACGCCGACCACGCCGAGTGGGCGGCGGCGCGCCAGGTTCAAACGGCCCGGTTCGGACGGCAGCACCTCGCCGATGCTGCGCGAGGGCAGTGCCGCGGCCTCATGCAGCGCCTTGGTGTTCACCTTGGCCTCGAAACCGGCCTTGAGCTGGGTGGAGCCGCTTTCGCGGACCAGCCACTGCACGATCTCGTCGTTGTGTTCTTCGGCCAACTGCGCCGCGCGGCGCAGCACCTGCGCGCGGGTGTCATACGGGGCGCTGGCCCAGTCGCGCTGCGCCTTGGCGGCGGTGGCGGCGGCGCGCGCGATCTGTGCCGGGTCGGCCATCGCGATCTCGCCCAGGCGCTCGCCGGTCGCCGGCTCGACCACGTCCTGGGTGCCTGCACCCGCGGCCCACTGGCCATCGAACAGCTTGCCGGACCACGTGGCCGTCGGCAGGAATGCGTGTGTTGCCATCACTGAGAACTCCTTGCGTCGTGTACCCGGCCATTGGATACCCGCAGCCGGCCACTGCCTATTGGCCGCTGGATGGATCACTGCAAGTGATTGCCGGATAAGGAATTTCCAGCATGACCGGTGTCCAGTTAATGGACAGTGGAGCCGATCGGGCGTCCACTTCACCGCCGCGCCGTACAATCAACGGCCCCGCCAGCGACCCCGCCCGCCATGAACGATGCCTTCCTCACTGCCACCCGCGACCCCATTGCCGAGACCCGGAAATGGCTGGAGCAGATCGTGATCGGCCTGAACCTGTGCCCGTTCGCCAAGGCGGTGTACGTCAAGGACCAGGTGCGGTTCGTGCTCAGTGATGCGACCACGCCGGAGGCGCTGGTCGAGGAACTGGCCGAAGAGCTGATCCTGCTGCGCGACACGCCCGCCGAGCAGATCGACACCACCCTGATCGTGCACCCGGACGTGCTGACCGATTTCCTGGAGTACAACGACTTCCTCGACAACGCCGATGCAGCGATCGAGGCACTGGATCTGCAGGGCATCCTGCAGGTGGCCAGCTTCCATCCGCAGTACCAGTTCGCCGGCGTGGCCCCGGATGACGTGAGCAATTACACCAACCGCGCGCCCTACCCGACCCTGCACCTGCTGCGCGAAGACAGCGTCGAGCGCGCGGTGGCAGCCTTCCCGGATCCGGACGTGATCGTGGAGCGCAACATCGAGACGCTGGACAAACTCGGCATCGAAGGCTGGACGCGCCTGCTGGGCCGCAACGAGATGCCGCCGTGTCATTGACCCCGACCCTCCTCGACTGGCCGGCACAGCCGCTGCGCGACCGCGTGGTGGTGATCACCGGGGGTGCGCAGGGCGTGGGCCGTGGCATCGCGCAATCGGTGCTCGGCGCGGGCGGCAGCGTGATGATCGCCGACCTGGATGCCGATGCCGGCAAGGCCTGCCTGAAGGAATGGGCATTGCCGGAGCGCGCGGCGTTCCAACGCGCGGACGTGGCCAGCGAACGCAGCGTGCAGGCGCTGATCAAGGCGACGCTGAAGCGCTTCGGGCGCATTGATGGCCTGGTCAACAATGCCGGCATCGCCAGTGCCCATGGCACGCCCCTGGCGCAGATGCCGCTGGCCGAGTGGCAACGCCGCCTCTCCAGCCTGCATGGCGCCTTCCTGTGCAGCAAGCATGCCCTGCCCGCCCTGCGCGAGCATGCCGGGGCGATCATCAACATCGCCTCCACGCGTGCCTGGCAGTCCGAGCCGGACAGTGAAGCCTACGCCGCGGCCAAGGGCGGGCTGGTCGCCTTCACCCATGCATTGGCATTGAGCGAAGGGCCGGCCGTGCGGGTCAACAGCATCAGCCCCGGCTGGATCACCACCGATGCCTGGCAGGCGCCCTCACGGCGACGCACGCCCAAACTGTCCCGCCGCGATCATGCGCAGCACCCGGTCGGCCGCGTTGGCCAGCCGCCGGACATCGGCGCACTGGCGGTCTTCCTGCTCTCGGACCTGGCTGGCTTCATCACCGGCCAGGACCACATCGTCGACGGCGGCATGAGCCGGAAGATGATCTACGCGGAGTGATCAACGTGCCGCGATAGCGCACGCGATCCCGCTGGCCGGCTCCTCACCTTGCATGACACCCCGCCCCTGGCGGCGGGATGCAGAGCCGGCCAGCGGCCGGCACTACCACATCGGGGAATCACACCATCCCGTTATGCCGCAGCAGCGCGTCCACTGTCGGCGCGCGGCCACGGAAGGCGGCGAAGTTCTCGGCGGCACTGCGGCTGCCGCCCCGTGAGAGCACTTCATCGCGGAAGCGCTGGCCGGTCTCGGTCACTTTGTCCGGGGCCTCCTCGAACGCGGCGTAGGCATCGGCGCTGAGCACCTCGGCCCATTTGTAGCTGTAGTAGCCGGCCGCATAGCCACCGGCAAAAATGTGGCTGAACTGGTTGGGGAAGCGATTCCACGCCGGCGGCCGGTTGACGGCCACTTCATCGCGGACGCGTTCCAACAGCGCCTGCACGCTGTCCTGGGTCGGATCGAACTCGCTGTGCAACTGCATGTCGAACAGCGCGAATTCCAGCTGGCGCACGGTGAACATGCCGCTCTGGAAATTGCGTGCGGCCAGCATGCGGTCGAACAGCGCACGCGGCAGCGGCTCGCCGGTGGCCACGTGTGCGGTCATCGCCTGCACGCGGTCCCATTCCCAGCAGAAGTTCTCCATGAACTGGCTCGGCAGTTCCACCGCGTCCCACTCCACCCCGTTGATGCCGGCCACGCCCAGCTCACCGATGCGGGTCAACAACTGATGCAGGCCGTGCCCCATCTCATGGAACAGCGTGGTCACATCGCTGTGGCTGAAGGTGGCCGGCTGCCCTTGTGCACCCTTGCCGAAGTTGCAGACCAGGTACACCAGCGGCGTCTGCACGCCGGCGGCGGTCTCGCGGCGGTTGCGGCAATCGTCCATCCACGCGCCACCGCGCTTGCCTTCGCGCGCGTACAGATCCAGATAGAACTGGCCGACCAGCGCGCCCTGCGCATCGACCACGCGGAAGAAGCGCACATCCGGATGCCACACCGGCGCGCTGTCCGGCTGCACCGCCAGGCCATACAGGCTGCGGATCACACTGAACAGGCCGTCCAGCACCTTCGGCTCGGTGAAGTACTGCTTCACGTCCTGCTCGGAATAGCTGTAGCGCGCCTGTTTCAGTTTCTCCGCGGCAAACGCCAGGTCCCACGCCTCCAGCGCGGCCATGCCCAGCTCGTCGCGCGCGAACGCCTCCAGCTCGGCACGGTCGCGCTGCGCGTACGGCTTGGCACGCGCGGCAAGATCACGCAGGAAGCCCAGTACCTGCGGCGCATCCTCGGCCATCTTGGTGGCGATCGAGTACTCGGCGTAGTTGGCAAAGCCCAGCAGCGTGGCCAGCTCCGCGCGCAGCGCCAGTACGCGATCGATGTTGCCGCTGTTGTCCAGCGTGGCATCGCCGAATTCAGAGGCGCGGATCGCATTGGCGCGGTACAGCGCTTCGCGCAGCGGGCGATGTTCGGCGTAGGTCTGCACCGGGATGTAGCACGGCATCTGCAGGGTCAGCTTCCAGCCGGCCAGACCCTCCTTCTCCGCGGCAGCGCGGGCCGCGGCGATCACATCGTCCGGCAGGCCGGCGAGCTCGGCGCGGTCCTGCACGTGCAGCGACCAGGCATCGGTCGCATCGAGCACGTTCTGCGAGAACGTCGCCGACAGCGCGGACAGCTCCTCGCGGATCGCGCTGTACCGCGCCTTGCCAGCGTCATCGAGTTCAGCACCGCCCAGGCGGAAATCGCGCAGCGCGTTCTCCAGCACTTTGCGGCGTGCCGCGTCGTACTGCGTCGCTTCGGGCGCGTCGGCCAGGGCACGGTACTGCTGGTAGAGCGCCAGGTTCTGGCCCAGCGCGCTGCCGAAGCGCGTCACCTTGGGCAGGTTCGCGTTGTAGGCCTCGCGCAGCGCAGGGGTGTTCACCACGGCCTGCAGGTGGCCCACCTGGCCCCACGCGCGCCACAGGCGCTCGGTGGCGTCGTCCAGCGGCTCGGCGAAGCTCGCCCAGGTCACCGGGGAGACCGTTTCGGCGGTTTTCACCGCGGCTTCGGCGTCGGCCAGCAGGGCATCGATCGCCGGGGCGATGTGCTCGGGCTGGATCGCATCGAAACGCGGCAGGCCGGAAAAATCGAGCAGAGGATTGGTGGGGGTCACAGGCATCTCCAGACAACGGGGCCGCTGCAGCGGCATCACCCCACGATATGGCATTGCCCCCCACCCCACACAAGGCCCCGGGGCACGCCGATGGGCCCGGTTCACGCCCGCCCGGGCGCCCCGCTCAGTACAGTGCTTCCAGCGAGACGCACGGCAGCACCGGCAGCCCCTTGCCCGCCACCGCGGCCGCAAGCACCGCATCGGCGCCGTCCACGTCGATGGCCTGTTTCGGGTACCACTCCGGGTTGTAATAGCTGTGTGCGTAGCGGTCACCGCTGTCACACAGGATGGTCACGATCGAGCCGCTGCGGCCCGCATCGCGCATCAGCTGCGCGGCCTGCAGCACGCCGATGAAGTTGGTGCCGGTGGAGCCGCCCACGCGGCGCCCCAGTTGGCGGCTGACGTGGCGCATCGCGGCCAGGCTCAGCGCATCGGGCACTTTGACCATCGCATCGACGCTGGTCGGAATGAAGCTCGATTCCACCCGCGGCCGGCCGATGCCTTCCACCCGCGAACCGCCGCTGCAGGTCAGCTCACGCCAGGGCTGCCCTGCCAGCGCAGCGCAGTAGCCATCATAGAACACGGAGATTTCCGGGTCCGCGCACAGGATGCGCGTGTCATGCCGGCGGTAGCTCACGTAGCGGCCCAGCGTGGCCGCCGTGCCGCCGGTGCCCGGGCTGCACACGATCCACTCGGGTACCGGATGCGGCTCCTCGGCCATCTGCTTGAAGATTGATTCGGCGATGTTGTTGTTGGCACGCCAGTCGGTCGCGCGCTCGGCGTACGTGAACTGGTCCATGAAATGGCCGCCGGTTTCGCGGGCCAGCGTTTCCGAATCGGCGTTCAGGTCGCAGGCGCGCTCCACCAGATGGCAGCGGCCCCCGTGGAACTCGATCGCCGCGATTTTTTCCGGGGAGGTGGTGGCCGGCATCACCGCAATGAACGGCAGGCCCAGCAGCCGCGCGAAATACGCCTCGGACACGGCCGTGGAGCCGCTGGAGGCCTCGATCACCGGGCGCCCCTCGCGCAGCCAGCCATTGGCCAGTGCATACAGGAACAGCGAGCGTGCCAGGCGATGTTTGAGGCTGCCGGTCGGGTGGCTGGACTCGTCCTTGAAATACAGGTCGATGCCCTCGAACCCGGGCAGGTCCATCGGAATCAGGTGGGTATCGGCCGAACGGTTGAAATCGGCGTCGATCTTGCGGATGGCCGCAGCCACCCATTCACGCTGGGACATGGATGAACGCTGGTCAGGAAGACACACCATTCTACCTGTCACGTGGCCCGGCCGGGACCGGTAAAATGAGGGGTCCGCCGCGCTGATGCGGCCCTGCCCCCCAGGAATCCCCATGAGCCTTGCCGCCCTCCAGAACTCTCCCGGCGTTGCCGCCACCACGCCCGCCGAGACCGCCGGGTTCGTGTTCAACCACACCATGCTGCGCGTCAAGGACGCCACGGCCTCGCTGGATTTCTACACCCGCGTGCTGGGCTTCCGCCTGATCGACCTGCGCCACTTCCCCGAGGCCGAATTCAGCCTGTACTTCCTCGCCCTGCTGCCGGCCGGCACGCAGATTCCCGAGGGTGACGATGCCCGCCGCGTGTGGATGGCCGGCATCCCCGGCGTGCTCGAGCTGACCCACAACCATGGCACCGAAAACCAGGACGGCCCGGTCTATCACAACGGCAATGCCGACCCGCGTGGCTTCGGCCACATCTGCGTGTCCGTGCCGGACATCCAGGCCGCCTGCAAGCGCTTCGATGAGCTGCAGGTGCCTTACCAGAAGCGCCTGGAAGACGGCCGCATGAAGCACCTGGCCTTCATCAAGGACCCGGACGGCTACTGGGTGGAGATCATCTCCAACACGCCGATCGCCTGATCCCTGCGGCCGCGCAACGCACCGGCACCGGTCGGTGCGTTGCCGGTGCTACGGCTCGACCTGGAACTCGAACGCCGCATAGAACGGCGCCTTCGGTGGCACGAACAGGGTTTTCCCGGCGAAGCCTGCGTCCACGCAGCGTGCAACCGCCTCCTCGCCCTCGCGCCACGTGCGCACCACCCTGCCCTGCGCATCCAGCTGCAACACCACGGTGAACGCGGCCAGCGTCTGCGGCGCGGGAGTCGGCATGCAACGCTTGAAGGCGGCACCCCCAACCTCGCTCATGCTGTCCACCATCGCCGTGTACGCCGCCGGTTCGAGGCTGGCCTCATCACGTTGCGCCCAGGCATGCGCCTGTGGGTAGCCCGCGTCGCCGGCGACCGCCTGGGCCATCATCACCATCCACAGCATCGTGCCTCCTCCGCCTGCGCGTTCATGGCGCCAGCACGCAGCGTAGGTCACTGCGCGGGCCGGCGGAAGGGCCGCCGCCGGCGCCGCCCTGCGCGTGGTCAGCAAGGTCGACGGCGCGGCAATGCGCAGCGCTGTGTCCGGTGGTATATCTGCGTCCCATCCCCCCTGTGGAGCCGGTATGGAAACGATGGAACTGCACCGCGGCCGCCTGATCGATCACCTGCAACTGGTGGTCAGGGACATGGCCGCCAGCCGCCGCTTCTACCAGGCCGTGTTCGACACGATCGGCATCCCGATCGCCGGCGAGGGCGACACGTATTTCTGGGCCGATGAGCTGTTCATTTCCACGCCGGACAGCGAGGCGGCCCTCGGCCAGCTGACCGGCCGCCACCATCTTGCCTTCCAGGCCCGCGACCGCGCCACGGTGGAGGCCTTCCACCACGCGGCGCTGGCCAACGGTGGCAAGGACAACGGCGCGCCCGGCGAGCGCCCCTACCATCCGGGGTATTACGCCGCCTTCGTGCTGGATCCGGATGGCAACAACATCGAAGTGGTGTTCCATGGGCCGGCCGACTACAGCGCGGATTCGGTGAAAGTGAGCTTCTCGCAGTAGACCAGCGCCTTGGCCCGACGCACCGCACCAAGGCGGGCACGCAACGCGCGCCCGCCTCGTTATGGTCCTTGCCCGATCAGCGCGAACACGTTCCCTTACGGGCCATCTTCAACCCGGCGACCTGGCGGCGGCCTTCGGCTTCGGGCACCACGTCCAGCTTGGCACCGCCCACGAACACGCCCATCCGGATCGATTGCTGGATGAAGTAGTTGCGGCCCGATTCGGTCTGCACTTTCAGGTCGTTCGGCGAGAACTCCGACTCCGTCGAGAAGGTGTGCTCACGGTCGCCCGGCACCGTCGTGTAGAAGAACACCTTGTCGGCGCTTTCGCCCAGGCATTCGCCATCGATCCAGATGTCCTTTTTCAGCGCCTTGCCGACGAAGCTGTTGCGGAACACATACACCCCGGCGGTGCCCGGTTCGGGCGTCGGGAAGGTCTTGGCGGTCTCCACCATGCCCTTTTCGGACATCGGCACGCTTGCACAGCCCGACAACAGGGCAATGGCCGCGGCCATCCCCAACAACGAAACCTTGTTCACGTACTGCCCCCTGATGGTTGGATGAGAGGCGACGCGGTTCCGGCAGAAGGATGCTGGAGATTCAGTCGCGCAACGCCGCACGCGAGAGCGTGCTTCCAATGCCGTGCCCGTCCTGGCCAACCTGCGTCCCTGCCGGTGCCGACGGCACCGGGGCGAAGTCTAGCCGGGAATGTGAAGATCGTGAATGGGCGCACGCAGCGCGTGCCGGCGAAGCACGGGAACCATGGCGTGAACGCTTCAGGATGCCCCGCGGTCAATCTCACTGGATGAGATCGCCCCTGCTTAGGGTGCCCGCATGGACACCCTCCGCAAGCTCGCCATCCTCGCCGATGCCGCCAAATACGATGCCTCCTGCGCCTCCAGCGGTGCGGGGAAGCGGAACTCGGTCAAATCCGGTGGCATCGGCAGCACCGAGGGCGCGGGTATCTGTCACAGCTATACCCCGGATGGGCGGTGCGTATCGTTGCTGAAGATCCTGCTGACCAACTTCTGCATCTACGACTGCGCCTACTGCGTGAACCGCGTGTCCAGCAACGTGCCGCGCGCGCGCTTCGACGTCGCCGAAGTGGTGTCGCTTACGCTGGATTTCTACAAACGCAATTACATCGAGGGCCTGTTCCTCTCCAGCGGCATCATCCGCAACGCCGACTACACCATGGAACGCATGGTGGAGGTGGCGCGCCAGTTGCGCGAGGAACACCACTTCGCCGGCTACATCCACCTCAAGACCATTCCCGAGGCGTCGCCGGAACTGCTGGCCGCTGCCGGGCGCTACGCCGACCGCCTGTCGATCAACATCGAGCTGCCCACCGAAGCCGGGCTGGCCAGCTTCGCGCCGGAGAAATCCCTGCCCTCCATCCGCGGCGCGATGGGCGAGCTGCGCTGGCGCATCGAAGAGGCCAAGGACGCGCGCAAAGGCGATGCTGCAGCATCGGCAACACCGGCGCCGCGGGTATCGCGCCCCCGACCGCCGAAGTTCGCGCCGGCCGGCCAGAGCACGCAGATGATCGTGGGTGCCGACGGCGCCAGCGACCAGCAGATCCTCACCGCGGCCGACAACCTGTACGGCAATTACCGCATGCGCCGGGTCTATTACTCCGCCTTCAGCCCGATCCCCGACGCCAGCCGCATTCTGCCGTTGCAGCCGCCGCCGCTCGCGCGCGAACACCGCCTGTACCAGGCCGACTGGCTGCTGCGCTTCTACGGCTACGGCGTGGAAGAAATCACCGATACCACCCAGGGCGGCATGCTCGACCTGGACATCGACCCCAAGATGGCCTGGGCGATCCGGCACCCGGAGCGCTTCCCTGTCGACCTCAACCGCGCGCCGAAGGAACTCCTGCTGCGCGTGCCCGGGCTGGGCGTGCGCAACGTCAAGCGCGTGCTGATGGCACGCCGCCAGGTGCGCCTGCGGGTGGTCGATGTGGCCCGCCTGCGTGCGCCGATGGCCAAGCTGCTGCCCTTCGTGCAACTGGCCGACCATCACCCCCGCAAGCAGCTGGATGACCCGGCCACGCTGCGCGCGCGGCTGGCCCCCCCGCCCGCGCAGGGCTCCCTGTTCGACGCCGTTGCCGCGCACTGAGATGGCACGCTGGAGCGTACGCATCGACCCGCCGTGGTCGCTGGACGCATGGCGCGATGCCGCGCGCCTGGCGCTGCGCCACGCGGTGCCCCCGGAGCAGTTGGACTGGTTGCATGGCGAGGAAGCGTCACTGCTGGATGCGCCGCCGTTGCAGACCATCGAAGCGGTGGCCGATACAGCGCACGACGCACCCACCTATGTGTCCAAGGCGTTCGTCGAGCTGGCCGCCACCTGCCTCTGCCACCGCGACCCGCAGCGGCTGCCGCTGCTGTACCGCATGCTGTGGCGCATCGCCCACGGCGAGCGCGGGCTGCTCGCCACCCCCACCGACCCGGACGTGCTGCGCGCGACAGCGCTGAGCCAGGCGGTGCGCCGCGACTCGCACAAAATGAAGGCGTTCGTGCGTTTCCGCGAGGTGCCGGGCGAACAGGACGCCTTCATCGCCTGGTTCGAGCCGGACCACCTCATCGTGGATCGCGTCGCGCCGTTCTTCGCACGTCGCTTCACCGGCATGCGCTGGGCGATCCTGACACCGTCGCGCAGCGTGCGGTGGGATGGGCACGTCCTCACCTTCGGCCCCGGCCGGACGCAGGCCGATGCCCCAACCGATGATGCACGCGAAGAACTGTGGCGCACCTATTACGCCAACATCTTCAATCCGGCGCGGCTGAATACCCGGATGATGCAGCAGGAGATGCCGGCCAAATACTGGAAGCACCTGCCGGAGGCCGCGTTGCTGCCGCAGCTGGTGCGGGACGCCGGCGACCGCGTGCAGGAGATGCACGACCGCGAAGCGCAGGCACCGCGTCGCCGCATCCCCCAACCCGCCTCGGGCTTGCCGGTCGTCGCGAAGGCTGCACCGGCCACGCTCGATACCCTGCGCGACGCCGCGTCGGCATGTCGCCGCTGCCCCCTGTGGGAACCGGCCACGCAGACCGTGTTCGGTGAGGGCCCGGCCGACGCATCGATCATGCTGGTGGGTGAGCAACCCGGCGACAGCGAGGACCTCAGCGGGCACCCGTTCGTCGGCCCGGCAGGACAGCTGCTCGACCGTGCGCTGCGCGAGCTGGGGATCGAGCGCAGCGCGCTGTACATGACCAATGCGGTCAAGCACTTCCGCTTTGAACGGCGCGGCAAGCGGCGCATCCACAGCAAACCGCAGATCACCCACGTCAACGCCTGCCGGCCGTGGCTGATGGGGGAAATCGAAAACGTGCGACCGCAGGTGATCGTCTGCCTCGGTGCTACCGCGGCGACGGCGGTGTTCGGTGCCGGCTTCAACCTGATGGCGAACCACGGACGCTGGCACGTACTGGATGACGGCACGCGCGCCTTCGCGACGGTGCATCCGTCGTGGGTGTTGCGGCAAACCGCTGATGCAGCGCGCGATGGGGCCTATCAGCTGCTGAAGGGCGACCTCCAGCAGCTTGTCGAGGTCAAACGCGTACGCTGACCTCGTCCGGGGTTGCCAGCCAGCGGCCGGCAATGCCCGTCAGTGCGGACCAGGCAGCGTCAGTGCGCTGCCATGTAGATGTCCTGCAGCACCGCTTTTTCCAGCTCGAGTTCACTGAGCAGGTTCTTGACGATGTCGCCCAGGCTCAGGATGCCGACCAGCGTGGCGCCCTCGGTCACCATCAGGTGACGATGGCGGGAATACGTCATCAGCGCCATCGCCTGCTTGAGCGTCGCATCCGGGACGATGCCTTCCAGCCCTGCCGATGGCAGGCTGGAAATGACGCGTCGGCCTGCCTGGGGACCATCTTCCGCAAGGCTGCGCACGATGTCCTTCTCGGAAATGATCCGCACTGGCGCATCGTCTTTCATCACAACCAGGGCAGCGATCTTGTGCGCGCTCATCTTGTGCGCAGCGGCACCGATGGTGTCCTCGACATCAATGGTGACGATTGCATCTTTCTTGGATTGCAGGAGTTCGCGGACGTTCATTCTTGTTTCCTGTTACAGGTTACTGAAGTCGAGAGGTGCGCCTGGTTGCAGCGAGGGAGGCGGCGCCATGCGTCTGCCCGGTCCTCGGTCACTCGATTCTACGACTGCGACTTGGCCCAGGAGTTTGCAAATCTGGGACAGTTCGTCGTCGAAACAGCTGACGACCCCGAGAATGGCACCGCCAGTAAAACCGTCGCTGAATGCTGCCGCGGCCCACGACTAAAGTTCCACGCCCCCCTGCCGCCGGTAGAGGCACCCCATGGGTGGATGCGTGATGTCCGACCTACCCAGGGGCCAGCCACCCGTGGGGTGGCTCTCCCGATCAATCCGGGCGGCTGCGTCGGCCCAGGATCGAAAACACAGCCAAGCACCGCGCGGCGCAACCGACGAACACGGTTACCTGACACCCACAAAAAAGGGGGCCGCGCGGCCCCCTTCTCCACATCCACAACGCGACGCGCGCGTTTATTCCACCGTCACGCTCTTGGCCAGGTTGCGCGGCTTGTCCACGTCTGTCCCGCGAGCCAGTGCGGTGTGGTATGCCAGCAGCTGCACCGGCAGGGTGTGCACGATCGGGCTGAGCACACCGGCGTGGCGCGGGGTGCGGATCACATGCACGCCTTCGGACGCGACGAAGTTGCTGTCCTGGTCGGCGAACACGAACAGCTCACCGCCGCGTGCACGCACTTCCTGCATGTTGGATTTGACCTTCTCCAGCAGGCTGTCGTTCGGCGCGATCACCACCACCGGCATGTCCTCATCCACCAGCGCCAGCGGGCCATGCTTCAGCTCGCCGGCCGGATAGGCCTCGGCGTGGATGTACGAGATCTCCTTGAGCTTGAGCGCGCCTTCCAGTGCGATCGGGTAATGCAGGCCCCGGCCCAGGAACAGGGCGTTGGCCTTGCGTGCGAAGCGCTCGGCCCAGGCCGCAATCTGCGGCTCCAGGTTCAGCGCGTGCTGCACGCTGCCGGGCAGGAAACGCAGCTGTTCCAGGTAGTCCGCTTCCTGCGCGGCATCGATGCGGCCGTGCAGCTTGCCCAGCACCATGGTGAGCTGGAACAAGGCAGCCAGCTGGGTGGTGAACGCCTTGGTCGAGGCAACGCCGATCTCGGCACCGGCGCGGGTGTAGCAGACCAGTTCGCTGGCGCGCGGAATCGCACTCTCGGGCACGTTGCAGATCGAGAGCGTGTGCAGGTGGCCGAGCGACTTGGCGTACTTGAGTGCTTCCATCGTATCCAGCGTTTCGCCGGACTGGGAGATGGTGACGATCAGGTGCTTCGGGTTTGCGTAGGCGGCGCGGTAACGGTACTCGCTGGCGATCTCCACGCTGCACGGCAGGCCGGCAATGGATTCAATCCAGTAACGCGCGGTCAGGCCGGCGTAGTAGCTGGTGCCGCAGGCGAGGATCTGCACGCCTTCGATACCCGACAGCACGGCCTCGGCGTTCTTGCCGAACAGCGTGGCCGGGAAGCCACCGGCATCGATCGCCGCTTCGATGGTGTCACCCAGCGCACGCGGCTGCTCGTGGATTTCCTTCTGCATGAAGTGGCGGTACGGGCCCAGTTCCAGCGAGGCCAGCGACACATCGGACAGATGCACATCGCGCACGATCGGCTGGTTGTGCTCGTCGTAGACCTGCACGCTGTCGCGGCGGATGTCGGCCGTGTCGCCTTCTTCCAGGAAGATCACCTTGCGGGTGGCCTGGATGATCGCCGAGACATCGGAGGCCACGAAGTTCTCGCCTTCGCCCACGCCCACCAGCAGCGGACACCCCATGCGGGCGCAGACGAAATGGTCCGGCTCGGCACGGCTCATCACCGCCAGCGCATAGGCACCGGTCAGTTCCTTGACCGTACGCTGCAGCGCCGACAGCAGGCTGTCGCCTTCCTTGAGGTGATGGTGCATCAGGTGCGCGATCACTTCGGTGTCGGTCTGCGACTCGAAGGTGTAGCCCAGCGCGCGCAGCTTCTCGCGCTGCTCTTCATGGTTCTCGATGATGCCGTTGTGCACCAGCGCCACACCGTGACTGATGTGCGGGTGTGCATTGGCCTCGGTCACGCCCCCGTGGGTCGCCCAGCGGGTGTGGCCGATGCCGAGCAGCGACTGGAAGCCTTCGCTCGCGGCAGCCTTCTCCATCTCCGCCACCCGGCCGGTACGGCGCACGCGTCGGACATCGGGTTCGGCGGCGGTGGTATCGATCACGGCGATGCCGGAGGAATCGTAGCCCCGGTATTCCAGTCGCTTCAATCCTTCGATGAGTACCGGTACCACGTCGCGATGGGCGATCGCTCCCACAATGCCGCACATAGATTCAGATCCCTGCTGGTAAGCCTCGCATTCTAGCGTGGCGGCCCCGGCGGCTTGGGCGCTGTCGGCTTAACGAAAGTGTCCGGTCAGGTGTCCGCGGACACATGGACACCGGCCGCTTTTTGCAAGCTGTTGTTTCCAAAGGGCTAAAAGTTGGCACGGAGTCTGCTTGGTACTCCACAACCCAACCGCGAACGAGCCCGATGATCCGCGACACTTCCGCCCAGGACCAGACCCTTTCTTCGCACGCCGCGCCCGCCCCGTGGAAGCGCTGGCTGTGGCCGGCGGTCGCCGCGCTGGTCGTGCTGGTGGCGATCGGCTTCGCCGCCCGTGCCTGGCTGGGGGCCAGCCGCTCCTACGACAGCGCCCGTGTCCGCATCGCTGAGGTCACCCGAGGCGACATGGTGCGCGACATCGCCGCCGACGGCCGCGTGATCGCCGCCAACAACCCGGTGCTGTATGCGATCTCCGCCGGCAACGTGAACCTGAAGGTCGTGGCCGGTGATGTGGTCAAGCAGGGCCAGGAACTGGCCGTGATCGACAGCCCCGAACTGCGCAGCAAGCTGGCCCAGGAACAGGCCACGCTGGCCGGCCTGCAGGCCGAGGCAAGCCGCGCGACTCTGGATGCGACCCTGGCGCGCGCCACCGCGCAGAAGGACACCGACCAGGCCGTGATCGAACGCCAGGCCGCGGTGCGTGACCTGGAACGTTACAAGCGCGGCTTCGATGGCGGCGCGGTACCGCAGGTGGACGTGGCCAAGGCCGAGGACACCGTCAAGAAGAGCGACATCCAGCTCGAGCACGCCCGCAAGGACGCCATGCTCAAGGCCCAGGGCGCCGATCTGGATGCGCGCAACAAGCGCCTGCTGGCTGATCGCCAGCGCGCGGTGGTGACCGAAGTGGAGCGCCAGGTGGACGCGCTCACGCTGCGTGCGCCCTTCGATGGCCAGGTCGGCCAGGTGCAGGCGACCCAGCACACCAACGTGGTCGCCAATGCGCCGATCCTGGGCGTGGTCGATCTGTCGCGCTTCGAGATCGAGATCAAGGTGCCGGAGAGCTTCGCCCGCGAGCTGACGATCGGCATGCCTGCGCAGCTGACCGGCGGCAGCGGCCAGTTCGCCGGCGAGATTTCCGCCGTCTCCCCGGAAGTGGTCGCCGGCGAGGTCAATGCCCGCATCCGCTTCGCCGACAAGCAGCCGCAGGGCCTGCGCCAGAGCCAGCGGATGCAGGCGCGCGTGCTGCTCGATACCCGCCGCAACGCACTCAAGATCGAACGTGGCCCGTTTGTCGAACAGGGCAACGGCTACGCCTATGTCATGGATGGCAGCCATGCCGTCCGTCGCCCGGTCAAGCTCGGCGTGAGCAGCCTGGGTGAAGTGGAAATCCTCTCTGGCCTGCAGCCCGGCGACCGCGTCGTGGTGTCCGGCAGCGATCTGTTCGGCGATGCCGAGCGCGTCTCCATCAACTGATTCAGTCCTTTCGATCTTCTCGACCCTCAAAGGAAACAGCCATGCTTGAAATGCGCTCGGTCGCCAAAGTCTTCCGCACCGAACAGGTGGAAACCCATGCCCTGCGGTCGCTGGACCTGCACGTCCGCGAAGGCGAGTTCGTTGCCGTGACCGGTCCGTCCGGTTCGGGCAAGACCACCTTCCTCAACATCGCCGGCCTGCTGGAAACCTTCACCAGCGGCACCTACCTGCTCGACGGCCAGGATGTCAGCCAGCTCGGCGATGACGCGCGCAGCCGCCTGCGCAACCAGAAGATCGGCTTCATCTTCCAGGGCTTCAACCTGATCTCCGATCTCAACCTGTTCGACAACGTCGATGTGCCGCTGCGCTACCGCGGCATGCCCGCGGCCGAGCGCAAGGAGCGCATCGAGCACGCGCTGGCCCAGGTCGGCCTGGGCTCGCGCATGAAGCACTACCCGGCCGAACTCTCGGGCGGCCAGCAGCAGCGCGCCGCGATCGCGCGTGCGCTGGCCGGCAGCCCGCGCCTGCTGCTGGCCGATGAACCGACCGGCAACCTGGACAGCCAGATGGCCCGCGGCGTGATGGAGCTGCTGGAAGAAATCAATGCCAAGGGCACCACGATCGTGATGGTGACCCACGATCCGGAACTGGCCGCCCGCGCCAAGCGCAACGTGCACATCGTCGATGGCCAGGTCACCGACCTGCTGCGCGACCCGGTGCTCGCCACGCCGCGCCCCGCGGTTGCCGCTGCCATCGCCAACGACTGAGGCCGGCCATGATCGCTTACTACTTCCGACTGGCCCTGCGCAGCTTCCGGCGCAACAAGGTGCTGACCGCGCTGATGGTGATCGCCATCGCGCTGGGCATCGGCGCCTCGATGACCACGCTGACCGTATTCCATGTGCTGTCCGGTGATCCGATCCCGCAGAAGAGCGACCGGCTGTTCAGCGTGCTGGTTGATCCACAGTCAGCGCTGGGCTATCAGCCTGGCGAAGAACCGGCCGACCAGTTGACCCGCTTCGATGCTGAGAAACTGCTGCGCGAGAAGCATGCCAAGCGGCAGGCGATGATGACCGGTGGCGGTGTGACCCTCGAGCCCGAGGGCAGCACGCTGCGTCCGTTCAACACCGATGCGCGGTATACCTCGAGCGATTTCTTCCCGATGTTCGACACGCCGTTCCTCTATGGCCAGGGCTGGAAGGAAACCGATGACGACGGGCGCGGTCGGGTCGCGGTGATTTCCAGCACGCTCAACCAGAAGCTGTTCCAGGGCGCCAACAGCGTCGGCAAGTCGGTCCGCCTCAACGGCAACACGATGACCGTCGTGGGCGTGCTGGGTGACTGGCATCCCAACCCGCACTTCTATGACCTGTATACCGGCCGCTACGGCGACAGCGAAGACGTCTACCTGCCCTTCTCCACGGCGATCGAGCTGAAGTTCGACCGCAACGGCAGCATCGACTGCTTCGGGCGCCGCAACGAGACCGACCCGACCGGTCCCAACGCCAGCTGCACCTGGATCCAGTACTGGGTGGAGCTGGAAAACCCCGGCCAGGCCGCGGAGTACCGTCGCTATCTGGAGAACTACTCCGACCAGCAGCGCGCCGCCGGTCGTTTCGAACGCCCCAACAACGTACGGCTGCGCAACGTCATGGAATGGCTGGATTTCAAAAAGGTCGTCCCCGGCGACGTGCGTCTGCAGTTGTGGTTGGCAATGGGCTTCCTGCTGGTCTGCCTGATCAATACGGTCGGTCTGCTGCTGGCCAAGTTCCTGCGTCGCAGCGGTGAGATCGGCGTGCGCCGGGCGCTGGGTGCCAGCCGCGGCCAGATCTTCCTGCAGTCGCTGATCGAGGCCGGCACCGTCGGTCTTGCCGGCGGCCTGCTGGGCCTGCTGCTGGCACTGCTCGGGCTGTACGCGGTGCGCCAGCAACCGGTGGACTACGCCAAGCTCGCCACCCTGGATGGGCAGATGCTGCTGATGACCTTCGCGTTGACCCTGGTCGCCAGCCTGCTGGCCGGTTTCCTGCCGGCGCTGCGCGCCATGCAGGTCGCGCCCGCCATCCAACTCAAATCGCAGTAAGGATCCGGAGCACACCATGGATATCCGTCCCATTCTCTCCACGCTCCGCCGGCATAAAACCGCCGCATCGCTGATCGTGCTCGAGATCGCCCTGACCTGCGCCATCGTCTGCAATGCGCTGTTCCTGATCGGGCAGCGCATCGAGAAGATCAACCAGCCCAGCGGCATCGCCGAGACCGAACTGATCGAAGTCCGCCTGGGCGGCATCGGCCCACAGGTCAACGCCGTGGCGCGCACCCGCGAGGATCTTGCCGCGCTGCAGGCGTTGCCGGGCGTCAAGAGTGCGGTCACCCTGAACCAGATCCCGTTCCGCAACAGTTCCTGGAATACGAGCGTGGGCCTGGTTCCCGACCAGGAGCGCCCGACGCTCAGCGCCTCGCAGTATTTCGGCCGCGAAGGCGCACTGGATACGTTGGGCGTGGAGCTGATCGCCGGTCGTGATTTCCAGCCCGATGAGTACCGGGACCTGGAAGTCGTCAAGAATGACGAAGCAGCCGCGGACGAAGGCTCGGCCGTCATCGTTACCCAGGCGATTGCGGACAAGATGTTCCCCGGCGGCGATGCACTGGGCAAGACGATCTATAGCGGCTCCATGCCGCTGCGCATCATCGGCATCGTCAAGGTACTCGCCCGCCCGACCGCTCGCGAAGGCGATTCACAGTTCTCGATGGTCCTGCCACTGCGCACTACCTATGACGAGGGCTTCTACCTGATCCGGGTCACCGATCCGACCCGGCGCGACGAAGTGCTCAAGTCCGCGGTGGCGGCATTGGAGCGGGTGGATTCAAGCCGCTTGGTGCACGGCAAGTACACCTACGAGGAGCAGCGCAGGAAGTACTTCGCCAATGACCGCGCCATGGTCGGCCTGCTGATCACCGTGTGCGTGGCCCTGCTGGTGGTGACCGCACTGGGCATCGTCGGCCTGGCCAGCTTCTGGGTGCAGCAGCGCACCAAGCAGATCGGCATCCGCCGTGCGCTGGGCGCGACCCGCAGCCAGATCCTGCGGTACTTCCAGACCGAGAACTTCCTGCTGGCCACGGTCGGCATCGTGCTGGGCATGTTAATGGCCTACACGATCAACCTGTGGCTGATGAACAACTACGAGCTGCCGCGCATGCCCATCAGTTACCTGCCGATCGGTGCGGTGCTGCTGTGGCTGCTCGGCCAGATCGCTGTCTTCGGCCCGGCCCGTCGCGCCGCGGCCGTTCCCCCTGCCGTTGCCACCCGGAGTGCCTGAAATGCACCAGACCCATCCCCAGAGCAAACACATGACCAAGACCAAGACCAGCATCACGACCCTGTTGTTGTCCCTCCTGCTGGCCAGCGCACCTGCGCTGGCCGCCACCCAGACCGATACCGCACGCCTGGAGTGGCGTGACGCCGGCCACCATCTGGTGGTGGATGCCCAGGATGGCATCGTGCGCGTCACGACCACCGAGCCGAGCAGCTACTTCGGCGTGCGCAGCGGCGATCGGATCCTGCGCGTGGATGGCCAGCCCGTACGGCGCATGGCCGACCTCACCCATGCGCTGGTCGGCAACAAGGCCACCCGGGTTCCGGTCACCGTGCTGCGCAAGGGCAACCAGGTGACCGTCGATGTCGATACCGCCGCCTGGAGCGAGGTGCTGGCGGTACCGACCCCGCCGATTCCGCAGGCGCCCGGCACCGGCGGCTGAGGCCAGCCGCGCCGGGCCATCTGCCCGTTGGCCCGGCGCTCCGGTACTCTTGAACCCACTTCCGGTCCTTCGTTGCCGCATGCCCTCGATCCTGATCATTGACGACAACGCCAGCGTCGGCACCGCACTGAACGTGCTGTTCTCGCTGCACGACATCGACACCCTGCACGCGCTTTCCCCCGAACAGGGGTTGGCCCTGCTGGAGCAGCAGCCGGTGGACCTGGTGATCCAGGACATGAACTTCACCGAAGACACCACGTCGGGCGAGGAAGGCGAGGCGCTGTTCCAGCAGATCCGCGCACGCCATCCGGACCTGCCGGTGATCCTGCTGACCGCCTGGACCCACCTGAGCAGCGCGGTGGATCTGGTCAAGGCCGGCGCGGCGGACTACCTGGCCAAGCCCTGGGACGACCGCAAGCTGCTGGTCACGGTCAACAACCTGCTGGAACTGTCCGAGACCCGCCGCGAACTCGACCGCCGCCGCGACCGCGAACAGCGCGATCGCTCGGCGCTGGAGGCCCGGTACGATCTGCGCGGTGCGGTGGTGGCCGACCCGGCCAGCGAGCGCGTGGTCAGCCTGGCCTGCCAGGTGGCGCGCTCGGCACTGCCGGTGCTGATCACCGGTCCCAACGGCGCGGGCAAGGAGAAGATCGCCGAGATCATCCAGGCCAATTCGCTGGTCGCCAAGGGCCCGTTCGTCGCGCTCAACTGCGGCGCGATTCCGGCCGAGCTGATCGAGGCCGAGCTGTTCGGTGCCGAGGCCGGCGCCTACACCGGCGCCAACAAGGCACGCGAAGGCAAATTTGAAGCCGCCGACGGCGGCACCCTGTTCCTCGACGAGATCGGCAACCTTTCCTCCAGCGGGCAGATGAAACTGCTGCGCGTGCTCGAGACCGGGCGATTCGAGCGGCTGGGCTCCAACCGCGAGCGCCAGGTCAAAGTCCGCGTGATCAGTGCGACCAATGCCGACCTGCCGGCCATGATCCGCGACGGCCAGTTCCGCGAAGATCTGTTCTACCGCCTCAATACCGTCGAGCTGGCCCTGCCGCCACTGGCCGAACGCCCCGGTGACATCCTGCCACTGGCCGAACGTTTCCTGGGCAGCGGCAAGCCGCTGTCCACCGCCGCCGCCACCGCCCTGCAGCGGCATCCCTGGCCGGGCAACGTGCGTGAACTGCGCAACGTGCTGCAGCGCGCCGAACTGCTGGCCAGCGGCCCCCGCATCGAGGCCGGTGACCTCAACCTGCCGCGTGCGGCCGCCCCGCGCGCGGCCAGCCCGACGGTGGACCCGGACCGCAGCCGGATCGAAACCGCGCAGGCCCACAACCACGGCATCATCGCCCAGACCGCTGCCGAACTCGGGCTCAGCCGCCAGGCGCTGTACCGGCGCATGGACCGCTACGGCATTCCACGCGAATGAAGCGGCGCTCGTTCACCTTCCGGCTGTTCCTGCGCCTGCTGCCGGTGCTGGCACTGGCGGCCGCCTTCCCGTGGTATCTGGCGTACTGGCTGGACCATGGCTGGGCGGTCACCACGATCTCGACCGTGGTGCTGATGGGCCTGATGTGGTGGAGCCTGAGCCGCGCGACCGCACCGATCCGCTCGCTGCTGCGCGCGCTGTCCGGCACCACCAGCAGCTATCGCGATGGCGAATACAACTTCGGCATCTACTGGCCCTCCAACGACGAACTCGGCGACCTGGTCCAGGCCCACCGCGAACTCGGCGATGTGCTGCGCGCACAGCGCCAGGACCTGGTCCAGCGCGAACTGCTGCTGGACACCATGGTGCAGAACACGCCGGTGTCGATGC
This sequence comes from Stenotrophomonas sp. BIO128-Bstrain, assembly GCF_030128875.1. Lineage (NCBI taxonomy): Bacteria > Pseudomonadati > Pseudomonadota > Gammaproteobacteria > Lysobacterales > Lysobacteraceae > Stenotrophomonas > Stenotrophomonas sp. BIO128-Bstrain. The sequence goes on along the minus strand of NZ_CP124620.1, from coordinate 4,416,802 downwards.
TCCTGCTCACCCACGGGGGCGACGGCGTGCAGCGCGTGGTGTTCTCCAACCTGGCCGCGCGCAAGCTGCTGCACAGCGGCTGGAAGCTGGAAGGCCAGCGCATGCACGATGTCATGGCGGCGATGCCGATCGAGCTGCGCGACGCTATCGCCCGTGGCGGCGACAGCCTGTTCGCGGTCCGCGGCGAGGGCCAGGACAGCGACGATGAGCGCGACGAAGACGATGAGCAGATCTACCATCTGTCACGCCGCAACTTCCACCTCAACGGCCGCCCGCACGACCTGCTGCTGATCCGCCTGCTCACTGCCGAACTGCGCCGCCAGGAGGTACAGACCTGGAAGAAGGTGATCCGCGTGATCAGCCACGAGTTGAACAATTCGCTGGCCCCGATCGCCTCGCTCGCCCACTCCGGTGGCGAGCTGGTCCGGCGCGGCAAGACCGAGCGGCTGGAAGAAGTGTTCGGCACGATCGAAGAGCGCGCGCGGCACCTGGAAGGGTTCATCCGCGGCTATGCACGCTTCGCCAAACTGCCGCAGCCGCAGCTGCAGACCGTGCAGTGGAACCTGTTCCTGGGCGGGCTGCAGCACCAGATTCCGTTCCGCATGGCCGAGGTGCCCGACGACCTGCACAGCCGCGTGGACATCGCCCAGCTGGGGCAGGCGCTGCTGAACCTGCTCAAGAATGCGCATGAAGCGTGCAGCGAAGCCGAACCGCCCAACGACGATGTCGAGGTCCGCCTGACCCGGCTGCCGCAGTGGTTGCGGCTGGAAGTCCTGGATCGCGGCAAGGGCATGAACGAGGCGGTGCTGCAGAATGCGTTGATGCCGTTCTATTCGACCAAGCGCAACGGCACCGGACTCGGCCTGGCGCTTACCCGCGAGATCGTCGAGGCACATGGCGGCCGCATTTCGCTGCAGAACCGCCGCGAGGGCGGCCTGTGCGTGGCGGTGTTCCTGCCGGCCGACGCCCGGTAGTGCCGGCCGCTGGCCGGCACCGTCGCGGCCCGGGATCGGCTGGTTGCCGGCCAGCGGCCGGCATTACTTCTTCGTGGGGCGCTTCCAGCCGTCGATGGTTTCCTGGCGTGCGCGCGCGACGGTCAGCTTGTCGGCCGGGGCGCCGCGGGTGATCACCGAGCCGGCGGCGACAGTCGCGCCTTCACCGATCACCACCGGCGCGACCAGCGAGCTGTTGGAGCCGATGAAGGCCCGGTCGCCGATGGTGGTCTGCGATTTGTTCACGCCGTCGTAGTTGCAGGTGATGGTGCCCGCGCCGATGTTGACCTTGCTGCCGATCACCGCATCGCCCAGATAGGTGAGGTGGTTGGCCTTGCTGCCGGCGCCGAGCACGACCTTCTTGGTTTCCACGAAATTGCCGACGTGCGAGCCCTCGGCCAGCACGGTACCCGGGCGCAGGCGCGCGAACGGACCGATCTTCGCCGCGCCTTCACTGATCACGCCATCCAGGTCGCAGTGCGGCTTGACCACGGTGCCCGCGGCCAGGGTGACGTCCTTGAGCCGGGTGAACGCGCCGATGCTGACGCCGTCGCCCAGCACCACGCGCCCTTCCAGGATCACGTTGACGTCGATCTGCACGTCACTGCCGACGGTGACCGGGCCACGGATGTCCAGCCGCGCCGGATCCAGCACGCGCGCGCCCTGCGCGCACAGTGCACGCACTTCGCGCAGCTGCCAGGCACGTTCGAGCTGGGCCAGCTGCCACGGGTCGTTGGCGCCTTCGGCGTCCTGCGGGTCCTGCACGAAAGCCATCTCGGCCGGGGTGTAGTCACTCGCTGCCGCGGCAAAGATGTCGGTCAGGTAGTACTCGCCCTGCGCGTTGGCATTGGAAAGCTGGGACAACCAACGGCGCAGCGCGGTCGATTCGGCGGTGATGATGCCGGTATTGATGGTGCGGATGCTGCGCTGTTCGTCGCTGGCATCCTTCTGTTCGACGATCGCACCGACCTTGCCCTCGGCGTTGCGCACGATCCGGCCGTAGCCGGTCGGGTCGGCGACCTCGGCCACCAGCACGGCCAGGCGGCCCGGCTGCGACAGCAGGTGGCGCAGCGTCTCGCCGCGGATCAACGGCACGTCGCCGTACAACACCAGAACCGTTGCCGCATCCGGTACTTCCGGCATGGCCTGCAGCACGGCATGCCCGGTGCCCAGCTGCCGGCTCTGCTCTGCCCAGTGCAGGTCCGGCTGGTCCGCGAAGGCCTGCCGCACCGCCTCACCGCCATGGCCATAAACCACGTGGATCGCCTCGGGCTGCAGCTGGCGCGCGGTGTCGATGACGTGGGCAAGCATCGGGCGGCCGGCAATGGGCTGCAGCACTTTCGGCAGGGCCGACTTCATGCGCTTGCCGGCGCCGGCGGCCAGGATGATCACGTGCAGGGGCTGGGTCATGGGCAGATCACGTTCCGGGAATCGTAGAAGGGAATTCTAGTGCGCCGCTCGTTAACATGTGGGATTGCCCGCACCCGGATCGCACGTGAGTCTCCTCCGCCAAGGCAGCAGCTATCTCGTCATCGGCCTGATCCAGCTCGCGCTGGACTGGGCCGTGTTCGTGGCTGCCACCGCGCTGGGCATGCCTGCGGCACCCGGCAATCTGCTGGGGCGCGTGAGCGGCATGCTGCTCGGCTTCTGGCTCAATGGCCGTTACACCTTTGCCCGCGATGGCGAACACCGGCTGGGCTGGCCACGGTTCGTGCGCTTCGTGCTGCTGTGGGGCGTGCTGACCGCGATCAGTACGCTGCTGGTGACGCTGGCGGCCGAGCATCTCGGGCTTCGCTACGCGTGGCTGGCCAAACCCCTGGTCGAAGGTGGCCTGGCAGCGGTGTCGTTCCTGCTGATGCGGACGCTGATCTTCCGCTGAGCCGGCATCGCCGGAGGCAGGCAAAAAAAAAGGTTCTTCTCCCATCTGAGGGGAGAAGGCGCACGGCCGACCAGCTAGATTTGTAGTTGTCGAGAAAACAAACCGAGGCCGGCCGTGGCCAAGCTGGATTGTATGCCGTTGCTGGGAGGCTGGGCGGGGTATCGCCTGGATGGATGGCGCCGCGAGGCACGTGGCGGAGCCACGTGGCTGGTGCTTTCGCTGTTGCCTGATTCACGCCGCCGACGACGCTGCAGTGGCTGCGGCAAGTGGGTCGTGGCCATCCACGACCAGACGCTCCGGCGCATCCGTGACTTGCCCGTGTTCGACGAGCCGGTGGAGTTGGAAGTCCAGCGGCAGCGGCTGGCCTGCCCTCGCTGCGGGCCGAAACTGGAGCACTTGGATTGGCTGGAGCGGCATGCCCGGGTAACGCAACGGCTTGCGCAGAGCGTGGCACGCATGTGCGCCACCACCTCGATCCATGCCACCGCAAAGTGGCATGGTCTGGACTGGAAGACGGTCAAAGCGCTTGATTTCAGGCATCTGATGCAGACGCTGGGCCCAGTGGACCTATCGGACGTACGCGTGATCGCGATGGACGAGTTTGCGATCCAGAAGGGGCATCGCTACGCCACCGTGGTCGTCGAGCCATCGCGCAAGCGCGTGCTCTGGGTCGGCCGAGGACGCAGCCGCGCTGACATCCGTCCCTTCTTTGAACTACTCGGCAGGGTCGGTTGCGAACGCATCCAAGCCGTAGCAATGGACATGAATTCGGCCTTTGATGTGGAGGTCAAAGCCCAGTGCCCCAATGCTGAAGTGGTCTACGACCTCTTCCATGTCGTGGCCAAGTACGGGCGCGAAGTCATTGATCGGGTGCGGGTGGACGAGGCCAATCGCCTACGCACCGACAAGCCCGCGCGACGGGTGGTGAAGACCTCGCGCTGGCTCCTGCTGCGCAACCGGCAAAACGTCCCGGCCGAGCAGCGCGTCCAACTCGAGGAGCTGCTGGCCGCCAACAAAGCCCTGCTGACCACTTATCTGCTCAAAGACGACCTGAAGCAGCTGTGGCGCTACCGAAGCCAGAGCTGGGCGGAGAAGGCCTGGCGGTCATGGAAGCATCGCGCCCTGCGAAGCGGGCTGGAGCCGCTGCGCATCTTTGTCCGCCGTCTGCAGCCTTATCTCCCGGGCATCCTGGCCCACTGCCGATGGCCGCTCGGGACGAACCTGGTGGAAGGCATCAACAACAAGATCAAGGTCATCAAGCGCGTTGCCTACGGATACCGAGATGACGCGTACTTCTTCCTGAAGATCCGGGCGGCCTTCCCCGGAGTTGGGTGAAGAACCAAAAAAAACGCCGGCAAGCCGGCGTTTTCCCTTCGCGGATGGCGCCGTCGCGCCACTCCGCTCAGTGCTTGAGGTTCTTGCGCAGGCGCTCCAGCGCCTGCAGCTGGGCGGACACTTCCGCCAGGCGCTGCTGCGCTTCGGCCACTTCCATTGCTTCACCACGGTTGGCCAGGATGCGCTCGGCTTCTTCCTTGGCCTTGCGGACCGAGGCTTCGTCGATGTCCTGGGCACGGATCGCGGTGTCGGCCAGCACGGTCACGACCTGCGGCTGCACTTCGAGAATGCCGCCGGAGATGGCGAAGTCGATCTGCTCGCCGCTTGGCGTGGTCACCACCACCTTGCCCGGCTTCAGGCGGGTGATCAGCGGGGCGTGCTTGGGCGCGATGCCCAGCTCACCCAGCTCACCGGTGGCCACGACCAGGGTCGCCTCACCACGGAAGATTTCCTGCTCGGCGCTGACGATGTCGCAACGGATGGTGCTCATGAAACTCTTCTCGCTTTAGGGCGGGCTGGCGCCCACCGCAGGATGTCCTCAGCGGTGGGCATGCGCCCACCCCGTGTGACGGGTCGGGACGGGCATGGCGCCCGTCCCCGCCGCATCAGGCCTTTTCAGCCATCTTCTTGGCCTTCTCGACCGCTTCTTCGATGCTGCCGACCATGTAGAACGCCTGTTCCGGCAGGTGGTCGTATTCGCCATCGACGATGGCCTTGAAGCCACGGATGGTGTCCTTCAGCGACACGTACTTGCCCGGCGAGCCGGTGAACACTTCGGCCACGTGGAACGGCTGGCTGAAGAAGCGCTCGATCTTGCGGGCGCGGGTCACGGCCTGCTTGTCTTCTTCGGACAGTTCGTCCATGCCCAGGATCGCAATGATGTCCTTCAGTTCCTTGTACTTCTGCAAGGTCTGCTGGACGCGCTGGGCGGTGTCGTAATGCTCGTTGCCGATGACCAGCGGGTCCATCTGGCGGCTGGTGGAATCCAGCGGATCCACGGCCGGGTAGATACCCAGCGAGGCGATCGAACGCGACAGGGTCACGGTCGAATCCAGATGGGCGAACGTGGTGGCCGGCGACGGATCGGTCAAGTCATCGGCGGGCACGTACACGGCCTGGATCGAGGTGATCGAGCCATTCTTGGTCGAGGTGATGCGCTCCTGCAGGACGCCCATTTCCTCGGCCAGGGTCGGCTGGTAACCCACCGCCGACGGCATACGACCCAGCAGTGCCGACACTTCGGTACCGGCCAGGGTGTAGCGGTAGATGTTGTCGACGAACAGCAGCACGTCCTTGCCCTTGCCGTTCTCGTCCTTCTCGTCGCGGAAGTACTCGGCCATGGTCAGGCCGGTCAGGGCGACGCGCAGACGGTTGCCCGGCGGCTCGTTCATCTGGCCGTACACCATCGCGACCTTGTCCAGGACGTTGGAGTCCTTCATCTCGTGGTAGAAGTCGTTGCCCTCACGGGTACGCTCACCCACGCCGGCGAACACGGACAGACCGCTGTGCGCCTTGGCGATGTTGTTGATCAGTTCCATCATGTTGACGGTCTTGCCGACGCCGGCGCCGCCGAACAGGCCGACCTTGCCGCCCTTGGCGAACGGGCACATCAGGTCGATGACCTTGATGCCGGTTTCCAGCAGCTCGGTAGCCGGGGACTGGTCTTCGTACGACGGGGCCGAACGATGGATTTCCCAGGTATCACTGGCAGCCACCGGACCGGCTTCGTCGATCGGGCGACCGAGCACGTCCATGATGCGGCCCAGGGTGCCTGCGCCGACCGGCACCGAGATGGCGCGTTCGGTGTTGGTGGCGACCAGGTTGCGCTTCAGGCCATCGGTGGAGCCCAGCGCGATGCAACGGACCACGCCGTCGCCGAGCTGCTGCTGCACTTCCAGCGTGATTTCGGTGTTGTCCACCTTCAGCGCGTGGTACACCTTCGGCACCGACTCGCGGGGGAATTCGACGTCGACGACGGCGCCGATGATCTGAACGATCTTGCCCTGACTCATTGCTGCAATCCTCTAATGTGTGCTTTGACTGTGCGCGTCAGACTGCTGCCGCGCCGCCGACGATTTCGGAGATTTCCTGGGTGATCGCTGCCTGGCGCGCCTTGTTGTAGACGAGCTGCAGGGTGCCGATCAGCTTGTTCGCGTTGTCACTGGCCGACTTCATCGCGACCATGCGGGCTGCATGCTCGGACGCGACGTTTTCCAGCACGGCCTGGTACACCAGCGACTCGACGTAACGCGTCATCACGTGCTCGAGCACGGTCGCGGCGTCGGGTTCGTACAGGTAGTCCCAGTCGTGATGCGCGACCTGCTTCTCAGCCGCCGGCAACGGCAGCAGCTGATCGAAGCTGGCCTTCTGCGTCATCGTGTTGATGAAGCGGTTGTAGACCAGGTACACGCGATCGACCTTGCCTTCGGTGAACGCATCGAGCATCACCTTGATCACGCCGATCAGCTGTTCCAGGTGCGGCACATCGCCCATGTGGGTGACGGTGCCGACCATGTTGACCTTGACGCGACGGAAGAAGGTCGAGGCCTTCTGGCCGACGGTGACCACGTCGATCTCGGCGCCCTTGTCCTGCCACTGGCGCACTTCGCCCAGCATCTTGCGGAACAGGTTGTTGTTCAGGCCGCCCGCCAGACCGCGGTCGGAAGAGACCACGATGTAACCGACGCGCTTGACCTCGTCACGCTGGACCAGGAACGGATGCTGGTAGTCGGTGCTGGCCTGGGCCAGGTGACCGATCACCTGCTTCATCGCCTGCGCATACGGACGCGACGTCTTCATCCGCTCCTGCGCCTTGCGGATCTTGGAGGCCGAGACCATTTCGAGCGCACGCGTCACCTTGCGGGTGTTCTGCACGCTCTTGATCTTGGTTTTGATTTCGCGTCCGCTTGCCATCTCTTCTTCCCGTGGCGCGGGGCACAGGCCCCGCGTTTGACGTAGAGCGGAGCGTTGCTCCGCTGCTTTCAGCCCAGCGGAGCAGCGCTCCGCTCTACAGGACCGGTATTACCAGCTGCCGGTGGTCTTGAACTCGGTGATGCCCTTCTTGAAGGCAGCTTCGATGTCATTGTCCCAGCCGCCGGTCGCGTTGATCTTGCTGATCAGCTCGCCCTGGGTGTTGGCGAAGTGCGCATGCAGACCTTCTTCCAGCGCCAGCAGCTTGTTGACCGGCACGTCGTCGAGGTAACCCTCGTTGACGGCGTAGATCGACAGCGCCTGGTTGGCGATGGACATCGGGGCGTACTGCTTCTGCTTCATCAGCTCGGTGACGCGCTGACCGCGCTCGAGCTGCTTGCGGGTGGCTTCGTCCAGGTCCGAGGCGAACTGCGCGAAGGCCGCCAGTTCACGGTACTGGGCCAGCGAGATACGGATGCCGCCGGACAGCTTCTTGATGATCTTGGTCTGGGCCGCACCACCGACGCGCGACACCGAGATACCGGCGTTCACGGCCGGGCGGATGCCCGAGTTGAACAGATCGGTTTCCAGGAAGATCTGGCCGTCGGTGATCGAGATCACGTTGGTCGGCACGAAGGCCGAGACGTCACCGGCCTGGGTTTCGATGATCGGCAGCGCGGTGAGCGAGCCGGTCTTGCCCTTGACGGCACCGTCGGTGAACTTCTCCACATACTCTTCGGACACGCGGGCAGCGCGCTCGAGCAGGCGGGAGTGCAGGTAGAACACGTCACCCGGGTAGGCTTCACGGCCCGGCGGACGCTTCAGCAGCAGCGAGATCTGGCGGTAGGCGACGGCCTGCTTGGACAGATCGTCGTACACGATCAGCGCGTCTTCGCCGCGGTCCATGAAGTACTCACCCATGGTGCAGCCCGAGTAGGCGCTGATGTACTGCATCGCGGCCGATTCAGACGCGGTCGCAGCGACCACCACGGTGTGCGCCAGGGCGCCGTTCTCTTCCAGCTTGCGCACGATGTTGGCCACGGTCGAGGCCTTCTGGCCGATCGCGACGTACACGCACTTGATGCCGGTTTCTTTCTGGTTGATCACCGCATCGATGGCCAGGGCGGTCTTGCCGGTCTGGCGGTCACCGATGACCAGCTCGCGCTGGCCGCGACCGATCGGGATCATCGAGTCGACGGACTTGTAACCGGTCTGCACCGGCTGGTCGACCGACTTGCGCCAGATCACGCCCGGCGCAACGCGCTCCACCGGCGCGGTGGCCTTGGCCGCGATCGGGCCCTTGCCATCGATCGGCTCACCGAGCGCGTTCACGACGCGGCCCAGCATTTCCGGACCGACCGGCACTTCCAGGATGCGGCCGGTGGTCTTGGCGACGTCGCCTTCGCGCAGGTGCTCATAGCCACCCAGGACCACGGCGCCGACCGAGTCGCGCTCCAGGTTCAGGGCCAGGGCGAAGGTGTTGTTCGGCAGTTCGATCATTTCGCCCTGCATCACGTCGGCCAGACCGAAGATGCGCACGATGCCGTCGGACACGCTGGTCACGGTGCCTTCGTTGCGCGATTCCGCGGCCAGCTTGACCTTCTCGATGCGGTTCTTGATCAGTTCGCTGATTTCGGAGGGGTTGAGCGTGGTTGCCATCGTCAAGTCCTAGTGCCGGCAATCACGCCGGACGTTAAATGAATTCAGTTAGCGAGCGCGGTCTGCAGGCGCGACAGCTTGCCCTTGAGCGAGCCATCGATGACCACATCGCCGGCGTCGATCACGGCACCGCCGATCAGCGACGCATCGACCGCGGTCGTCACGTCCACCTCGCGGCCGAAGCGCTTGCGCAGCGCGGCCTTGATGGCGTCCAGTTCGGCGCCGGACAGTTCGGTGGCCGAGGTCACCGTGGCCTTGACCACGTGTTCGGCTTCAGCGCGCAGCTGGTCGTACATGCCGGCGATTTCCGGCAGCAGCGGCAGACGGTGCGCATCGGCCAGGATGGCCAGGAAGCGACCGAAGGTCTCGCTGGACGATTCCGGCACCAGCATCGCGACGGCATCGTCGCGGTCCAGTTCCGGGTTCGACAGCAAGGCCGCCACGCGCGGGTCGGCAGCTACGTGGGCGGAGAACGCAAGCGCGTCCGACCACGGCGCGAACGTGCCTTCGTCGCGCGCGGTCGCGAACGCGGCGCGGGCATACGGGCGTGCAAGCGTGAGGGCCTGGCTCATCGATCAGATCTCCGAGGCCAGCTCGTCGAGCAGCGCCTTGTGGGCGTTGGCGTCGATTTCGCGCTTGAGCAGCTTTTCGGCACCGCTCACGGCCAGGGCGGACACCTGCTTGCGCAGATCTTCACGGGCACGGTTGGCGGCAGCTTCGATCTCGGCGTGGGCCAGGTCTTTCTGGCGGTTGGCTTCGACGATGGCTTCATTCTTGGCGGCATCAACGATCTGGTTGGCGCGTGCGTGGGCCTGATCGATGATCTCGTTGGCCTTGGTGCGCGCATCCTTCAGTGCATCGTTGACCTTTTCCTGCGCCTGGGCCAGATCCTTCTGGCTGCGGTCGGCAGCGGCGAGGCCTTCAGCGATCTTCTGCTGACGCTCTTCGATGGCGTTCATCAACGGCGGCCAGATCTTGGTCGCGATGATCCAGATCAGACCGGCAAACGCCAGTCCCTGGGCAACGAGGGTAAAACCGATATCCATGGGGTTCGCTCAATCGGGGGTGACGGGGTGGATGGGCCGCCTTGGCGGCGCATCCGATCCTTCATCCGCGATCAGGCGCACACGGCGCCTGATCGTTTCGCTGTTGCTGGATTAACCAGCAACCTGCGGCAGGCGTGCAACGAACTCGCCGATCATCGGGTTGGCGAAGGCCAGCAGCAGGCCGACGGCGACCGAGATGATGAACGCGGCGTCGATCAGGCCGGCGGTGATGAACATGCGGACCTGCAGAACCGGAATCAGTTCCGGCTGACGGGCAGCCGATTCCAGGAACTTACCGGCCATGATGGCCAGACCGAGACCGGCACCCAGCGCGGCCAGGCCGATCATGATGCCGACGGCGAGGACGGTGGAGCTCTGGACTTGGGCGAGGTTGGTCAGGACGGCGAAGTACATGGTTTTCTCCTGGAACTTTGAATAGCTAAGGGTTTAGAAACAAACGGATGAAGGGTGAAGCGAAACTCAGTGAGCGTCTTCCGACAGGCTCAGGTACACGATGGACAACATCATGAAGATGAACGCCTGCAGCGGAATCACCAGCAGGTGGAACAGCATCCAGCCCAGGCCGAATGCACCGCCTGCGATGGCACCGGCGATACCCGCACCGCCCAGCACCCAGATCAGCAGGAAGACGATTTCGCCGCCGAACATGTTGCCGAACAGTCGCATCGCCAGCGAAATCGGCTTGCTCAGCCACTCGACGATGTTGAGGATCAGGTTGAACGGCATCATCCACTTGCCGAACGGCGCGGTCAGGAATTCCTTGGTGAAACCACCCAGGCCCTTGGAACGCAGCGCGAAGAACAGCATCAGGAAGAACACGCTGATCGACATGCCCAGGGTGGCATTGACGTCAGCGGTGGGGACCGGCTTCCAGTACGGCACGCCGAGGGCTTCCAGCGGCATGGCGATGAAGTCGGCCGGGATCATCTTGATGAGATTCATCATGAGGATCCAGAAGAACAGGGTGATCGCGATCGGGGTCACCAGCTTGCTGGTGCCGTGGTAGGTGTCCTTGGCCTGGCGGTCAACGAACTCCAGGCAGATCTCGACGAATGCCTGCCACTTGCCCGGGACGCCGGCGGTGGCCTTGCGGGTTGCCATCCAGAAGCCGAACACCATCAACAGGCCCATCAGGACCGAAGTCACAATGGTGTCGACGTGAATCGCCCAGAAACCACCTTCCTGCATATGGAACGTCAGGTTGTGCAGGTGATGTTGGATGTAGGAGGTGGGTGTCAGCGCCTCGCCTGCCATGTGTCCGGAACCTTGAGTTAAATGAAAATTGGATCAGCGCCTGGCCAGAGCCAGGACCTGGAACATCAATCCGACGGCGATACCGGCCAGCAGCGCCAATGCAGGCAGCTTGAAGACCAGGAAACCCACCATCAGGACGCCGAATACGAGCACCCACTTTGCCACGACCGCCAGAATCAGGCGGGTCATCGCCGAGCCTGCGGCCTGCACCCCACCCCCCAGCGCCATCCGCGCAGCCACCCAGCCGGCCGCCGAAACCGCCACGCCGGAGAGCAACGCCCCCAGGGCTGCCTTCGGGCCTCCCCACAGCAGCAGGGCCAGAGCCAGGACAGCCACTGCAACGAGCGGGTAAACCGCTGCGCGCAGCATCAGTCGCCGACCCGCGTCAACGGAGTTCAGCACGTGAATGTCCTGCATGGTTGTGAGTAGGAAAGGCCGAGGTCGCAAGCTAGCGCCTCGTCGAGCCGCCAAATTATAGCAATGGGACAATTTGAGAGACAACCGCTGCCTGTTCATCCCGGATGTAAGCCCGCCGTTGGCGGCTCTTGCGAACCTGTTCCACCACCGGGCCAATCCCACTGCGCAAAGGGACACGCGATGCGGCGGTGCAGCATATTGAACTTTGGTCGCACGGTCCGGTCATAACGACCAGCCTGCCGTTGAATCCTCGTCGGCGTCCCGCGCGCAGGCCAGTACAGGGTGGCCCCGAAGCCCTCTCCGGGGCCACCCTCTTTTTGCGGCCTGCGGCGCTGGCGGCCGGGTCGAACAACGCCGGCGGGTAGCGCGTGTAACGGCGTCTGGCCCGGGAACCGGCCAGCAAACCGCCCTGCGGTAAGCGAAAGTGCATGAACGGTACACACAGCCTCCACCATACCTTCACGAATGGTGGACGTCGCAGTGGGCAATGTGACGCCAAATCACTAGAACCACCGCAAGGACCCCCGATGCGCCCGATGCTCTCCCTGCTTGCCGTGCCAGTCGCACTGGCCGCGCTTTCCTACGCCGCTCCGTCCCACGCTGCCGAAGGCGATGACCGCTTCGCCCTGCGCCTGGGTGCGATGCAGATCGATTCGGACAACACGATCCGAGGCAACACCAACATCGCTGGCCAGGATGTGGGCTTCTCCGAAGATTTCGGCCTCGGTGGCAAGGAATGGGAGCCGCGCGTGGACGGCATGTTCCGCATCAGCAACCGCCAGCGCCTGCTGTTCAACTACTTCAAGTACGACAAGGATCGCCGCGAGACCCTCGACCAGGGTGTGAGCTTCGGCGATACCAACGTGCCGGCCGGCAGCTTCATCAAGGGTGAGCTGAAGTATCAGGTCGCCAGCCTGGTGTACGACTACTCGGTCGTGGACACCGACAAGTTCGACCTCGGCCTGCAGCTGGGTGCCGAGTACGCCAAGGTGAGCACCAAGGCTTACGCGGATGTCGGTGATCTGTACCAGGGCGAGTTCCTGGACGAGAAGGCCGACGGTGTCGCCCCGGTGGTTGGTGCACGCCTGAGCTTCACCCCGTCCGAGAAGTGGATGATCACCTTCCAGGGCCAGTACCTGAACACCAAGTGGGGCAACTTCGATGATTACGACGGCGACCTGAGCCGTGCCAATGCGATCGTCGATTACCGCTTCACCAAGAACTTCGGCGTGTTCGCCGGCTACGACTGGTTCAAGCTCGACGTCGATCAGACCGGCAGCGATGGCACGATCGGTCTGAAGCAGGAGTTCAAGGGTCCGGTGGCAGGCGTCAGCTTCGTCTTCTAAGCCCTTCGCACTACCTCTCTCCAAGCGCGGCCTCCGGGATATCGGGGCCGCGTTTATTTGGTTCTTCACCCAACTCCGGGGAAGGCCGCCCGGATCTTCAGGAAGAAGTACGCGTCATCTCGGTATCCGTAGGCAACGCGCTTGATGACCTTGATCTTGTTGTTGATGCCTTCCACCAGGTTCGTCCCGAGCGGCCATCGGCAGTGGGCCAGGATGCCCGGGAGATAAGGCTGCAGACGGCGGACAAAGATGCGCAGCGGCTCCAGCCCGCTTCGCAGGGCGCGATGCTTCCATGACCGCCAGGCCTTCTCCGCCCAGCTCTGGCTTCGGTAGCGCCACAGCTGCTTCAGGTCGTCTTTGAGCAGATAAGTGGTCAGCAGGGCTTTGTTGGCGGCCAGCAGCTCCTCGAGTTGGACGCGCTGCTCGGCCGGGACGTTTTGCCGGTTGCGCAGCAGGAGCCAGCGCGAGGTCTTCACCACCCGTCGCGCGGGCTTGTCGGTGCGTAGGCGATTGGCCTCGTCCACCCGCACCCGATCAATGACTTCGCGCCCGTACTTGGCCACGACATGGAAGAGGTCGTAGACCACTTCAGCATTGGGGCACTGGGCTTTGACCTCCACATCAAAGGCCGAATTCATGTCCATTGCTACGGCTTGGATGCGTTCGCAACCGACCCTGCCGAGTAGTTCAAAGAAGGGACGGATGTCAGCGCGGCTGCGTCCTCGGCCGACCCAGAGCACGCGCTTGCGCGATGGCTCGACGACCACGGTGGCGTAGCGATGCCCCTTCTGGATCGCAAACTCGTCCATCGCGATCACGCGTACGTCCGATAGGTCCACTGGGCCCAGCGTCTGCATCAGATGCCTGAAATCAAGCGCTTTGACCGTCTTCCAGTCCAGACCATGCCACTTTGCGGTGGCATGGATCGAGGTGGTGGCGCACATGCGTGCCACGCTCTGCGCAAGCCGTTGCGTTACCCGGGCATGCCGCTCCAGCCAATCCAAGTGCTCCAGTTTCGGCCCGCAGCGAGGGCAGGCCAGCCGCTGCCGCTGGACTTCCAACTCCACCGGCTCGTCGAACACGGGCAAGTCACGGATGCGCCGGAGCGTCTGGTCGTGGATGGCCACGACCCACTTGCCGCAGCCACTGCAGCGTCGTCGGCGGCGTGAATCAGGCAACAGCGAAAGCACCAGCCACGTGGCTCCGCCACGTGCCTCGCGGCGCCATCCATCCAGGCGATACCCCGCCCAGCCTCCCAGCAACGGCATACAATCCAGCTTGGCCACGGCCGGCCTCGGTTTGTTTTCTCGACAACTACAAATCTAGCTGGTCGGCCGTGCGCCTTCTCCCCTCAGATGGGAGAAGAACCGTTTTTTTTGGGTTGCGGGGTGGGGCAACAGCATGGTGATCGGGTGGCGGGCACGGATACCCTGTCGGGCGAATGTCCCCGGCGACGGCCTGTGGCCGTCACCTCCTCCTTGATTTAGCCCCACAGGGTATCCGTACCCGCCCCGACAAGTTCCGGTGGTGGCCTGCAGGAGAGCGCCAGGCGCCCGAGCGAAGCTGGATCGACAACACCAGAAACAAAAAACCCCGGCTTTCGCCGGGGTTTTTCGTTGCATTACTTCTTCTTCGGCATGTACAGATCGGTGATCGTGCCGTCGTAGATCTCCGCGGCCATTGCCACCGATTCGCTCAGCGTCGGATGGGCGTGGATGGTGTGGCCGATGTCCTCGGCCTCCGCGCCCATCTCGATCGCCAGGCCGATCTCGGCCAGCAGGTCACCGGCGTGCACGCCGACGATCGCGCCACCGATGATGCGGTGGGTCTCTTCGTCGAAGATCAGCTTGGTGAAGCCCTCGGTACGGCCGATGCCGATCGCGCGGCCGCTGGCGGCCCACGGGAACTTGGCTACGCCGACCTTCAGTCCCTTGGCCTTGGCTTCGGTTTCGGTCACGCCGACCCACGCGATTTCCGGGTTGGTGTAGGCCACCGACGGAATCACGCGCGCCACCCATTCCTTCTTCTCGCCGGCGGCCACTTCCGCGGCCAGCTTGCCCTCGTGCGTGGCCTTGTGGGCCAGCATCGGGTTGCCGACGATGTCGCCGATCGCAAAGATGTGCGGCACGTTGGTGCGCATCTGGCGGTCCGCCGGGATGAAGCCACGGTCGGTGACCTGCACGCCGGCCTTCTCAGCATCGATCTTCTTGCCGTTCGGCGAGCGGCCCACGGCGACCAGCACGCGGTCGAAGGTGGTTGCCTCCAGACCCGGCTTTTCGCCTTCCACGGCGGCTTCGAAGGACACGGTGATGCCGGCCTTGTCGGCCTTGACGTCGGTCGCCTTGGTCTTCAGGTGCACCACGATGCCCTGCTTCTTCAGGCGATCGGCCAGCGGCTTGACCAGGTCCTTGTCGGCGCCCGGCATCAGCTGGTCCATGAACTCGACCACGGTCACTTCACTGCCCAGCGCGCCGTACACGGTCGCCATTTCCAGGCCGATGATGCCGCCACCGACCACCAGCAGCTTGCCCGGCACGTCCGCCAGTTCCAGCGCATCGGTGGAGTCCATGACGCGCTTGTCGTCCCACGGGAAGTTCGGCAGCTTCACCGCCTGCGAACCGGCGGCGATGATGCACTGCTCGAAGCGCAGCAGCTGGGTCTTGCCGTCGTCGCCGACGATCTCCAGCTCGTTGGCCGAGACGAACATCGCCAGGCCCTGCACGGTGCGCACCTTGCGCTGCTTGGCCATGCCGGCCAGGCCCTTGGTCAGCTGGGTGACCACCTTTTCCTTGTAGCTGCGCAGCTTGTCCAGGGTGATGGTCGGCTTGCCGAACTCGACGCCGAAATCACCGGCATGGGCAACTTCATCGATCACTGCGGCGGCATGCAGCAGCGCCTTGGACGGGATGCAGCCCACGTTGAGGCAGACGCCACCGAGGCTGGCATAACGTTCCACCAGTACGGTGTCCACGCCCAGATCGGCCGAGCGGAAGGCAGCGGTGTAACCGCCCGGGCCGGCGCCCAGCACCACCATCTTGCACTCGATGTCGGCCGGCTTGCCCGAGGACAGCGCCGGCTGCGGCGCGGCCGGTTCGGCCGGGGCGCGGTGCGAGGGGGTCACCGGCGGCTTGCTGGCCGGTGCGTCGGCCTTGGGTGCCTCGGCCTTGGCCGGCGCGGCCGCTGCAGCCGCCTCACCCTCAGCCTCCAGCAGCAGCACCACATCGCCTTCGGAGAGGTTGTCGCCGAGCTTGACCTTGATTTCCTTGACCACGCCAGCAGCCGACGAGGGCACTTCCAGCGTTGCCTTGTCCGATTCCAGCGTGACCAGACCCTGGTCCTTCTTCACCGTGTCACCCACGGCGACCAGCAGTTCGATCACCGGCACACCGCTGTAATCGCCGATGTCGGGAACCTTGATTTCAATTGCGGCCATTCGTGTTCTCCTGGTGCTCAGCCGGCCTTGCCGCCGAGCAGTTGCTGCAGTTCTTCGAGCGACTCGTCCAGATCTTTCCAGCGACGGTCGAGCTTCTTTTCCCTGGTGTCGCTGGCCTGGATCGGCAGCGCCACCTGTTTCATCATCCGCCGGCCCGCACCACACGCCAGGCCGGTGCCGCTGTAACGCTGGCCCTCCACGGTGGAGGACCGCACGTTATCGTCCAGCACCGGCGCCCTGCGCTCGCTGCACCATCGGCAGCGCCATCAGCAGCCCGGCCAGGACCAGGCCCTGCTTCACAGCAGGACGCGCCGCATGTCGGCCAGCACCTGCGAGAGGTAGGTGGTGAAGCGGGCGGCCAGCGCGCCATCGATGACGCGGTGGTCATAGCTCAGCGACAGCGGCAGCATCAGCTTCGGCGCGAACTCCTTGCCGTTCCAGACCGGCTGGATCGACGACTTGGACACGCCCAGGATGGCCACTTCCGGCGCATTGACGATCGGGGTGAACGCAGTGCCACCAATGCCGCCCAGCGAGCTGATCGAGAAGCAGCCACCGCTCATGTCCGCCGGGCCGAGCTTGCCATCACGCGCCTTCTTGGCCAGTTCGCCGGATTCCTGCGCGATCTGCACCACGCCCTTCTTGTCGACATCGCGGATCACCGGCACGACCAGGCCGCTCGGCGTATCGGCCGCGAAGCCGATGTTGAAGTACTTCTTCAGGGTCAGGTTCTCGCCGCTGGCATCCAGCGAAGCGTTGAACTCCGGGAACTTCTTCAGTGCCGCGGCGCTGGCCTTGACCAGGAAGGCGAGCATGGTCAGCTTGATGCCGGCCTTCTCGTTTTCCTTGTTCAGGGCCACGCGCAGGGCTTCCAGCTCGGTGATGTCAGCCTGCTCGAACTGGGTGACGTGCGGAATCATCGCCCAGTTGCGGGCCAGGTTCGCGCCCGAAATCTTCTTGATGCGCGACAGCGGCTGGACCTCGACCTCACCGAACTTGCTGAAGTCGACCTTCGGCCAGGCCAGCAGGTTCAGGCCGCCACCGGCCGCCACCGTGCCGCCAGCGGCGGCGCCGCCGCCGGCCAGGGCCGACTTGACGAACTTCTGCACGTCGGACTTGGTGATGCGGCCACCCTTCTCGGTGCCGCTCAGCTGGTTCAGGTCCACGCCCAGCTCGCGGGCGAACACGCGCACGGCCGGCGAGGCATAGGGCACCTTCTGCGGCAGCACGCTGTCGGCGTTGAAGGCGACCGGCGGGCTGGTCGGCGAGCCGCCCGACGGGGCAGCAGCGGCCGGGGCCGGCTGGGTCGGCTTGGCGGCGGACTGTTCGATGTCACGGGCGGCCAGCTTGTCCGGCTCGGCCGGGGCGGCGACGGGTTCGACCTTGGTCGCGGTCTCGGCCGCTTCGGTCTTGGCGGCCGGGGCCGGGGCAGCCGCAGCGGCCGGCGCGGCGGCCTCTTCGCTGACTTCGATCAGGGCCACGAGCTTGCCCTCGGAGAGGTTGTCGCCGACCTTGACCTTGATTTCCTTGACGATACCGGCCACCGAGGACGGCACTTCCATCGTGGCCTTGTCCGATTCCAGCGTCACCAGACCCTGGTCTTTCTTGACGGTATCTCCAACGGCGACCAGTACCTCGATTACCGGGATATCGCTGTAGTCACCGATATCGGGGACAAGTGCTTCCTTGATTTCGGCCATGGGGAAAACTCCGGCAATCTGGTGTAGGGAATCGCCTATTGTGGGGGTATCGCGCGCCAGCGCCAACCGGCTTGGCGAATTTTCCGCCCCCCTGTCCCGGGACAGGCTGTTGCAGGCATCTGCTTTGGCCGCATTCGGCTTGGCACAGTGCAAAGCGGAATTTTCCAGTCGGTACCGTATTGTCCGCCGCTGTCCCCGCCTCAGCGGCGCACGGCATCGAACAGCGGCTGCCACGCCTGCACCAGCCGGGGCAGCGGCCAGGCCGCATTGGCGGGGCTGGTGGAGGGCAGCGACCAGACCGGCAACGCCTGCGCCCGTCCGACAAGCGCGGGCGCGATGAACCGCTGGAACGCGCGGTAGGCGGTGCCGCCATTGCAGGCGATCGCGCACAGCGCGGGCAGCCCCTCGATCAGTGCGCCCAGCGCATTGGGGATTTCACTGCCACGCACGATCGACGCATCCAGGCTGCCGCGCCGTTCGCACTGCCCGATCACATCCCACACGCCCACGCCGGTCGCATTCAGTGCATGCATGCGATCGGGATAAGCAAGCGTTGCGTCGATCCCGCACAGCACGCCCATCAACGGCCAGAAACGATTGCGCGGATGCGCGTAGTACTGCGCGGCCTGCAGCGACGCCACGCCGGGCATCGAGCCGAGCACCAGCACGCGGCATCCTGCATTCAGCTGCGCAGGAAAGCCGATGCAGCGTGTTGTTTCCATCACACGGTCACCAGATGCATGAATGTCGGAGGTTGCATGATCGCCCGGAAATACAGCGGTTTCGCACTGATCGCTGAATGGAAACAACTAAAATTTAACGCGCGTCGGATGCGATTCATATTGCGGGGACTACGGTTGCCTCGCCCCACAACACCGGGGCCCAGAACAAAAACATCCTGAGGAGATTCCCCCATGCGCTCCATCCGTACTCTGACCCTGGCTACCCTGACTGCTCTTGCTTTTGCGCCGGCTGCTTTCGCGCAGGACAGCACCGTTGATACCGCGTCCGGCAAGCACTTCGCCGTGGTCGGCGGCGTCTCGCTGCTGCAGCCGAAGAATGACCCGCTGGACGGCGTGCGCAAGGTGGACGGTGGCCCGGCCCCGACCCTGAGCTTCAGCTACTACATCAACGACAACTGGGCCGTGGAACTGTGGGGCGCAGCGGACAAGTTCGACCACCGCGTGCGCGGCACCGATGGCGCCCGCCTGGGCACCGTCGAGCAGCAGCCGATCGCGCTGAGCGGCCAGTACCACTTCGGCCAGGCCGACAACGTGTTCCGTCCGTTCGTGGGCGCCGGTTACTACGAGTCCAACTTCAGCAATGAAGACCTCGCCAGCGACATCGGCCACATCGGTGTGAAGACCGCCAAGGGCGCGATCGGCACCGTCGGCGTGGACATGAACATCAACAGCACCTGGTTCGCCCGCGCCGATGCCCGCTACATGCATTCGCGCCCGGAACTGACCGTCAACGGCGAAGGCACCGGCGACAAGGCCAAGCTGGATCCGTGGACCGTGGGCTTCGGCATCGGCGCGCGCTTCTAAGCACGCCTCTTCCGCACCACGCAGTACGCACAACGGGCCCCTTGCGGGCCCGTTGTCGTTGTGGGGCCCGCTACTTTCATCGGGCGTTGCCGACCACTGCCCGACACTGGCCACCACGGCGGACCACGCCGATCCGCCCCGGGGAACCGATGCGCGAGTCCTTCGACATGCTGGTGGTGGGCGGCGGCATCAATGGCGCCGGGATCGCGCGGGATGCGGCCGGGCGCGGGCTCTCGGTATGTCTGTGCGAGCAGGATGACCTGGCCGCCCACACCTCCAGCGCCAGCACCAAGCTGATCCACGGTGGCCTGCGCTACCTGCAGCAGGGTGAAGTCGCGTTGGTGCGCAAGGCGCTCAACGAACGCGAAACGCTGCGCCAGCTCGCCCCGCACCTCATTGCCCCGACTACGTTCGTGCTGCCGCATGCGCGCCATCTGCGCCCGGCCTGGATGCTGCGTGCCGGCCTGTGGCTGTACGACCACCTGGGCCGCCCCAATCCGCATTTCCCGCCCTCGCAGCGCATCGACCTGCAACGCGATCCCCGCGGCGAGACGTTGCAGCCGGGCTACCGGACCGGCTTCACGTATGCGGACGCCCGCGTCAACGATGCCCGGCTGGTGGTGCTCAACGCACTGGATGCACACGAGCGCGGTGCCGATATCCGCACCCGCACCCGCTGCGAACAGTTGATCCGCCACCGCGACCACTGGTGGGCGGTGCTGCGTACGGCCAGCGGCGACGTGCAGCGCATCCGCGCCCGCTGCGTGGTCAACGCCAGCGGCCCCTGGGCCGGCACGGTGCTGCAGCGCGCGGGGCTGGATGCACCGCTCGGGCTGCGGCTCGTGCAGGGCAGCCACCTGGTGGTGCCGCGCCTGTTCGCACATGACAGCGCCTACCTGTTCCAGCAGCCCGACCAGCGCGTGGTGTTCGCGATCCCGTTCGAGCAGGACTTCACCCTGATCGGCACCACCGATACCGATTACGACGGTGATCCGGCGTGGGTCAAACCGCGCGCGGAGGAGCAGGCCTATCTGCTTGATGCGGTGAACCGGTTCCTGCGCTTGCCGGTCGAGGCCGAGGACATCGTCTGGCGCTACAGCGGCGTGCGCCCGCTGCTGGCCGATCATCATCGCGCTGCATCGCAGGTCACCCGCGATTACCGGTTGGAGCTGGATACCGCCGGAGCCCCGCTGCTGAGCGTGCTGGGCGGCAAACTCACCACGTATCGCGCGTTGGCCGAGGAAGCGCTTGGGCGCCTGTCACCCTCGCTGCCGGCGATGGGACCGGCCTGGACGGCCGGCGGGCCACCGCTGCCCGGTGGCGACGGTGGCGACGCGGTACAGGTGGCTGAGACCCTGCAGCGCGATCATCCTCACCTGTCCCCTGCCCTGCTCCAGCGCCTGGCCACCAGCTACGGCACGCGCGCAAGCGGCCTGCTTGCCGGCGCCCAGACACGCGACGCATTGGGCCAGGACCATGGCGGCGGCCTGCACGAGCGCGAGCTGGACTACCTGATCACGCACGAATGGGTACGCACCGCCGAGGACGTGCTGTGGCGCCGCAGCCATCTCGGCCTGCGGCTGGACGCTGCACAGCGCGAGGCCCTGGCGGCCACCGTGCAGGCGCGCGTTTCGATGCCGTAGGCTGTATGTCTGTCACGCCTCACGGCATCGATTCCACGGAGCAGACCATGGACAAGCACTACGTGCTCGCCATCGACCAGGGCACGACCAGTTCGCGCGCCATGCTGTTTGATCGTGCCGGGCGCATCGCCGGCAGCGCGCAGCGCGAGTTCACCCAGATCTTCCCCCAGCCGGGCTGGGTCGAGCACGATCCGCGCGAGATCCTGACCAGCGTCTACACCACGATCACCGAACTGTTGAACCGCCACCAGGTGGACCCGCGCACGATCGCCGGGATCGGCATCACCAACCAGCGCGAGACCACCGTGGTCTGGGACAAGGCCACCGGCCAGCCGATCCATAACGCGGTGGTATGGCAGTCGCGGCAGAGCCATGCGATCTGCGAGCAGCTCAAGGCCGACGGCCACGAGCCGCTGATCCGGCGCAGGACCGGGCTGCTGATCGATGCCTATTTTTCCGCGACCAAGATCCGCTGGATCCTCGATCACGTCGAGGGCGCGCAGGCACGTGCCGAACGCGGCGAGCTGCTGTTCGGCACCATCGACAGCTGGCTGATCTGGAATCTCAGTGGCGGCCAGGCGCACGTCACCGACGTGACCAATGCCGCGCGCACGCTGCTGTTCGATATCCATGCGCTGCAGTGGGACGATGAGCTGCTGGCGTTGTTCAACATTCCGCGCGCGATGCTGCCGCAGGTCCGCAGCTCCAGCGAGGTGTATGCCACCACCCAGGCGCAGTTCTTTTTCGACCAGCACCTGCCCATCGCCGGCATCGCAGGGGATCAGCAGGCCGCGCTGTTCGGCCAGGCCTGCTTCGAGCCGGGCATGGCCAAGAACACCTACGGCACCGGCTGTTTCATGCTGATGAACACCGGCGACAAGGCGGTGGTATCCGAGAACGGGCTGCTCACCACCATCGCCTGGGGCATCGATGGCCGCGTGGAATACGCACTGGAAGGCTCGATCTTCGTCGCCGGCTCGGTGGTGCAGTGGCTGCGCGACGGGCTGCGCATGTTCGGCAAATCCAGCGATTGCCAAGCGTACGCCGAGCGCGCCGCCGACAACGGTGGCGTGTACCTGGTGCCGGCGTTCGTGGGACTGGGCGCACCGTACTGGCGCAGCGATGTGCGTGGCGCGATGTTCGGCCTGACCCGCGGCACCACCAAGGAACACTTCATCCGCGCGGCGGTGGAATCCATGGCGTACCAGACCCGCGATGTGCTGGCGGCGATGCAGGCCGATGCGGGCATCGAGCTGAAGGAACTGCGCGCCGATGGCGGTGCGATCGCCAATGACTTCATGGCGCAGTTCCAGAGCGACATCCTGGGCGTGCCGGTGCTGCGCCCGCAGGTGGCCGAGACCACCGCGCTGGGCGCCGCGTATCTGGCCGGGCTGGCCACCGGCTTCTGGAGCAGCCGGGCGGAGATCGCCGAACAGTGGGCGGTGGACCGCCGCTTCACCCCGCAGATGCCGACGGATCAGCGCGAGGCGCTGTACCGCGGCTGGCAGCAGGCGGTGGAAGCGACGATGGGCTTCCGCGTGGGGTGACGCCCGCGTCGGCGATCATTGCCGCGCGGGGCGCGGCCAGCCACGCATGGCGTGGCGCTACCGCGGGTGCCGGTCAGAACGCGGGGAGGACGGCGCCCTTGTACTTCTCGGCGATGAAGGCCTTCACTTCCGGGCCGGTCAGGGCCTTGGCCAGCTGCTGTACGCGGGCATCGTCCTTGTTGTCCGGGCGGGCAACGAGGAAGTTCACGTACGGAGAATCCTTGCTCTCGATCGCCAGCGCATCCTGGGTCGGGTTGAGCCCGGCATCCAGCGCGTAGTTGGTGTTGATCAGGGCCAGATCGACCTGGTCCAGCACGCGCGGCAGCATCGCCGAGTCCAGCTCGCGGAACTTGAGCTGCTTCGGGTTGGCGGTGATGTCGCGCTGGGTCGCCAACGCGTTGGTCGGGTCCTTGAGCGTGATCACGCCGGCCTTGTGCAGCAGGATCAGCGCGCGGCTGTTGTTGCTCGGGTCGTTGGGGATCACCACATCGGCGCCGTTGGGCAGCGCATCGAGCGATTTGAAGCGGCGCGAGTACGCACCGAAGGGCTCGATATGCACGCCGATCACCTTGACCAGGTCGGTCTTGCGGTCGCGGTTGTAGGCGTCCAGGTAGGGCTCGGTCTGGAAGTAGTTCACGTCGACCTGCTTCTGCACCAGCTGGTCATTGGGCTGCACGTAATCGTTGAACACGCGCACCTCCAGGGTCAGCCCCTCCTTCTCCAGGATCGGCTTGACCACGGCCAGGATCTCGGCGTGCGGCACCGCAGTGGCCGCGACCACCAGCTTCTGGGAATCATGGGCCGGCTTGCCACAGGCGGACAGGGTCAGCGAGGCGGCAAGCAACGGGAGCAGCAGGTACTTTTTCATGGGGGCAGCGGAATCCGTAGGGGCAGCAACGCCCCACGATACCGCACGCCCCGGCCCTTGCGGAATCCGGGGCATATGACCCCACGGCATGAGCCGATGCCGGCCGGGCCGGCTTACTCGTAGCTGGTCAGCGCCAGGGCCAGCAGGGCCTTGGCCTGTTCGCGCAGCATCACCGGCTCGACGATCTCCGCGTCCGAGCCGTAGTGCAGCACGTCCATCAGCAGCTCACGCGAGACGCTGTAGGGCAGTTTCAGCTCGTAGCGGCCATCGGGCAGGAAACGGCCCTGCTGCTTGGAATGCCAATGCTCATCGGCCACCCAGCGCGCGGCTTTGGCACTGAAGACGATCGTGGCCCAGCCCTTGGGCGGCCCGGAGAAGATGCCGTAGCTGGCGCCGAGCTGCTCGTCCAGCTCGCTCTCATCCACATCGCGCGCGGTGGTATCGATCACGCGCGCCTTGTAGATGCGGTCCACGGCGAAGCTGCGCAGGCCTTCGCGGCCGTGGTCCCACGCATCGAGGTACCAGTTGTCGCGGTAGTGGGTCATGCGCTGCGGCGACACGGTGCGCTGGGTCGCCTCGTCGGTGGAGCGGGCCCGGTACTCGAAGGCCAGCTGCTTGCGCTCGAGCACCGCCGAGGCCACCGCGCGGAAGCTGGCCTCATCGAATTTGCGCCCGCGGTGCGGAATCACCCGGACCCGGTCGACCGGCCAGCTGGAGACACCGGCCTGCGCCGCCAGCAGCCCTTCGATGCGCTGCTGCAGCGGGGCCAGCACCGAGGAGAGCACGCCGCCCCCTGTCCGCGAAAGCAGGTGCTGGGAGGCCAGCAGCGCGTGCAGCTCTTCCGAGCTCAGCCACAAGCCCGGCAGCTCGAAGCGGTCGCTTTCGTCGGCCTGGTAGCGGAAGCCCGCCTCGCCATCGCCTTCCACCGGCGCCATCAGCGCATCGCGCAGGAAGGCCAGGTCGCGGTAGACAGTCGCGCGGGAACACTCCAGTTTTTCCTGCAGGGCCGCCACCGTTACCGGGTAACGGGCGGACTTGAGCAGGCGATGCAGGGCGTTGATGCGTTCATATCGGTCCATGACCCGATTATGTCCGAGTCGCCGTCGTTGTGGCGGCTTCGGCTGCATCTTCGGCTATCGTGGGGCCCCCATCGCCTGCTGCCGCCCGTCATGCGCCTGTTGCCCGCCCTTGCCCTGTCCGCCGCCGCCCTGCTGCTCAGCGGCTGCGGGCGCACTGAAACGCCCGTGGCTGCGGTGCCTGCCGCGACCGCACCGGCCGCCGACCCGGTCGGCACGGTGCTGGCCGCCAGCCAGCGCTTCGGCCAGCTGCGCAGCTTCCATGCGGTGATGAAAATGCAGGGCCCGCGCGCGGTGGAAGCGCAGATGGACTACGTGGCCCCGGACCGCTACCGCCTCGTCACCGAGGATGGCCCGCAGACCATCATCGGCGGCACCTTCTTCCTGCAGCGTGCCGGCGAAGTGCGCCAGATCCCGGTGCCCGAAGGGATGCTGGCCCAGTGGCGCAATCCGTTGCCCGCTGATCTGGAGCCGGCGCAGCTGCAGGTGCGCGACCTCGGCGAAGAACGCGCCGGCGGCCAGCGCGCACACAAATACGAGGTGCGCCACGCCACTGCAGCGCCCGATGGCCTGCTGTACTGGGTCAATGTGCAGGGCCTGCCGGTGCAGATCGAGCGCAAGGGCCAGACCAACGGGCAGCCGTTCCGGATTACCGTGACCTACTCGCGCTTCGACGACGCCTCGCTGCGGATCGATATTCCCTGAACAGGGGCGAGGCCGAACGGGTCCTAAAGCCCCGGCCCATCGCCGAATGTGACGTGGAACGCATCAAGTATCATCCCCCCCTTGTTGTCCCTCCCCCTTGTCCGATCACGGAGAACCGTTGATGTCCCTGCGCGTTTCGTTGCTTGTTCCCCTGCTGCTCTGCGCCCCGGCGGTTTATGCACAGGACGTTGCCGAACTGGCGGCGATGACCTCCCCCTGGAGCGGCAGTGGCGGCGAACTGGGCTTTGCCTCGGCCCGCGGCAACAGCAATACCGAGAGCTTCAACGGTCGTCTGCGCCTGCGCTACACCGATGATGACTGGGTGCACAGCATGGACCTGTTCGGCCTGCGCTCGCGCTCGGAGTACACCGATACCAACGACGACGGCACCACCATCCGCCGCCGCAACACCACCGCCAACCGCTACACCGGCAGCGCCGGCAGTGCGCTGCAACTGGGCGAACACCGCCAGATCACCGCCACGGTGCGTTACGAGCGCGACGATTTCGCCACCTACGACCGCCAGAGCTCGTTCGGTCTCGGTTACGGCACCCGGATCATCGACGCCGAGCGGTTCTACATGGACGCGCAGATCGGTCCGGGTGTGCGCCGCACCCACAACACCGAAGACGACTCGACCCGTACCGGCCTGATCGGCCGCGGCCTGTTCGATCTCAAGTACACGCTGACCCCGAACACCGACCTGGTGAACACGCTGCTGGTCGAATCGGGCTCGTACAACACCTTCGCGCAGAACGATTTCGGCGTATCGGTGAGCATGAACGAGCATCTGGCACTGAAGGCCGGCTGGCAGGCGCGTCACAACAGCGACGTCGCCGATGACAAGCGCAAGACCGACACGCTGACCACGATGAACGTGGTCTACAAGTTCAAGTAATCGCTGCGGGCGCCGGTGCGCCCGCCATCGTGACGTAGTGCCGGCCGCTGGCCGGCTACCCGGGAACCTCGCGCGATCTGGAATGCCGGCCAGCGGCCGGCACTACACCGCGAGCAGCTCCCCGGCGCCGGCATCGAGCAGGCCGCGCGCGACGCGCTGGCCCAGCGTCTCCGGATCACTGGCCGGGCCCCGCGCTTCCGCGCGCACGATGCGGCCATCGGCGACCCCGCCGACCAGGCCCTGCAGGAACAGATCCTCGCCCTCCCATTGCGCAAAGCCGGCCACCGGCACATGGCAGCTGCCGTGCAGCGCGCGGTTCATGGCGCGCTCTGCTTCCACGCAGGCACGCGTGTCGGCATCGTCCAGCGCAGCGAACAGGCCCATCACCGCCGCGTCCTCGCCGTTGCACTCCACCGTGACCGCGCCCTGCGCCGGGGCCGGCAACCAGTCCGGGGCGGCCAGGCGCGCCACGATGCGGTGGCCCAGGCCCAGGCGTTCCAGCCCGGCGACCGCCAGCACGATCGCGTCGTAACCGCCGTTGTCGAGCTTGGCCAGGCGCGTGTTGACGTTGCCGCGCAGGTCCTGCAACTCCAGATCCGGGCGCAGCGCGCGCAGCTGGGCCTGGCGGCGCAGCGACGAGGTGCCCACCCGGGCGCCGATCGGCAATGCCTCCAGCGAGGCGTACAGATTTGAAATGAACCCGTCGGCCGCGTCATGACGGGTCAGCATGGCTGGCAGCGCGAAGGGCGCGTCCAGTTCCATCGGCACGTCCTTGAGCGAGTGCACGGCGCAATCCGCTTCGCCACGCAGCATCGCCAGTTCCAGTTCCTTGAGGAACAGGCCCTTGCCGCCGATCGCCGCCAGCGAGCGGTCCAGCACCTCATCGCCGCGGGTGCTCATCGGGATCAGCACCACCTCCAGCCCCGGGTGCACCTGGCGCAGGCGGTCGGCGACGTATTCGCTCTGCCACAGGGCAAGCGGGCTCTTTCGGGTGGCGATGCGCAGGGTCTTCATGGCGCCATTATCGACGCACGGAGGCATATCGACCAACGGTGAGCGCCTGCCAGGCCCGATGGGATCCCCGTGGCCTACAGGTGTTTGAGGTCCTGCTTGAGGCTGGCCACGCAGCGGCGGCTGACTTCCAGCGGCCCGTGGCCATGGCGCAGCACCGCCTGGACCTGGCTTGCGCCATTTCGTCGCAGCTCCACCAGTTCGTGCCGGGCGACCAGGCAATTGCGATGGATGCGCACGAATCGGGTGCCGAATTCTTCTTCCAGCGACTTCAGCGATTCTTCCAGCAGGTCTTCGCCGCGCGCGTGGTGCACGACGACGTATTTCTCTTCGGCCTGCAGGTAATGGATGTCCTCGACCGGGATCAGCCGCAGGCTGCCGCGCAGGCGCGCGCACAGCAGCGTGCGCGCCTGCTGGCTGGCGGCGGTCGCCGGGCCGCTGCGGCCGGCCAGGAAGGTCCGCGCCCGTTCAAGGGCGGCAGCCAGGCGCTCGGGGCGCACCGGCTTCATCAGGTAATCGATGGCCGCCGCTTCGAACGCGGACAGCGCATGCGCGTCGTACGCGGTGCAGAACACCACGGCCGGGCGGGGTTCGAAGGTCGCCAGATGGCGTGCGGCCTCCAGCCCGTCCAGGCCGGGCATGGCGATATCGAGCAGGACCAGGTCCGGTTGCAGTTCGGCGCAGGCATGCAGCGCCTGTTCGCCGTTCTCGGCCTCGGCCACCACCTCGATGCCGGCCTGGTCGGCAAGCAGGGAGCGCAGGCGCTCGCGGGCCAGCGGTTCGTCGTCGGCGATCACCACCTTCAATACAGTTTCCTCACTGGACCGGGACCGTGATTTCGCAAGCATAGTAGCCGTCGGCCCACGCCCCCGTCATCCGCGCGGCCGGGCCGAAGCGCCAAGCCAGGCGGTGGGCGATGTTGCGTTGTGCGTGGCCTGCGCCCTGCAGCAGCGGCAGCCCGCGGGTGGCCGGATCCGGCGCCGGGTTGCGCACCCGGATGCGCAGCTGGGTGCCGTCGCTGGACAGCGCCAGCACGATCGTGCCGCCGGCAGGCACCCGTGAGATGCCGTGCAGCACCGCGTTCTCGACCAGCGGTTGCAGCACCAGCCGCGGCATCGGCAACGACCATGGCAACGGCTCGTCGCGCAGCCAGATCACCTTCAGGCGTTCGCCCAGGCGCAGCGATTCGATCGACAGATACTGCTCGGCCAGTTCGCACTCGGCCTGCAGGGTGGAGTCGCCATCGCCGGCACCCAGCGCGGCACGGAACAGGTCGGACAAGTCCAGGACCGCGCGCTCGGCCACGTCCGGATCGCGGCGCAGCAGGCTGGCGATCAGGTTCATGCTGTTGAAGAGGAAATGCGGCCGGATCCGCGCCTGCAGCGCATCGGCCTGGGCCCGTGCATTGGCCAGCATCTGCGCGCTGCCACGATCACTGACGTAGAAGTAGCGCAGCGCCAGTGCGCTGATCAATGCGGTCATCGCCGCGCTGCCCAGCGTGAACCGCCAGAAGCCGACGGTCTGGGCGAAGCTGCCGCCGCCGATCACCCCGTACAACGCATGCACGATCGCCGCGCACGCGCCGGCGATCAGGCCGGTCATCATCACCACCAGCACCATGCCCGGCACCTCGGGCAGGCGCGAGAGCATGGCGCGCACGCTGCACAGGCTGACCGTCACTGCCAGCGCCAGCCACAACGCGAAGCCGCTGGCGGACAGGAAGTCCGGCAGCGTCCAGTGGCGGCTGCCATCGGGTGCCAGCGCCACCACCACGACCACCAGCTCGGCCAACCCGAGCATCGCCGCCAGTCGCGGCAGGCGGCACAGCTCGGGCAACCAGGACTGCTGGCGCGGGTCGTTCATGGCGTCAGGCGGCCAAGCGCGCCTCGAGCCAGTTGCCCAGTGCGTCGAGCTCGTCGGCACAGACCTGGTGGGCCATCGTGTAGGTGTGCCACTCCACCGGCAGGCCGAGCGCGCTCAGCGTCTGTGCGGTGTGCTCGGCGATCGCCACCGGAATCACCGGATCCTGCGTGCCATGGGCCATGAATACCGGCACGCTGATTGCGCCGGCCACGCGCGCGGCCGCAGCCTTGGCCGGGTCGGGCAGATAGGTCGACAGCGCGATCAGCCCGGCCAGCGGACGGGTGCGGCGCAGCAGCGCGCTGAGGATCACCGCCCCGCCCTGGGAGAAGCCGGCCAGCAGGATGCGCTCGGCCGGAATGCCGCGGGCGATCTCGCGCTCGATCAGCAGTTCCAGTTCCACGATCGAGGCATCCACGCCGGCGCTGTCGGCGCGCGAGCGAAAATCCATGCTGACGATGTCGTACCACGCGCGCATCGGCACGCCGTTGTTGATCGTGATCGGCTGCACCGGCGCATGCGGGAACACGAAGCGGATCGCCGGCCAGTGCGGGCGCACCAGCTCGGGCACGATCGGGGCGAAGTCATGGCCATCGGCACCCAGGCCATGCAGCCACAGCACCGACCACTGCGGGTCGGCGCCGGTTTCGTTTTCCACGGTATCCAGCATCAGGCGGCTCCAGTACGATCAAGCCGCATTATGACCGCGCCCCGCTGCAATGGGGCGCTGATCGCGGCAACGCAGGGCTCAGCCGGCCGGGTGCGCCTCGGCAGCCGCACGGCGCAGCTCGGCCGCGCGCACCAGCACCTTGGGCGGTGCCGATTCTTCCGGGATTTCCATCAGGCCCAGCCGGTGCATCCACACGCCGGCGGTGCGCGAGGAGGTGAAGCCCACCACCGGAATCGCCAGCACCATGCCGATCACCACCGGCGCCATCCACGCCGCCAGCGAGGGCGAGACCGCATAGGCCAGTGCCCCCATGAACAGACCGAACACGCTCAGCCCGCCATAGCCACGTGCCAGTGCCAGCCAGGACACTCCGCCATCGTCGCGCTGCTGCGCATCCCAGCCCGAGTCCTTGCCGGCCAGCACTTCTGCCACGCCGCGCGACTGCACGTACATCACCACCGGCGCCATCAGCGCGGCAAGGATGGTCTCCAGCAGCATCGAGATGAAGGCGCGGATCGTGCCACCGCAGCCGCGGCGTTCCACCGGCTCCAGCAGCATGGCCAGATAGCCCAGTACCTTGGGCGAGAGCAGCACCACCATGGTGATCGCGAACATGCGGATCACCTGCGTCTCGTCCTGGTGGCGCCAGTAAACGCCCGGCGAGAGATGCAGTACTTCATTGAGGTCGATGCCGCCCTGGAACAGCGGGATCGCGATGCCGATCAACATCAGCATGGCCCACATCGGCGCGGTGAAGTAGTGACCGATGCCGACCAGCATGTGCATGCGGCTGACCCAGTGCAGGCCCTTGGAGCCAACCACCTTGGCGTGCTGCAGGTTGCCCTGGCACCAGCGGCGGTCACGGACCAGCAGGTCGGTAAGGGTCGGCGGGCCTTCCTCATAGCTGCCTTTGAGGTACGGCACCATGTGGGTGGCCCAGCCGCCGCGGCGCATCAGCGCGGCTTCGACGAAATCGTGGCTGAGCACATGCCCGCCAAACGGCTCCTTGCCCGGCAGCGACGGCAGGCCGGCCTGCTCGGCGAAGGCCTGGGTGCGGATGATCGCGTTGTGGCCCCAGTAGTTGCTCTCCGCGCCATGCCACCACGCCACGCCGCGGCCGATCACCGGGCCGTAGACGCGCCCGCCGAACTGCTGCATGCGGGCAAACAGGGTGCGCCCGCCGACCACCGCCGGCAGGGTCTGGATCAGCCCGACATCCGGGTTGTGCTCCATCCCTGCGACCAGGCGCACGATGGTGTCGCCGGTCATCAGGCTGTCGGCGTCCAGGATCAGCATCTGCGGGTAAGCGCCGCCGAAGCGGCGGACCCAATCGGCGATGTTGCCGGCCTTGCGCCCGCTGTTGTCGCCGCGGCGACGGTAGAAAATGCGGTCATGGCCGCCCACGGCATCGCACAGGGCGCGGTAGGCCGCTTCTTCGGCCTGCCCGATGTCATCGCGCCGGGTGTCGCTGAGCACGTAGAAATCGAAGTTCGCCAGCTGCCCGGTCTCGGCCACTGACTCGTAGATCGCCTGCAGGCCGGCCAGCAGCCGGCGCGGATCTTCGTTGTAGGTGGGCATCAGCAGCGCGGTGCGCGTGTGCACGGTCGGCAGCGGTGCGTCCGGGTCGATGCCCAGCTTGTAGCCCCGATCGAACACGGCGGTCAGGAAGCCCGCCACGGCGCCGGCAAACGACAGTGCGATCCACGCGAACAGGCCCACGAACAGCACCAGCAGGCAGGCCTCGAGCACGCTGATGCCGTTGACGGCCAGCACCTTCCACATCATCCGGCTCGCTGCAGCGGTCATCGCCGCGGTGCCGCCCAGGATGTAGAAACGGCGCAGCCCGATCATCCGCGGCGAGGTGCGCTGGCGTGGCACCTGCAGCCGGCCTTCGCGCAGCGACTGCTCGGGCATCGGCAACGGCGACTCGGCCGGCAACGTCGCCCGGCCGGCATCCAGCGGGGCGTTGAGGGTCTGGGTACTCATGCGCGGTGTCCCTGTGCAGGGCGTGCCAGGCCGGGGGTGCCAAGTGCGGAAGGGGGCGTCCTGAGCCCGGCGTGCGCGCTGGCACGCATGCGTCCTGTCGGTGCGGGCCGGAGACCGGCACGCAGCGTATGTCTGTGACTACCGGAACCCACGAACTCTCCAAACCGACTTGAGACGAAAAATGCGGCTCAGTCTATGGCGCGAAATGTAAGGTGCGCGCGAAGGGCTGACCGGGCATTTCTCCGCATTCAGCTTTTGGATCGAGACAAGTGGAGCGCCCCGCACAGGCACCGCCGCGCAGGCCCTGTGCCATGGGCCTCTGCCCATTCATCTTGCAGGCGGCCGGTCCAGGCCCCGCATGGCGATGGACACCGTTCCAACGGCCCCGGTGCGGGGCCAGATGGGCCGATGTTGCGCGGTTTTCCATCCCGTGGGCGGGGGAGCGGGCGTGCGTTTGGACGACAGGGCGCACCGGCGTGCAGTGGCGCGTTGGGCTCAGGCGACGGTGGCGGCGATGGCCAGGTCGGTGTCGACCGGCGGGCGCGACAGCGCACGCGCGCTCACCTGCGAGAACTGCAGCTGGGCAAGCAGGTGTTGCGCCTGGGTGGCGACCGGGCACGGCGTGATCTGCGGTCCTGCCACAGGGCGCTCGGGGGACATCACATCAATGGACATGGTCTGGCATCTCGCTGACTTCTCATGACCCGCGGGGCTTCCGGCCGCGCGGATTGCGCACCCTATCGGAAAACCGGGACGAATGTGTGACGGTGCCCGCAGTCCCTTCCAAGAGTGCCCGCAAGCGTCGAAAAATTGGCGCCAATCAAGAGCTTGTCGGTATCATGTAATCGTTTTCAACAAACGATTCGGATATGGATTCCAACACTGCTTCCCCCTACAGCCCCAAGTGGCAGTTCCGCTTCAACTTCTTCGAACAGCACGGCGCCCCCAATACGCCGACCTTCAAGGCGGCGTACAAGACGCTGCCGTTCGGCCAGAAGATCAAGGTCAACTTCAACTTCTACGCCCTGTTCTTCAGCTGGATCTACCTGCTGATCGTGGGCATGTGGCGCAAGGCGCTGACCATCCTGGGCATCACCCTGGTGCTGATGGTCGTCGTGGCGTTCCTGCCGGACGTGGTCGGCCGTGCGATCGGGGTGGCCTGGTCGGTGTTGATCGCGCTGACCACCAACTATTCGTACTACCTGGAAAAAGTGAAGGGCGACACCAGCTGGAACCCCTTCGCCGGCATGCGCTGGTAAGCAGCGCGCAGGCGTGGATGAAGAGCCCGGTCATTGACCGGGCTTTTTTGTGGGGCGCCGGCCCTGGGCGTCGATCACCACCTCGCCGTCTTCCTTGCGGAACGGAGCATGCACCGGTGGCAGAATCTCCAGCACGGTCTCCGAGGGCCGCGCCAGGCGCACCCCGCGATCTGTCTGCACGAACGGCCGGTTGATCAGGATCGGATGCGCGAACATCGCATCGAGCAACTGCGCGTCGTCGAGCGCCGGATCGGCCAGGCCCAGTGCGGCGTAGGGCGTGCCCTTCTCCCGCAGCGCATCGCGCACCTGCAGCCCCGCCGCCGCGATCAGTGCGATCAAACGCGCGCGATCCGGCGGGGTCCGCAGGTACTCCACCACCTCCGGTTCGACGCCGGCATGGCGCATCAGCGCGAGCACATTGCGCGAGGTCGCGCAGGCGGGGTTGTGATAGATGACCGCCTTCATGCGCGGTCTCCCACGGCGAGCGGCGGCGGTGGCGGGACCGGCTCCACCACGCCGGCAGTACGGGCCAACTGCGCCGCGTACACGTCGTCCTTGCGTTCACTGTATCGGTCGGTCAGGTAGTCGCTGTGGTCACGCACCAGCAGGGTGAACTTCACCAGCTCCTCGACCACGTCCACCACGCGGTCGTAGTACGCCGAGGGCTTCATCCGGCCGTCCGTATCGAACTCCTGCCAAGCCTTGGGAACCGAAGACTGGTTGGGGATGGTCACCATCCGCATCCAGCGCCCGAGCACCCGCAATGCGTTGACCACATTGAAGGACTGCGAGCCGCCACACACCTGCATTACCGCCAGGGTGCGGCCCTGCGTGGGGCGTACGCTGCCTTCGGACAACGGCAGCCAGTCGATCTGATTCTTGAACACCGCACTGAGGGTGCCGTGACGTTCCGGGCTGATCCAGACCTGGCCTTCGGACCAGTGCGACCAGGCACGAAGCTGTTGGACCTTGGGGTGGTCGGCATCCACCGCGTCGACCATCGGCAGCTCGTGCGGATCGAACACGCGGACCTCGGCGCCGAAGTGCTGCAGAAGACGTTCCACCTCCCTGGCGAGCCGCCGGCTGTACGACTGCGGGCGCAGTGAGCCAAACAGAACCAGAATGCGCGGCGGATGGTCACTGGCACGCGTCGACAACCGCGCGGGATCGGGGATGTCGACCGCCGCAGCGGTCAGGTATGGCAAGCGGGACATCGGGTTGCTCCGGATGATTTGTTCGATTATTCTAGAAACATGGAACATAAAACCGCAACCCACGCCCTGGCCGCGCTCGGCCATGCCACCCGCCTCAGTGTCTTCCGTCTGTTGGTCCAGGCCGGCCGCGGCGGCCGGTTGGCCGGCGAGATCGCCACCGAACTGGGCCTGCCCGGTGCCACCCTGTCGTTCCATCTCAAGGAGCTGAGCGCAGCCGGACTGGTCAACGCCGAGCCACGCGGACGCAGCATCTGCTACCGCGCCGATTTCGAGGCGATGAATGGCCTGATCGGTTACCTGACCGAAAACTGCTGCGCCGGCGAGGCGGACTGTGGCCCAGGCGGCCAATGCGCGCCGCCGCGCTGACACCTAGATGACCGCGCCTGTTGCGATGACGACGCCCGCCTCTTCCCGGTTGTCATTCCTGGACCGCTGGCTGACGCTGTGGATCTTCGCGGCGATGGCGCTTGGCGTGACGCTGGGGACGCTGTTCGACGGCCTGCCCGCCGCGCTGGAGGCCATGACCCTGGGCGGCACCAACCTGCCCATCGCCGCGGGGCTGATCCTGATGATGTACCCGCCGCTGGCCAAGGTGAAGTACGAGGCCCTGCCCGCCGTCTTCGCCGACAAGCGCGTGCTGGCGCTGTCGCTGCTGCAGAACTGGGTGGTGGGGCCGGTGCTGATGTTCGCGCTGGCCGCGCTGTTCCTGCACGACCGGCCGGAATACATGACCGGGCTGATCCTGATCGGGCTGGCCCGCTGCATCGCCATGGTGCTGGTCTGGAACCAGCTGGCGCGCGGCGACAATCAGTACGTGGCCGGCCTGGTCGCGTTCAACTCGCTGTTCCAGATCACCTTCTTCAGCGTCTATGCGTGGCTGTTCCTGACCGTGCTGCCGCCGTTGTTCGGGCTACAGCGCAGCGTGATCGATGTCAGCACATGGACCATCGCCGGCGCGGTGCTGGTGTACCTGGGCATTCCCTTCGCAGCGGGCTACCTTGGCCGACGGGTACTGCTGCGGCTGCGCGGGGCCGCGTGGTACGAAACCCGTTTCCTGCCCGCGATCAGCCCGATCACGCTGGTCGCGCTGTTGTTCACCATCGTGGCGATGTTCAGCCTCAAGGGGGGTGACGTCCTGCGCATTCCGCTGGATGCGGTGCGTATCGCCATCCCGCTGACGATCTACTTCTTCGTGCAGTTCCTGATGAGCTTCGTCATGGGCCGCTGGATCGCACGCGACTACCCGCGCACCACGGCGATCGCCTTCACCGCGACCGGCAACAACTTCGAGCTGGCCATCGCGGTGGCGATCGCCGCCTTCGGGCTGGGCTCACCGGTCGCGTTCGCCGCCGTGATCGGGCCATTGGTGGAAGTGCCGGTCCTGATCGTGCTGGTCCACCTCGCGCTGCGGCTGGGACGTCGCGGTTTCCCAGACACCACCTGAAACAGCAGCAACAGCAGATCGATCTGCTGACCGAACGGGGGGCGCGCGGCAACCGGGAAGGCTGAGCCGATCCGGCGCGCTCAGGCCAGGTGAAGATGACCCTGGTACAGACCCCACGCCGCCCAGCAGGCAACAACGATCACGCCCGCCACGATCACCTGCTCGGCCCGGGTGAATATCCGCTGCCCATGCTGGTGCTTGGCGGCGGCGAACATGGCGATGCCAGGCGCATACAGCAGTACCGACAGCAGCACCTGGGACAGCCCGCCGGCATAGACCAGCCACAGCGCGTACAGCGTTGCCAGCCCGGCCACCAGCAGATCGCGGGCCCGCAGCCCGCGCTGCCCGGCATAGGTTTCCCCGCGCAGTGCGAGCAGGGCGCCGTAACCGGCCGAGAACAGATACGGCACCAGGCTCATCGACGCGCCCAGCAGCACCAGGCTGGTATAGGTGCCGGCACTGAACAGCGTGATGATCAGAAACAGCTGGATCAGCCCGTTGGTGAGCCACAGCGCATTGGCCGGCACCTGGCGCGCGTTCTCACGCCCGAGGAAGGCGGGCATCGTGCCATCCCCCGCCGCTGCGTACAGCACTTCGGCGCACAGCAGTACCCACGCCAGCAACGCCCCCAGCACCGAGACGATCATGCCGATGATGATCAAGGTGGCGCCCCAGGGCCCGACGATGGCTTCCAGCACGAAGGCCATCGAGGGGTTGCGTGCATGGGCCAGGGCGTCCTGGCGCAGCACCCCCATCGAGAGCAGATTGACCAGCATCAGCAGCGCAAGCACGCACAGGAACCCGATGATGGTCGCGCGCCCGACATCCGAGCGCCTGGCCGCACGCCGCGAGTAGATGCTGGCGCCCTCGATGCCGATGAACACCCACACCGTGATCAGCATCATGCCGCGCAGCTGTTCGCCCACGCTGCCAAGTTCTGCCGTGCCCCAGAAGTCGCCGGTGAAGATATCGGCCTTGAAACCGACCGCGGCGATGATCAGGAACACCACGATCGGCACGATCTTGGCCACGGTGACGACGGCATTGACCAGCGCGGCCTGGCGGATGCCGCGCAGGATCATTGCGTGCATCGACCACAGCAGCACGGACGCACACGCCACCGCCTGCCAGGTATTGCCCTCACCGAAGGCCGGCACGAAATAGCCCAGGCCACTGAAGATCAGCACGAAATAGCTGACGTTGCCCAGCAGCGAACAGACCCAGTAGCCCCAGGCTGCCGAGAAGCCGATGTAATCGCCGAACCCGGCCCGCGCGTACGCATAGATGCCGGTATCCAGCTCGGGCTTGCGGTTGGCCAGGTTCTGGAACACGAAGGCCAGCATCAACATGCCCAGCCCGCTGATCATCCAGCCGATCAATGCCACGCCCGGGCCGGCGCTGCGCGCGATGTTCTGCGGCAGCGAGAAGATGCCGGCACCGATCATCGACCCGACCACCAGGGCAGTCAGCGCGGTCAGGCCAAGCCGGTCGGAACGGGAGGTCATGTGCTCACCATGCCTGCAAAGGATAGCGCCGATTACCAATGCAGCGCGGTGAGCATCCGGTGAATCACGCGACCCGGCGCGCCATGGGATGTGGCACGCCGGGCAGGATCAGAAGGTCTGCCAGTCGTCCCCGTCTCCGGCCACGGCCGCTGCCGGCATCCGCGCGGTGCTGCGCGCGGGCGCGGCCCGGCGTGCCGATGTGCTGGCCGCACCAGCACTGGACTGCAGGCGGAAGATCGCTACCGCAGTACCCAGCTGCTGGGCCTGCTCCTCCATCGCACGCGCCGCCGCCGTGGCTTCCTCCACCAGCGCGGCATTCTGCTGTGTGGTTTCGTCCATCTGGGTGATGGTCTGGTTGACCTGCTCGATGCCGGCAGACTGCTCTTTCGAGGCGGCCGAGATCTCGGCCATGATGTCGTTGACCCGACGCACGCCGGTGACGATCTCCTCCATCGTGCGGCCAGCGGTCTGCACCAGTGCCGAGCCCGCACTGACCTGGGTCACCGAGTCGTCGATCAACGTCTTGATCTCCTTGGCGGCGCCCGCCGAGCGCTGGGCCAGCGCGCGCACTTCCGTGGCCACCACCGCGAAACCACGGCCCTGCTCGCCGGCCCGGGCTGCTTCGACGGCGGCGTTCAAGGCCAGGATGTTGGTCTGGAAGGCAATGCCGTCGATCACCGAGATGATCTCGGCGATACGCTTGGACGAGGCCTCGATGCCGGCCATGGTGGTCACCACCTGGCCGACCACCACACCGCCCTGCGAGGCCACCTCGGCAGCACCGGCGGCGAGCTGGTTGGCCTGCACCGCATGGTCCGCGTTCTGCCGGACCGTGGAGGTGAGCTCCTCCATAGAGGCGGCGGTCTCTTCCAGGCTGGCGGCCTGCTGCTCGGTGCGGCGCGACAGATCGCTGTTGCCCGCGGCGATCTCACCGGCGGCCAGGTTGATGCTGCCGGTGGCCTGCTGGATGCGGCCGACGATATCGGTCAGCTGCGCGACCGTGGTATCGGCGTCGTCACGCATCCCGGCGAACACGCCATGGAACTCACCGCGCATGCGTGCCGTGAGATCACCCGCTGCGATGGCGCGCAGCAGCGCGGAAATCTGCTGCAGATTGTCATCACTGACCTGCATCATCGTGTTGAGGTTTTCGACCATGGCGCGGAAGTCGTGGTCGAAGCGCACCACGTCACCACGCTGGCTGAAATCGCCCACCGCCGCCGCGCCGGCCAGGTCCCCGATCTGGGTATTGATGGCGCGCAGGTTGGCCTTGGTGGTATCCATCGCCGCGGTAAAGGCGGCCTGCTCGCCGGGCAGGCGGTCCATGTCCTGGCTCAGGTCACCGACCGCGTAGCGCTGCATCACCTCGACCAGACGGCGCGTGACCGCGATGTTGGCGCCAACCAGCTGATTGGTGTCTTCCACCATCTTGCCGTACTCGCCGGGGAAGGCCTGCGCGTCCATGCGGTAGCTCAACTCACCGGCGTCGTGGCGCTGGGCCATCTCGCCCTGCGCCGCCATCACGGCGCGCAGCTGGCTGCGCATGCGCTGCATCGATTCGAGCAGGCGCCCGACTTCGTCGTTGCGCGCGGGCGGCAGCGGCGTGTCCAGACGGCCTTCGGCCACCTCGGCGGACAGGCGTACCGCATCGGCCAACGGACGGATCGCCTGGCGGCGCAGCAGCACGTACACGCTGCCGCTGAGCACCAGCGCCGCGCCCAGGCCAACGGCGAGAATGATCCACAGCAGCGCACGTGCCTGCGCGGTGATCAGCGCGTGCGGCACGATCACACCGAGCGCGAAATGCTCCTGGCTGCCACCGATGCGCAGCGGCACATAGGCCTTTACGTTGCCGGCCGCATCCGGTTCGAAGGCATCGAAGGTCTTGTCCGCCTTCACCGCGGCCAACACCTGCGTGGTCACCGCATCCTCGCGACGCTTGCCGATCTCGTTCGGGTCCTCCGCGGCCAGCACGATGCCGCCGGGCGAGATCAGTTCAACGTGACCTTCACCCATCGGGCGCAACGCGGCCAGGTGCTTCTGCAGTGCGGCCAGCGCGAAATCCACCGTCACCACGCCGAGGAAGGTGCCGTCATCGATCACCGGGGTGGACAGCGTGGTCATCAGCACCTTCTGGCCACCGATCTCGTACGTATAAGGCTCGGCCACCGTCTGCCGCTTCAACTCCTTTGGCTTGAGATACCAGTCGCCGTCGCCGGGCACGTCGTAGCCCTTCAGCGCATCCTGCATCGGCGTACCGTCGTGCCAGGCCCAGTAGCTCATGAAGCGGCCGGTATCATCGTGTGCCTCGGCACCGACGAACTCGGTGTCCTTTCCATCGAAGGCTTCCGGCTCCCACAGCGTGCCGAACCCGACCCACTCCGGGTGTACCTGCACCTGCTGGTGGATCACGGCGGCGACCGTCGCCCGCGACAGCGTACCCGCGGCGCGCTGCACCAGCAGGTTCTGCGCCAGCGCCTGGCTGGTGGCGAAGGCACTGGAAAGATCACCACTCACCCGCAGCGCTTCGGCCTGGGCCTCGCTCTGCATGGTGTGGCGTGAGGCATCGACCAGCGACGCGCTGGCTTCGCGATAGCTGATGGCGGCGGTGACACCGAAGCAGAGCATGGCGATCAACGCCGTACCCAGCATCAGTCGGTTGGCGATGCTGCCAGGGCGCTTGGACGCGGTGGGGCGGGACACGGGCATGGGGGGCGGTTCCGGAAAAAGGGCATACCGGCGGACGCACGCGTGCGCCGCCACGGAAACACGCAGTCCATTGCGGGCCGGCACGCGCGCGGTGCAGTCACGGCGCGGCCAGCGGGGATCGATGCCACCGCCCTGCTCTGTGGAGATACCACCTGCCGGCACCCTGACGGCGCCGGCCCAGAGAAGGGACTCAGCTGGATAACGGCGTGATCGGCCCGATGTTTAGCGCCGATTCCTGACCGTGTTCAGTGAACGCCCGCGCCGCGCTCGCCACGCCCCAGCCGCTCCACCAGCGTCTGGCTGGCGGCATTGAGTCCGATCACCTCCACGCTAGCGCCACGCGCGCGCAGCTTGCCGGCCACCCGCTCCAGTGCACCGACCGCACTGAGGTCCCAGAAGTGCGCGTTGCTCAGATCGATGACCACGCGCTCGGGCACATGCAGCAGATCGAAGGCCGCCGCGAACTGCCCGGCCGAGGCGAAGAACACCTGCCCGCGGACCGTGTAGACACGGCTGCCCTCGGCGGCTTCGGCATCGGCGATGTCCAGCATCCGGCCGACCTTGCGGGCGAAGAACAGCGCCGACAGCAGCACCCCGGTGAGCACGCCCTTGGCCAGGTCATGCGTGGCGACCGTCACGATCACCGTGCCCAGCATCACCAGCGAGGAGCTCTTGGGATGCAGCCGGAACTCGGCGAACGAGCGCCAGTGGAAGGTGCCGATGCTGACCATGATCATCACCGCGACCAGCGCGGCCATCGGAATCTGCCGGACCCACTCCGCGCCGTAGACCACCAGCAGCAGCAACAGCACGCCCGCCACCAGGCAGGACAACCGGCCACGGCCGCCGGAGGACACATTGATCACCGACTGCCCGATCATCGCGCAGCCGCCCATGCCGCCGAACAGCCCGGCGGTGATGTTGGCCAGGCCCTGTCCAGCGCACTCACGGTTGCGCTGGCTGGGGGTGTCGGTCATGTCTTCCACGATCTGCGCGGTCATCATCGACTCCAGCAGCCCCACCACCGCCAGCGTGGCCGAGACCGGCAGCAGGATGCGCAGGGTCTCCCAGGTGAGCGGCACATCGGGGAGCAGGAAGGTCGGCAGGCTGTCCGGCAGCGCGCCCATGTCGCCGACGGTGCGGATGTCCAGGCCCAGCCAGATCGACAGCCCGGTGAGCACCACGATCGCCACCAGCGGCGAAGGCACCGCCCGGGTCAGCAGCGGCAGCAGGTAGATGATCGCCAGACCGGCCGCGCACACGGCGTACACCGTCCATGGCATCCCGATCAGCTCGGGCAACTGCGCAAGGAAGATCAGGATGGCCAACGCGTTGACGAAGCCGGTGATCACCGAGCGCGAGACGAAGCGCATCAGGGCACCCAGCTTGAGCGCGCCGGCGACGATCTGCAGCAGCCCGGCCAGGATCGTCGCGGCCAGCAGATACTGCAGGCCGTGGTCGCGGACCAGATCGACCATCACCAGCGCCATCGCGCCGGTGGCCGCGGAGATCATGCCCGGCCGGCCGCCGGCGATGGCGGTGACCACCGCGATGCAGAACGAAGCGTACAGACCGACCTTGGGGTCGACCCCGGCAATGATGGAAAACGCGATCGCTTCGGGAATCAGCGCGAGGGCGACCACGGCGCCGGACAGCAGATCACCGCGGATGTTGCCGAGCCATTGCTGGCGCAGCGGATAGGACACAGACATGGACAGACTCCACGCACCGGCGATGCGCACGGCGCGTTGTGTGATGAAGACAAAGCACTCCCTGAGCCAGCGCAAGGGCCGGCGCGTCGTCAACGCGGTATCAGGGTGGCGTCATCACAAGGGTCCTGCCGGGGCAGTGGAAGCGGCGCGCAGGATAGCGCAGTCCTCCGATGGCCTCAAACATGGCCAGCCAGTTCACCTCGCGCGTTGCCTGCCCAGCGCGACGGTGGCTGCCCGGTCACCCGCCGGAACGCCGCGGCGAACTTGCCGGGGTTGGCATAGCCCATCGCCAGGGCGACCTCGGTGACGCTGCGGCCGGCCAGCAGCATCGGCTTGGCCGCTTCCATCCGGCGCCAGGTGAGGTACGCGTAGGGCGTCATGCCGGTCGCCAGCCGGAAGCCACGACTGAAGCCACTGGCTTCCTGCCCGACTTCCTGCGCCATGCGGGCGACGCCCAGATCGTCGCCGAGATGGGCATCGATCAGTTCCTGCACGCGCTTGACGTGCGCCGGCGACAACGCGCGTCGCGTCGGGGGCGACGCAACCGGAAGTCCCGCCAACCGCTTCAGCACCAGATCGACACCGTGCTCGAAGAACGCGGCTGAGCCTGCATGCGCTTCAGCGCAGTGCCATAGCGCCCCCATCACCGAGGCGATCACCGGGTCCCCATGCAGCGCCGATGCTGCGCGATGCAGCTGCTCCAAGCGCACGTCGTGCCCCTGCAGATGCCGCGCGTCGATGGCCAGGCCCAGCAGCGCCAGCGCTGGGCTGCGGAATTCGCCTGGGCAGTCCGGCAACACAACATTGAACGCGCCTGCGCACCAGGGCTGCGCGATGCGTCCGAGCGCCGTGCGCTGATACAGGGTGCCGCCGCCCGCCGTGAGCAGCCCGATGCGCAGCGCACCACCCTCACCCATCGTGCCCTGCGCCGCCGCAAACGCATGGCGGAGCATCAGCACCGAGCCGTCGGCGCTGCCGACGCAGGCGTCCAGCGGACGGCCGGCTTCGGCCGCCACACGGGCGGCCACCGCTGTCGCTGGCGTGGCAGTGGCGCAGGTCATCA
The DNA here is from genome assembly GCF_030128875.1 of Stenotrophomonas sp. BIO128-Bstrain. NCBI lineage: Bacteria > Pseudomonadati > Pseudomonadota > Gammaproteobacteria > Lysobacterales > Lysobacteraceae > Stenotrophomonas > Stenotrophomonas sp. BIO128-Bstrain. Next base: position 4,374,093 of record NZ_CP124620.1, on the reverse strand, counting down.
GGTGTCCAGTTCTGGATCCGCCCTGCCGGGAATGGAGCGGCAGCACCTCATTGTTACACAATAACATTTGCGATTCCTCCCCATCACCGTGGTGCGCGCCACCACCCCAGAGGCTCCTCGTGAAACACGCTGTACTTGCCGGCGCCGTGCTCGCCGCGCTTCAGTTGCTGCCCAGTGCGCCCGCCCAGGCCCAGTCCACCCCACCCGCCAAGGCCACCGAGCTGGACGGCATCGTGGTCACCGGCAGCAAACGCGATACCCCGTACCTCAAGAGTGACATGTCGGTCACCGTGCTCGACCGCGAAGCGCTCAAGGAAGCGCACGTCACCGAGTTCCGCGACCTGGACAAGCTGGCGCCTAACGTGAAGTTCAACGTGATGGGCCAGCTCAGCGACATGTTCATCTCCATCCGCGGCATCGAGTCCAACCCGTTTCTGGTCAACCGCGCCTCGGTCTACATCGACGGCATCCCGTTCCGCGAACTGAGCAACGCGGTGTTGAACCATGTCGAGTCGGTGGAGATCCTGCGCGGGCCACAGGGCACGCTGTACGGTGCCAACAGCGAATCCGGCCTGGTGCTGGTGCGCACGCGCGCACCGTCGGCGACGACCGAAGGTGAGGTGAATGTCGGGCTGACCTCCTTCAGCAACGGTCATGGCCGCAGCGTGGATGGCTTCCTCGGCGGCGCGCTTGGCAAGAGCGACCGGTTGTTCGGCTCGATGGCGTTCATGGCCTCGGACGAAGACAGCCACCTCAAGAACCTCACGCCTTTCAATGGCGTAAAAGGCAAGGTCCAGGAAACCTACCTGCAGGGCAAACTTCGCTGGGAGCCGACCGATACGCTGGCCATCAATGCGATCGCCTATCACCTGGGCACGCGTGCACCCGGGATGTTCGAGTACGAATATCTGCCGCTGGATGTCGGCCTGTATAACCGCACCTACGGCGATCTCTACAACGGCGGCCGTGGTACCGGTGACTTCACCTACATCAACGATGCGCCCAAGCGCACCACCAAGAATGAAACCGTCGCCGGCACCAGCGCGCAATGGCAATTGTCCGGCGGCACTCTGGATGCGGCCCTGTCCTACCGCCAAGAGGAGGACACCTCCGCCGGCTACGACTTTGACATGACCGCCACACCCGCGCTGGCCGGCCGCATCTACGACAAACAGCACAGCTGGAACGGCGAGCTGCGCTTCAGCTCCCCCAGCGATCAGGCCCTGACCTACATCGCCGGCATCTCCACCTACCGGCACCACAAGGACTCCATCCTGGGCACGCTGGTCGGCCCGCCGTTGCGCGGCCTAGGCAGCTATGACCTCGCTCCGCTGCAGGGCTCGGATGGCCAGGACTACAGCGTGTTCGGCACGGCCAGCTACACCCCACCCTCGCTGCCGAAACTGACCGCCAGCGTTGGCCTGCGCCATGAGCAGGCCAAGCGCTCCACCCGCCAGCGCGAAGGCACGCTCGATCTGGGCCCGGGCGGCCTGGTGTTCTATCGCGATGCCGAGCTCGCACACACCTTCACTGCCACGCTGCCACGCGTGTCACTGCGCTACGACGCCAGCGACACGCTCTCGTTCTACGCCGCATCCGCCAAGGGCTACATTCCGGGCGGCTTCAATCTGGCGGCCGCGCAGAGTGACGTCGTCAACGACAAAGTGCTGCGCTACGAATCGGAAATGATGTGGAGCCACGAGCTCGGCTTCAAGATGAACGTGCTCGGCGGGCGGGGGCATATCGGTGGCGCGGTGTTCCACATCACCTCGGACAACTGGCAGGAAATCCAGCTGGCCACCGATGCCAACGGCCGGCCGATCTCCTCCGACTACGTAGGCTCGGATGCGTGCATCCGCTCGCGCGGCGTGGAGCTGGAAGGCGCGCTGGAGGTCCTGCCCGGCCTGACGTTGACCGCCAACGCGGGCTACGTGGACGCCGAGTACCGCAAGCTGTTCGTCGGCGCCAATGAAAGCCTGGCCGGCAACGACGTCAAACTCACTCCGCAGTACACGGCGTATCTTGCCGCACGCTACCAGCACCGCTCCGGGCTGTTCGCGCGCGTGGAGTCATCGTTCAATGGCCGCATGGCGCTGGACGAACGCAATCGCGCCTACCAGCCGGCTGTGGCCATCCTCGGCGTGCAGCTCGGTTATGAAACCGGACCGTGGAGCACGCGCGTGTACGTCGACAACCTGACCAACAAGCGACGCATCAACGGGTTGATCTTCGACAACCTGGCGTTCGGCCGTGACGGCAACTACTACGGTCCCATCGACCGCCCGCGCATCGTCGGTGCGGAAGTCGGCTATCGGTTCTGAGGCAGGTGGAGGGCGCTGCGGGCGGTGCCCTCCTACTCCTTTAGCACTTCCTGCGTGTCCACGATATCCACCCCCGAGACCTGCCCCAGCCAGCCATCGAACCACGGCTTGTGCGAGGCACCGACGATGGACAGGACGCGGGAGCCGGGGTGGTCACGCACAACCTCGAGAATGTTGGCGACCATGCGCAGATTGCGGATTTCCCAGCCCTGCACCCAGATCTGGGGGTAGTGCTGCGGTGACACGGCGGCCAGTGTCGGGCGCACGTTGGACTCGGCGAGCACCTGCAGCGCCGCGGGATCGTTGACGCTGCGATACAGCGAGAGCAGATCGTTGGACGCGATGAAGGCCGCTTCGCGTTCCGTCATGGCATCGAACGTGGGGCCATACCCACTCCACGCCTGCTGGAGCGCGGCGCTGAACGCCTTGCGGTCGGCGATCTGGTGATTGTCACCGGTATGGTCGTCGACGGCGTACACGCGCTGCAGACCGAGCCGCGCGGCCAGGACCGCAGCGATCTGGTAGCTCTCGTTCTTGCGCGTTTGAATCTGCTTGAGCAGCTCGACGAGGCTGCCGTCCAGGCCGTCGCCCGCGCGTCGCTCGGCCACGGGCAGCTGCAGCCACTGCACGTAGGCAGACGCCCGTTCGCCAGCGGCAAGGAACAGGGCGGCCAGTTGGCGAGGCTGCGCGGCGGTGGGGGCAGCCGGCCAGGCCGCCAACGTCCTGTTGACCTGTACGATCGCCGCCGGCACCTCCAATCCCGTGGCCGTCTTCGCGGTGTCCGTGCTGGCGCAGTAGTCATCGCCGTAGACCGCCGCATGGCGCTTGGCCAGATCGCACTGCTCGCCGCTGATGGCTTCGATGGTGATGTAGCCGGGCTTGAAGGCCGCCAGCCTGTCCAGCAGCGGATCCAGCGCCTTGGGATCGAAGGCCTCGTGCTCGCTCAGGTGCACGCTGCCCAGCACGAGGACCTCGGTGCGTGGGCCGACCATGTCCTTGTCCAGGTTTGCCAGGTCGATCTGCGCCTGGGCGCAGAACGGGATCAGGGCCATCACGCAGGCCGACAACACGCGTTGCTTCATGCATCACCCCCGGGGAAGTCCGTGACAGCCTTTCTAGCAGGCAGATGCGGCGCCGGCCACGTGCCGGATGGCATAGGGGTCCAAAGGCGTTATGCGAGCGTCCTTTCCGGCTTATGGGCTCCAGCACCCAGTTCCCGATGCCGCCTACGGACAAAGATAGTAGGATTGAAGCAACCAACGGAAGGTCTTACGCATGGGCAGTTTCAGTATCTACCACTGGATCATCATCGGCGGCTTGATGCTCATCCCGGTCGCCATCGCAGCGGTGATCGCCATCGTCGTCCTCAGCCTGCGAAAGAAGTCACCCAACCGCTGACGAGCGCCCCCTGCCGGGTCAGAATGGCCGGCTCCCCGGGTGTTGCGGGGTGACTCAAGGGATCCGGCATGGCGACAAGAAACAACACGGTCGAGTGGATCACGGGGGTGATGCTGCTCATCTTCTTTGCCATGCTGTTCGGTATCCCCAACAGCTCACCGTGGTTCGGGCTGGTGTTCGTGTACCTGATGGCGGCCGCGCTGTTCATCGTGGGCAGCATGCTGTGGAGTGCGTTGCGCAGCCGCCGCGCAGCACTGGCATTAGGTCGCATGCCACCCACGCGCGCACTGCACACCCGCGAGGTGAAAGCGCTGGAGTGGTTCGGCCAACCCGAGCGCATCGTTTGGCGCATGCCGCGCGGCAACGTGATCGACCTGATCAAGGCGGCGCAGGCCGCAGGAACCCGGCCGGTAGTGCGCACACTTCGCGGGCCGTATCGCGTGATGGTGCGCGCCCGGCATCACGAGCGGTATGACTTCATCGGCGATGTGGAGGTACTCATGCTGCCGGGGGCGGATCGCTACCTGCGCGAGAACAACGAGGCCGACGTGTTGCTGTGCGGAAGGTTCGCGGTGGTGCTCGCGTTGAATGGTGCGTGGCGGATCGACCAAGCGCCATCGCTGTTGCGATGACGCGCGTGCGCATCGCGTTGTCGTTCAATCAGTAGCGCGGCTTGATTGGCTCACTGGAATCCAGGTACCCCGCGGCGAGAGCCTTCTCGCAGGCGATATAGCCTGCGTTGACGACGCGCCCCTGCGCGTTGAAGACCACATAGTAGGGCGAGGTGTTGCCGCGGTTGCGCAGGAGATAGTTGTAGCAGACGCCGTTGATGCCGGGCACCACCATTGCATCCAGCGGCCGTCCCGCGGCGCTCAGGACTGACTCGCGGGTCGCCCCCTGCTGCAGCGAACTGATCACGACCGGATTGCCGCGGTCATATTGAAGAACGCTGGGCATGCATGCGGACAGACCCGCGCAGACACCACACGCCAGCAGGATCGCCTTGGTCATGGGGGCGGCGCTCACTGCCGGCGCGCACGCGCTGCCGCCGCGTTGGCGTCGCGGATGCGCTGGTTGCGCGCCTGCTTGTCATAGTCATCCTTTGCCTGCATCACGCCACCGGCCGCCTGGATCCAGCTGCTGGTTGTGCAACCGGACACAAGCAATGTCGCGGCAAGGGCTGCCGGGATAGTGAGAAACTTCATGAATCAACCTCTTTGACAGCCACCACATATGGCCGATGGAAAACTGCGCTGCACTACCGCCACGCGCACAGGAAGCGATGCGCAAAACCACATCGCGAAATCGGCAAAGCCACTCATGGCGCCGTCAAACGGGGCGGAACGATAGTTGACGCGCACTTAACAAAAACAGAATGCGCGGCATTTCTGTTTTTGTATATTCCTATTGTTGCTCAAGCGCAGACGCCATGAGGGCGCCTTCTTCCATGCGATCCCAGCTGCGCTGTACGCACTAGGCAATAGACGTTTCTGGTGCCGGCCGATCACTACGACAGAGCGAGAAAATCACTTTGCGCCAGAGTTACCGCTGAGCACTGTTTGGTGGGAGTTGATCAGATGAATCCTCCGACGAGCGGCAGCGGCAGCCGCAGCGGCACTGGCAACGGCAGTGGCAGTGGCAAGACTGCTCAGGAGCGGCCGGCGCGAGGAAGACCGTCAAGACGGAAGAGACAACGTCCGCAACGCAGACGAAAAACCCGCCAAGGATGGCGAAGACAACGAGAACTACCGCACCCCGGTTGAATTGGTGGGCCCACCAGGATTCGAACCTGGAACCAAAGGATTATGAGTCCTCTGCTCTAACCGTTGAGCTATAGGCCCTTGCGGCCGCACAGTGTAGTGGAGGCCTGTAGGCGCTTTCCACTGCAACCCTCACATCAGCCAAAACGCTGCCCCATCGCCTGCACCCGACGCGCATTCTCCGCCGCCAGCTCACGCAGCCCGCCCGAGCGCAGCAGCGCCGAACCCGCCACGCGCTGCCAGTAGTCCACCGCCAGCGGCGCTGCCCAGTGCAGGTGCGCGAGCTGGCCGCTGCGCTCCGGCGCGATGGAGGCGAGCGGCGTAGCCGCACGCAGCACGCCTGTGCGCGAGGGTGCCAATGACATCGGCAACATGTCATACGCGGGCGCCAACGGCAGCGGGCCGCGATCGACCAGGTGGAAACCCAGATTGCCCTGATGCATGTCGCTGTTGCCGATCAGCCGGCCGAACGCGTGCAGCCTTCCCATCGCGGCCTGCGTGTCGCGATCGACCCAGCCCTGCGTCAGCAGCGCGTCGGCGGCGGTCCCCCAGTCCACGGTCACGTCACCAGCGAAGGCCGAGGACAGCGCCAGCAGCGAGACGAAGCCACGCCGGCCGAGCACGTCGACAGTGCGGTCGAAGCGCTGCACTTCCAGGAACGTGTGCGTGTCGGTCTGGAGGATCTCGGACGCTGCTGCCGGCACGCCGGCGTCGCGCAGGCACTGCAGGGCGAGGTGCTCGCAGACCAGCAGGTCTGCCCAGCGTTCTGCGGCCTCGCCTGCGGTGGGCTGCGCGAACTTCACCAGCGCCGCATAGCGCCCTCCCTCATGCTCCACCGTGGCAGTGAACTTCGGTTGCTCGCCACCCGGCGACGATCCGACGTCTTCGCCTTCCAGTGCCGCCGCCGCGCGCTCGGGATAACGACGTGCGCGCTGCCCGGCCAGGACATGATCGCCAGGCGCATCGAGCGCGCGCAACGCCATCTGCACGGCATCGCCGCCCAGCAGGAGATCACCGATCTCGGTGCCGCCTGCACGCACCAGCGCCTGTAGCGTGTCACCCAATTGCCATCGATTGAGGTCGTCGGGGACGCCCAGGTCACGCCCGCGACGATGCGCGAACGTACGCCCGAGAAAACCCTGTGGCCGCAGGTCGTCCAGGTACCACGGCAGCCCCGGGAAGTGGCCATCGACGGTCTCGTCTGGCGAACGGGTCAGATTGGGGCGTGCGGCGGTGGTCGCCACGTGGAAGGTCTCGCCCGTGAGTGCCACGACCGTGCCCAGTTCTTCAAGGGTGGCGTCCGGCCCCAGCCGGAACAGCGGCCACTCGCTGCCCGCGGCGGTCTGCTGACGGATGGCATAGGCCGTGGCGCGGGTGCGGCCAAGTCGCACCAGGCGGTCCCCGGCCTCGGCGACAAGACGACTCAACGTTGTCCGGGTAACCCCCAGGCGATCGACGAGATCGGCAGCTGAGACGACCTCGCCAGCAGGCAGGTTGTCGAACAGCGTCTGGAGCTGGACGGTACGGGGACGGGCCATGGCCTGAGTTTCGGGACGAGTTAAGTTACGAATCTATACGCCAATCTTCGGCGAACCGCAACCCCATTAAACTCATAAGCCATTGATTAAAATACCATCACCGCGGAGAACACCGAAAAAACATCCGTAATTAAGTTACGAAACACGCAACGAAATCACGCGATCAGCCCAGCGATCCCCCACCCCTTCGAACATCCGCTCCATCCGCTGCGCCGCCACCCGCCCCAAAAAAACAAACCCCGCTTGCGCGGGGTCTGTCGGGTTTCAACGCGATGCGCCGGTATCGATCAATCGATATCCAGGAAACTGCGCAGCTGCTCGGACCGGCTCGGATGACGCAGCTTGCGCAGCGCCTTCGCTTCGATCTGGCGGATACGCTCGCGGGTGACGTCGAACTGCTTGCCCACTTCCTCGAGGGTGTGGTCAGTGTTCATGTCGATGCCGAAGCGCATGCGCAGCACCTTGGCTTCCCTCGGGGTGAGGCCGGCCAGCACGTCACGCACGGTTTCAGACAAGTTGATGTTGGTGGTGTTCTCGATCGGGGACTCCACGTTGGTGTCCTCGATGAAGTCGCCCAGATGGGAATCCTCGTCGTCGCCGATCGGGGTTTCCATCGAGATCGGCTCCTTGGCGATCTTCATCACCTTGCGGATCTTGTCTTCCGGCATGTCCATTTCCTTGGCCAGCTCCTCCGGCGTAGCCTCGCGGCCATACTGCTGGAGCATCTGACGGGAAATGCGGTTCAACTTGTTGATCGTCTCGATCATGTGCACCGGGATACGGATGGTGCGCGCCTGATCGGCGATCGAACGGGTGATGGCCTGGCGGATCCACCAGGTCGCATACGTGGAGAACTTGTAACCACGGCGGTATTCGAACTTGTCCACGGCCTTCATCAGGCCGATGTTGCCTTCCTGGATGAGGTCGAGGAACTGCAAGCCGCGGTTGGTGTACTTCTTGGCGATCGAGATGACCAGGCGCAGGTTGGCTTCGACCATTTCCTTCTTGGCCTTGCGCGCACGCGCTTCACCGTAGGCCATGGCGCGGCTGATTTCCTTCAGCTCGTCCAGTTCCAGCCAGGTGGTCTTCTCGATGTCGATCGTCGCCTGCTGTTCGGCGATGATCTGGTCCTTCACGTCACGCAGGGCCGAGGACCACTTCTGCTTGCGCTTCAGTGCGTCTTCCACCCACTCCAGGTTGGTCTGGTTGCCTTCCCACGAGCGGATGAAGTCCTTGCGCGGCATGCGCGCGGTCACGGTCGCCAGGTTCAGCACGCGGCGTTCGTGGGACTTGATCGAGGCCATGACGTCGCGCAGCTGCTTGACCAGCACATCGGTCAGCGGCAACGGCAGCTTCAGGGTCACGAACACGGCGGCCATGTCGTCGCGCAGCTTGGCCAGCGGCTTGCGGTCGCCCTTGGCAGCGGCCTTCTTGAACGCGGTGTACGCATCGCTCAGGGCCTGCATGCGGCGTGCGACTTCTTCCGGATCCGGACCGGTCGGGCCGGCCTCTTCCTCGACGTCGTCGCCGTCGTCGTCTTCATCGGCGTCTTCGTCAGCCTCATCGCTGGTGTCTTCGGCCACGGCCGGGGCCGGGACTTCTTCGACCAGATCGTTGAAGCCGACGATCACTTCGGCCAGGCGCTTCTTGCCTTCCTTGTGCGCGTCGTAGTCGGCCAGCAGCGATTCCACCGATACCGGGAAGGTACCGAGTGCGGCCTGGACCTGGCCCAGGCCTTCTTCGATGCGCTTGGCGATGGCGATTTCGCCTTCGCGGGTCAGCAGCTCGACGGTACCCATTTCGCGCATGTACATGCGCACCGGGTCGGTGGTGCGGCCACCTTCGGTGTCGAGCGCGCTCAGCGCGGCGGCGGCTTCTTCGGCCGCGGTGTCATCGACTTCGCGGTTGCCGGTGTTGCCATCGTTGAGCAACAGGGTTTCTGCATCGGGAGCAACTTCATGGACATCAATGCCCATGCCGTTGATCATGCCGATGATATCTTCGATCTGCTCCGGGTCGACGATGTCGTCGGGCAGATGGTCATTGACTTCGGCGTAGGTCAGGTAGCCCTGTTCCAGGCCCTTGCTGATCAGAAGCTTGATGTCGTTTTGCTGGGCAGGACGTTCGTTGGCCATGTAGTGCTCGCGCCACCGGCTGGGAGAGGGAATAGAACCTAGCATTATACCAGCCCGGCGCCCCGCGTTCCCGGGCGGTGGTCCCGGGGGCTAGGGTCTGAGCAGGAAGGTCACGGGACCATCGTTGACCAGGCTGACAACCATATGGGCACCAAACTGGCCGGTTTCCACCCCCGGGGCATGTTTTTGTCTGCAGATATCGACCAGTCGATTGAATCCGCGTTCAGCCTCCGCCGGCGGCGCGGCGGTACTGAAGCCCGGCCGCATCCCGCTGGATGTATCGGCCGCCAGGGTGAATTGGCTGACCAGCAGCAATCCGCCGCCGGTGTCGCGCAGCGACCGGTTCATTTTTCCGGTCTCATCGCCAAAGACACGGTAACCAAGCAGGCGATCGGCCATCCGGGTGATCTGGGCCTCGGTGTCGCCCGGCTCCATGCCCACCAGGGCCAGCAGGCCGGGCCCGATCTGGCCCACGACGGCCTGCTCGACATGGACGCTGGCTTGGCTCACGCGCTGGATCAGGACAAGCATCGGCAGGGCTCCGCAACTGAAGGCGGCCTACCTTAACGCGCCCGCGCGCCGACAGGCTGGCCGCCAGCGGCTAGACTTCGCAGCGATGAAACCGCACACCACTGCCCGCCTGGCGTACCGCGCCGCTGCCCTGTTCACCCGCCTGCCCTGGTCCTGGCTGCGTGCCGTCGCGACGCTGCTGGCCTGGCTGTGGATCCGTCTCAACGCCCGTGAGAGCCGCGTCACCCGCCGCAACCTTGAGCTGGCCTACCCCGAACTCAGCGATACCGAACGCGCGGCGCTGCACAGGAACGTGCTGCGCTCCACCGCGCTGCAAGCGATCGAAACCCTTCGCCTGTGGACCCAGCCGCGCGAGCGCAACCTGGCCCGGCTCACCGAGCGCCACGGTGAGGCGCTGTACGACGCCGCCCTGGCTGCCGGCAACGGCGTGATCGTGGCCGCCCCGCACTACGGCAACTGGGAGCTGCTCAACCAGTGGCTGGCCTCGCGCGGCCCGATCGCGATCGTCTACAAGGCCCCGGATGAAGCGGTGGGCGATGCCTTCCTGCAGCTGGTCCGTGGCGGCGACAACGTCCAGCAGGTCCGGGCCGAGGGCCCGGCCGTGCGCCAGCTGTTCAAGGTGCTCAAGGACGGCGGCGCCACCGGCATCCTGCCCGACCAGCAGCCCAAGGCCGGCGACGGGGTGTTCGCGCCGTTCTTCGGGGTGGAGGCGCTGACGATGACCCTGGTCAACCGGCTGGCCGAGCGCACCGGCGCGACCGTGCTGTACGGCTGGTGCGAGCGGATCGGCCCGGACATGGACTTCGCGCTGCACATCGAGGCCGCTCCGCCGGCCGTGGCCGATCCCGACCCGCGTACCGCCGCCAGCGCCCTCAATGCCGGGATCGAACGCATCGCCCGGCGCGATCCGGCGCAGTATCAGTGGACCTACAAGCGCTATACGCTGCGTCCACCGCAGAGCGGCGAGGACGATCCCTACGCCACCGAGGACCATCCGCACTGACTGCGACGCAGCGTCGCGCCCTTGGCGCGATTGAATCGGCGCTTTCCGTCCCCACTGTGGAAACCACGATGTCCCCCACGGCCCCTGCCATGTCTTCTGCTTCTTCCCTGTTCGGCGACCCGGCCGCGATCCGCTGCGAGCGCGCGGTGGCCGAACTGCGCGCCGGTCGCCCGGTGGTGATCGACGATGGCCACGGCCTGCGCCTGGCCTTCATCGCGCTGGACAGCAGCACCCGCACCAGCTTCACCGCCTTCGCCGCCGCCGCGGAAGATCGCCACTACCTGTTCCTCACCTCCACCCGCGCACGCGTGCTCGGCGTCAGTGCCGAACGTGGCGCGCGCGTGCCGCTGGCCGGCATCGACTTCGATGCACTGCCCTCGCTCAGCTACCTGCGCGATCCCGGCGCAATGCCGCCCGGCTGGACCGGCGGTGAAGCGCTGGACGATGGCGCGGTGGAGATTGCCCGCCTAGGCCTGCTGCTGCCGGCGATGGTCGGGGTGCTGTTGAACTCCGATGACCGCCGCTTCGACGGCTGCGCCCAGGTCTCGCTGTGCGACCTGAGCCAGGGCGCCGAGCAGGCCGCGCACGCCTATGAGCTGGTGGCCCGCTCGCCGGTCCCGCTGCGCGAGGTCGGCATGACCGAATTCGCGGTGTTCCGCGGTGGCGTGGCCCAGCGCGACCAGGTCGCGATCATCGTCGGCACGCCGGACCTGTCCGCCGTGGTGCCGGTGCGCGTGCACTCCTCCTGCCTGACCGGCGATCTGTTCGGCTCGCTCAAGTGCGACTGTGGCGACCAGCTGCGGCGTGGCCTGCGCAAGCTCAAGGAGCTTGGTGGCGGCGTACTGCTGTACCTGGACCAGGAAGGCCGTGGCACCGGCATCGCCGCGAAGATGCGCGCCTACGGTTACCAGCACGATGGGCTGGATACGATCGACGCCGATGCGCAGCTTGGTTTTGGTGCCGACGAGCGCCGGTACGGCAGTGCCGTGGCGATGCTGCAGGGCCTGGGCGTGACCCGCGTGCAATTGCTCAGCAACAACCCCACCAAGGCCCAGCGCCTGCGCAATGCCGGCATCGACGTGGTCGATTGCGTGCCGGTCACCGGCGACATCACCGCCGAGAACGAACAGTACCTGCGCACCAAGGCCGAACGCGCCGGCCACCTGCTCGATGTGGATGCGCTGATCCAGGCCGCGCAATAGCCCACGGCAACCTGCTACCGTCTGCGCCACGGGCGGTTGCACCTGCACGCATGCGCCCGGCCCGTTTCCAGCCGAGCGCCCTGCCTTGTCCGATCTCCTCGACACTCCCGTGCCGCCGCCCCTGCCGCCGTCGCCCGCCGCGCCGGACTGGCAACCGCTGCCGCTGCGTTCGGCCTCGCTGGCCGCCTTCGGTGGCGCGATCGCCGGCGCGCTGCTGATCGGCGGTGCGTTCGGTGCGCTGTGGGTGGTGTTCGATCTGCCGGGGCGCTGGTGGGGCGCGGCCGGCGTGGTGCTGCTGGGCGCACTGATCGGTGCCGCGCTCGCCTTCCGCCGCCAGCGCCGCACCTATTGGCGGCTTGATGCCCAAGGGCTCGGGCTGCGCCGTGACCTGCTCTGGCAGAACGAAACCCGCGTACCGACCTCGCGCGTGCAGCACCTGGATCTGCGGCGTGGCCCGATCGAACGCAGCGCCGGGTTGAGCACGCTGGTCGTGCATACCGCCGGCAGCCGCTTCAGCGCGGTCACACTCAGTGGCCTGGACAGCGCCGATGCCGAGCGCCTGCGCGATACCCTGGCGCACCAGCTGGACCAGGACGACGACGCCCTGTGAGTATTCCGCCGCCGCTTGATGCCGCGCCGGAGCAGCGGCTGCATCCCTGGTCGTGGCTGTTCGTACTGCTGATGCAGCTGCGCCAGGGCCTGGTGCCGTTGATCGCGCTGGTGGTGTTCGGCCAGCGCGGCGACCGCGATGAGTTCTGGTTGTCGATCGGCCCGGTGATCGCCGTGGTGGTGCTGGTGGCGTACTCGGTGCTGCAGTACCTCACTTACCGCTACCGGATCGGGGCGACGGCAATCACGGTGCGCAGCGGCGTGTTCGCGCGCAATCGCCGCGAGATTCCCTTCGCCCGCATCCACAACGTGGTGGTGCACCAGAACCCGTTGCACCGCCTGTTCGGGGTGGCCGAGCTGAAGCTGGAATCGGCCGGCGGCAACCGACCCGAGGCAGAAATGCGGGTGCTCAAGCTGGACCAGGCGCTCGCACTGGAGCGGCTGGTCCGCCAGCGTGGCCAGGCAGCGCCGGCCGCGGCCGGGGGCGAGGCGGCGCTTGCCGAGCCTGCCGAGGACGTGCTGCTGGCGCTGGGCCCCGGCGAGGTCATCAGCATCGGGCTGTTGTCCAACCGCGGCTGGGTCGTGGTGGTGGCGGTGCTGGGTGCGATGCTGCAATTGTTCCCGCGTGGCAGCGTGTCCGATGTGATCGAAGCAGGCGGGCGCCAGGCCTTCGGCTATGCCAGCCACCTGCACCCTGGCATGTGGCTCTGGGCGATTGCCGCAGTGCTGGCCGTGGCCGGTTTCTGGGTGCTGCTGCGGGTGCTCTCGGTGGTGCTCGCGCTGCTGCGCTATTACGGTTTCCGGCTCAGTGAGCACGAGCGTCGGCTGACCGTGGCCAGCGGACTGTTGACGCGGATGCGCACCAGCGTGGCGCGGCGCCGGATCCAGGCCTGGACGCTGCGCGAGACGGCCCTGCAGCGCTGGTTCCAGCGCCGCCAACTGCGCATCGATATCGCGGCCGGCAACCCCGGCGAAGGCGAGCGGCGTGACCTGCGCGAACTCGCGCCGCTGGCGACGCCGGCCGTGTGCGATGGGCTGGTCCAGCATCTGCTGCCACACCTGCAGTGGCCGCCGGCGCGCTGGCAGCCGGTTCAGAGGCGCGGCTGGTGGCGGCTGTGCCTGGGCGCGCTGTGCGTGGTTCCGCTGCTGAGCGCGGGCGCGATCTGGTACGGCGGTCCGTGGGGCGCGCTGTTGCTGCTGTGGTTGCCGTGGTCGGCATTCCGCGCGCACCGGCAGATGGACCGCATCGGCTATCACCTGGATGACGACTACGTGGCCGTGCGTGGCGGCTGGTGGCAGCGCTGGTGGCGCTTTGCAGAGCTGGACAAGCTGCAGGCGCTGCGTCTGACCCGCTCGCCGCTGGACCGCCGGCTGGGCACGGCCAGCGTGTGGCTGGATACCGCCGGCGCGGGCATGGGCACGCCGCTGGTGCTGCAGTACCTGCCGGAGGCCGAAGCACGCGCGGTGTACGAGCAGCTGGGCCGGGCGTTGGCCAAGCGCCGCCTGCGCTGGTAGACGAGCCTCCACGCACGGCGTGGACCGACCGGATGAACACCGTCCACGCAGGGGGTGCATCCCGGTGCTGTCGGCTGCTCGCCGGCTCGCCCTAACCCGACCGGCATCGCCAAGGATGCTTCAGCGCTTGGCCGGTCCCCAATACCCGAGATCCCTGCGGATCTGCAGGCCGCGCGTCCACGCACCGAACGGTTTGCGCTTGAGCGTGCCGAGTTCGCCGGACAGGAAATCCTCGGTCGCGGCGATCACCCGCTCGGAGGAATAGCCATCGCGGAACGGGTGGATGGTATCGGCGTAGCGCCGGATCTCGGCCATCAACGCCGGCGCCGGATCCAACGCCTGGGCCAGCATCGCGGGCAGCTGCGTGGCGTCGTCGAAATCGATCATGTGTGGCTGCGGCACCCGGTTGCGGAAGGTGACCACGGGTTTGTGCTGCACGATGAACTCGGACACGATCGAGGAGGTGTCCGAGACCAGCACATCGGCGGCGCGCTGCGCGGCCATCACCTGTTCGGGCTCGATGAAGCGCGCATGCGGGCCAGCCAGCGCGCGGTAGCGATCGAACAGCTCCGGCGCGCACTTGGGGTGCAGGGTCAGCAGCCAGTAGTGATCGCCGCGGGCGATGTCGGCCGCGATCTGGTCGTACAGGTGTGGCGCCGCGCTCAAGCGCTCGGTGAAGGTCGAACCGAACAGGATCACCGGGCGGCCCTGGGCCGGCACGCGCAATCCCGCGCTCAGGCCGCCGTCATCGCGGAACAGCGGGTCCAGCTTGGGCCAGCCGGTCTCGGCCACGGCGAAGTGGCCCTCGCGCGCGGCCAGCTCGCGGAACGGGGCGGTCGTGGCCGGGCCCTGGGTGCAGTACAGATCGAACAGTCCCCGCACCCGGAAGTGGCCACGGGCGCTGTCGCGCTTCTGCACGTTGAAACCGTGGAACACCTGCACCTTGGCCCCGGCGATGAACGGCGGCACCCAGTTGGCGGCACTGAACACCGCACGTGGGCGCAGCGCCAGCGCCTCTTTCAGGCCGACGTTGGGCACGCCGGGCAGCGATGCGCCGGCGGCGCCATCGGCGAACCAGGCCGACACCGATTGACCGGATGCGTGCAACGCCTGCGCCAGAGGGGCGAGAATGGGCAGCGCATAACGCTCCGTCGCAAACAGCAGGTACTCGGCCATCATGTCCTCCTCGACCGCTCCCACTGAACGGCCTCGCATTTCGGCCTGCATTATCGCGTTCAATGAAGCCGACCGCATCGGCGACTGTCTGGCCTCATTGGCCTTCTGCGACGAGATCGTCGTGGTGGACTCGCAATCGACCGACGCCACGGTGGCGATCGCGACGGCGGCCGGGGCGCGGGCGCTGCAGCGCCGGTTCGATGGGTTCCGCAGCCAGAAGGCGTTCTGCGTCGAGCAGGCCACCCACGACTGGGTGCTGTGCCTGGATGCCGACGAGCGCATCAGCGACGCCCTGCGCGAGGCGATCCTGACCGCGCAGGCTGCCGGCTTCGCCGGCCACCACGGCTACCGTTTCGCGCGGTTGTCCGCGTATTTCGGCAAGTTCCTGAAGCATGGCAATGCCTACCCGGACCGGGTCCTGCGCCTGTTCGACCGCCGCCATGGCGGCTGGCGCGGCAAGCGCGAGATCCATGAGGCGGCCAGCGTGGATGGCGCGGTGGGCACCCTGCGTGGTGATCTGATCCATTACCCCTACCGCTCGCTGGAACAGCAGCTGCTCAAGACCCAGCGCTACGCGCGGATGATGGCCGAGCACGAGTTCGCGCGGGGCAAGCGCGCCACCCTGCCCAAGCTGATCCTGGCGCCGGCGTGGCGGTTCTGGCGCGGGCTGCTGCTGCGCGGCGGCTTCCGCGATGGCTGGCACGGGCTGGTCTACGCCTATGTGCGCGCCAACTACGTGCGCCAGAAGACCATCATGCTGTGGATGCTGCAGAACGGGCAGCCGGTCACCGACCCGCCGCGGAATCAGCCCGACGCCTGAGCCTGGGCCTGGGCCCGCGCCAACGCCAGGCGCCGGGTATTGCCCTGGACGATCGACAACCCGGCCAGCAGGCCGACGATGGTGACGTAGAAGCTGGCCGTGATCTGGTGCGCGAACATCGACTGGGTGATCCCGCACAGCACATAGGTCACCACCACCATGATCCCGGCGGCGGCCGGGCCACGGAAGGTCTGCTCGCCGCTGCGCCGGTGCAGACCGGTGAACACCCACAGCGGCACGCCATAGATCGCCAGCAGCAACAGCAGGCCCGGGGCGCCCTGGGTCGCGGCCCATTCGGCCAGATCGTTGTGCGCATGGCCCAGGTGGCAGCGCTGCTCACTCGGATCATCCCGGCACACCGGCAGGCGCTGCATGGCGCTGTCGAAATGGCCGATGCCCACCCCCGTCAGGGGATGGTCGAGGAAGGTTTCATAGGCCACCTGCAGCCGCTCCACGCGCGCTCCGGCGGACGAGTCGCTGTCGCCGCGCTCCATCCGCACCACGTCGTGCTTGAGCTCGGTCAGGCGGACCTGCTCGCGCAGGCTCGGGATGGTCAGGGTCAAGGTGCCGGCGATCGCCACCAGTGCCAGCAGCACGCCCAGGCGCGCACGCCCGGTGCGCCAGCGCAGGCTCATCGCCATCACCACCAGCAGCGCCAGCAGCGCCAGCCAGACCCCGCGGCTGCCGCTGAGCACGATGGTCACGCAGCCGGCGACCATGCCCACGATCACCCAGGTCCAGCGCTGGTGTGGCCGGCAGAAGACCAGCAGCACCATCAGCACCAGCACGATGTCGGCCAGCACGATCGCATTGGTGCTCAGGTCGGCACGCGGCGCGCCCCCGGCCACCTGCAGGATCGACAGCACCATCGTGCCGAGCAGGCCGGCCAGGGCGCCTGCCCACAGCCAGCGGATATCCGGCCGCAAGGCACACACCCACAAGGCGATCCACGGGATCACGACGAACCGCGACCGGTTGTCGATATCGCGCAGCCCCTGCTCGAACAGATGGATCGAGAGCAGCGCGAAGGCGATTGCGGCCACCACCAGCCAGGCCAGCACTTTCACCGGCCGCCCGGCCAGGCCACGTGCGCGCCACAGATAGTCCGGCGCCAGCAGCGTGCTCAGCAGCAGAAGGATGCCGTAGGGCAGCAGATTCTGCGGCAGGGTCAGCACCAGGGCGGGCATGCAGAACAGGCCCACGGTGGCGATCCAGTGCGCCACGCCGGCACGCCCCTGCAGCGGCGGCAGGGAAACAGGCGTGGCCGGCTCGGATCCACGGGAAAACGTCATTGCCAACCTCGATCGCCACACGCAGGCACGCAGGCCCGTGACTGCACTGGACGCGACCGGCGCCCACGGTCCTGCGGTTCCGGCCCGAGCAGGCCGCCAGCAGTGCAGACCTCACTCATCGCCATCGATCCGGTGCAGCGCGCGTTCGCGCTCCTGCTCTTCGGCGCTGGCCACGCAGGGGCCATGGATGTCACCGGGCCTTACCAACCACCAACGCCGGCGGTTGGCGACCCCGGCCAGCTCGGCGCTGGTGCGGTCCACACAGGCCAGCAGTGCGTCCTCCTGCACCAGCAACCAACGCTGCTGCGGACGTGCCGCCTGCCAGGCGACGCCATCGCCCAGCTGCCGGTCCCAGCGTCGGTTGAAACCGAAGGTAGCGGCGTCCCGGTCGGCCATCAGCAGATTCTGCTCTTTCCAGGCGACCAGGCCCAGTTCGGCGTCTGGACCGATGCGCTGGCCGACCTGCTGCATCAGGCCGCGGGCGGAACTGGAGTCGTTGAACAGCGGGTAGCCGATCAGCCCGAATGCGACCCAGGCCATGGTCAGCGTCGCCACCACGGCCAGGTGGAAGCGGCGCACGCCGGCGATGCACAGGGTGAGCACGGCCCAGCAGCCGAGTGCGACCGCGACCCAGCCCAGGCCGGAGGTCACCGCGGTATCGATGCCACGGTCGAGGATCAGTTTGCGTTCGAAGCCCGGCTGCCCGACCAGCATGGACATGCCGATGCCGAGCAGGCCGGCCGCCAGCAGGGCCACGAAGCCGCCCAGCAGCCACTGGAACGCACGCTTGCGCAGCAGCCCCGGCAGCAGCGGTGCCAGCGCCAGGCAGAACATCGGCAGCGCCGGCAGGATGTAGACGTCGCGCTTGCCGTTGGGGATCGAGAAGAACAGCACGATCAACAGCCACCACACCAGCGGCAGCAGGTAGCGCGCATCGCGCCGCTGCAGGCGCCGGCGCCAGGCCGGGATCGCCCACGGAATCGCCAGGAAGCCGGGGATCCACATCGAGGGCATCGTGCCCAGGAAGTACCACCACGGCTGGTGGTGATCCCAGGACTGGGCATAGCGTTTGGCGGTCTGCCGGAACAGGATGTCGTCCAGGTAGGCCCGGTACTCGGCCGAGCCACTGCCCAGCGCGGTCACCACCATCGGCACCAGCCACAGCGCGATCGCCAGCACGAACGCCAGCGGGCCGAGCCAGAAACGCCAGTCGCGGCAGTGCAGCTTGACCCGCGGCCAGCCGAGTACGGAGGCCACCGCCGCCGGAAGGATCATCAGCAGTGCAATCACGCCCACGCCCTTGGTGATCACCCCGAGCCCGGCGGCGAACCAGCCCAGCCACCACCAGCGCCACGCAGGGCCACTGAGCAGATGGCGCAGCAGGCCGTAGTTGGCCAAGGTGATGAAGAACACCACCAGCGGGTCGATCTGGGCCTTCTTGGACTGGAAGGTGAAGTGCAGCGCGAACAGCAGCGCCCAGGCGGCATACAGACCGACCCGCCGCGTCCACAGCCGGCGGCCAAGGTCGTAGACACAGGCCAGAGTACCCAGCGCGGCCAGCAGCGAGGGCAGCAGGAACGCCACGCGCCAATCACCGATCAGCGAATACAGCGCAGCCTGCGACCACATCAGCATCGGTGGCTTGTCCGAATACAGCTCGGTGCCCCGGTGCGGGAACAGCCAGTCGCCGCTGTCCACCATCTGCTTGGCGACCAGCGCGAAGCGGGGTTCGTCGGATGGCCAGGGATCACGCATGCCCAGGCCGGCCCCCAGAACGAGCAGGGCCATCAGGGCAAGCAGCCAGAACTCTCGGGATGCGCGGTGGTTAAGCATGGGGCGGGATTCTAGCCGGGTTCGGTTCAACCCTTCTTTAGCAGACGCGCATAGAAGAAGCCGTCAGCACCGTCCTCACCCGGCAGGCGCTGGCGCCCGGCCCAGGAATCGTGGCCATACGCCTCACCCAGCGGCAGGAAGCCCGCGCCACGCGTGCGCTGCAGGAACGCTTCGACCTGGAACTGATTTTCATCGCGCAGGATCGAGCATGTCGCATACAGCAGGGTTCCGCCGGGAGCGAGCATCGTCCAGCACGCATCCAGCAGGCGTGCCTGCAGCGCGATCAGGGCGTCGATGTCGGTCGGCCGGCGGTGCACCAGCACGTCCGGCTGCCGGCGGATGATGCCGGTGGCCGAACACGGGGCGTCGAGCAGGATGGTGTCGAACAACTGCCCATCCCACCAGCTGGCCGGATCGGTCGCGTCACCGGCCAGCACCTTCGCGTTCTGGCCCACGCCGGTGCGTGCGAACGTTTCGCTGATGCGCTTGAGCCGGCGCGCATCGATGTCCAACGCCAGCAGGTGCAGGGTCGGATCGCGCTCGAGCAGGTGCGCGGACTTGCCGCCCGGTGCGGCGCAGGCATCAAGTACGCGCGCGCCCGGGCGCGGCACCAGCGCATCGGCCACCTGCTGGGCAGACAGATCCTGCACCGACAGCGCGCCCTCTGCGAAGCCGGGCAGCGCAGTGACCGCGACCGGCACCGGCAGGCGGATCGCATCGGCACCGATGCTGGAGGCTTCGGCAGCGATGCCGGCGGCTTCCATCTGCTGCAGCATCGCCTCGCGGCTGCCGTGCTGGCGGTTGACCCGCAGCCACAGCGGCGCGGCCTGCAGGCTGGCGCTGAACACCGCCTCGGCCTCGTCCGGCCAATCCTGTTCGATCTTTTCGGCCATCCACAGCGGGAAGGCATCGCGCGGCGGCAGCGGCGGAATGCCTTCGCGCTGGGCACGGCGCAGCAGCGCATTGACCATGCCGGCCTGACGGTCACGGCCCATCGCGCGGGCGGCGTCCACCGTGGCCGAGAGCGCGGCGTGGGCGGGCAGCTCCAGCGCGTCGAGCTGGGCGAAGCCGACCAGCAGCAGCGCACGCAGCTCGTCCTCGCGCACGCTCAGCGGGCGCGGCATCCACTGCGCCAGCGCGGCATCGTAGGCGGCACGGCGGCGCAGCACGGCAAAGCACAGCGCCTCGAGCAGCGCGCGGTCGCGGCTGTCGTCCAGGGTTGGCAGGGCGGTGGCCAGTTCGGCCTTCAGCGAGCGGCCACGGCCGATCACCTGGGCCAGGACGCGCGCGGCCAGCACGCGCGTGGGGACGCCGGGGGCGGTGTGGGCGGTGTAGGGGCCTGCAGGCTTGCCGGAACGCGCGTTGGTCATCTCAGGCACCCACGCCGAGGTCGCGGCGGGCGTTGAGGTAATCGGCGGCGGTGATCGCCTTGCCGCCCTCACGCTGCAGCACGCGCAGGCGCAGCGCACCCTGGCCGCAGGCGATGTCGATGCCCTCGCGCGAGGCCGCCAGCAACGTACCCGGGGCCTTGCCCTGGTTGTCATCCAGCGCGATCGCACCATGGATGCGTACACGCTCGCCGACCAGCATCGCCTCGGCGACCGGCCACGGATTGAACGCACGCACGGTGCGCGCCAGCGCGTCGGCGTCCTGCGCCCAGTCCAGACGGGCTTCGGCCTTGTCGAGCTTGTGCGCATAGGTCACGCCAGCCTCGGGCTGCGGCTGGGCGATCGGCTTGATGCCCGCGCGCAGCAGGCCCAGGCCGTCGGAGAGCACCTGCGCGCCCAGCTCGGCCAGGCGGTCGTGCAACTGGCCGCCGGTATCGTTGGCACCGATCGCGATGTGCTGCTTGAGCAGCACCGGGCCGGTATCCAGTCCCGCCTCCATCTGCATCAGGCACACGCCGGTCTCGGCGTCGCCCGCCTGGATCGCACGCTGGATCGGCGCGGCACCGCGCCAGCGCGGCAGCAGCGAGGCGTGCACGTTCCAGCACCCGTGGGTCGGGATGGTCAGCACCGCCTTGGGCAGGATCAGCCCGTAGGCCACCACGACCATCAGGTCCGGCGCCAGATCGCGCAGCTGCTGCTGCGCTTCGGGGGTCTTCAGGCTTTCCGGCTGGAACACCGGGATGCCGCGCGCGATCGCTTCGAGCTTGACCGGCGACGGTGCCAAGCCACGGCCACGGCCGGCCGGGCGATCGGGCTGCGTGTACACCGCGACCACTTCATGGTGGCGGGCGGCAGCACGCAGCGAGGACACGGCGAACGCCGGCGTACCGGCAAAGACAATCTTCATGGCGACCCCACTAACAGAACGTAAAACGGCGCCGATGTCCGGCGCCGCGCGACAGCACACGTCGCGCGGTCAACCCGCGCGGCGGTCGCTGCAATCACCTCAGGCAACGTGCTTGCGCTGCTTGGCCAGCTTCTTGCGCACCATCTCGCGCTTGAGCGGGGAGAGGTAATCAATGAACAGCTTGCCATCCAGGTGGTCCATCTCGTGCTGCACGCACACGGCAAGCACGCCGTCGGTGGTCAGTTCCTGGGCCACGCCATGGCGGTCCAGGTAACGCACGGTGATCTGGTTGGCGCGGGTGACGTCGGCAAAGATGCCCGGCACGGACAGGCAGCCTTCCTGGTAGACCTGGCCGCCTTCGTTGGCGACGATTTCAGGATTGATGAACACCATCGGGGTGTCCTTCTCCTCACTGACATCGATCACCATGAAGCGCTTGTGCACGTCCACCTGGCTGGCGGCCAGGCCGATGCCCGGGGCGTCGTACATGGTCTGGAACATGTCGTCGATCAGGGTCTGGAACGCCGGCGTGGTCACGTCGGCGGCATCGATCAACGCAGCCTTGGTACGCAGGCGCGGATCGGGAAATTCGAGAATGGGCAGGAGGGCCATGGCAAATACCGGTAGGGGGCGCCGGTCGAAGCGGCGTACAGGGCGATTCTATCGCCAACGCTTGCCCCGCGCCCCGGTTTCTGGACTATAGTGCGCGAACCTGTTGGGGAATCAGGCACCACATCTATGTTTGAACGAACTCGTACGGTCGTCGCCGTGGCGATGCTGACCGTTGCTACCTATGCTACCGCAGTGGAAATGAATGGCGGGCACCCGGATACCTATGTCGTGCGCAAAGGGGACACGCTGTGGGATATCTCGGCGCGCTTCCTGCAGAAGCCCTGGCTATGGCCGGAGATCTGGCAGGCCAACCCGCAGGTCAAGAATCCACACCTGATCTACCCGGGTGACGTGCTCAGCCTGGCCTATCTGGACCGCGTCGTGGCCCAGCCCGGCCCGCGCCAGGAGGCCCCGATCAACGGCGTACCGCTGGAGCAGGTCGAGCCGTTCCTGAAGCAGCTGAGCGTGGTCGACGAGGTCAAGTCGCTGCCGTATGTGGTCAACCTGGAAGACAACCGCCTGCGTGCCACCACCGGGCAGACCGCCTATGTGCGGGGCCTGGAGAACGCCCAGGTCGGCCAGCGCTACGCGGTGGTCCGCCCGACCGTGCAGTACGCCCTGCCCAAGCCGACCGAAGACCTGAACGCCCGCGGCGACACCACGCCCGGCAGCGGCAATGTCTGGAAAGCCTTCATCGTGCCCAGCAAGCGCCACCAGACGCTGGGCTACGAACTGGCCCAGATCAACGTCGGCACGGTGAGCCGCGTGCAGAGCGGCGATGTCGAGGTGACCTCGCTGGTGCTGCAGGGCCAGGTCGACGGCCGCGAAGTGCGCGCCGGTGATCGCCTGGTGCCGGTCGAAGCCCGCCCGTACGATCTGCAGTTCGTGCCGCACGTGCCCGCCCCGCAGACCGCCGATCTGGATGTGCGCGTCCTGGCGGTGGCCGACACCTTCACCTCGGGCGGTCCGCGCGATGTGATCGCGATCTCCGCCGGCAGCGCCAACGGGGTCGACAACGGCACCGTGTTCTCGCTGTGGCGCCAGGGCCGTCACGTCGCCCACCGGATGGACTACCCGAACTCGTCGCGGATGGACGATTCGCTGACCAGCGGTGCCGGCCGGGTCACCCTGCCGGACGAGTACGCCGCCCACGCGATGGTGTTCCGCACCTTCGAGAACGTCAGCTACGCGCTGGTGATGGAAGGCGTGAAGCCGGTCCACGTCGGCTATTCGGCACTGCATCCCGATAAGCAGTAAGCGCGGCGGAATCCTACCCTGCCCTCCGACGGCGCCCTAGGGCGCCGTCGTCGTTTGCGCCTCAGGGTAAGCGGATGCCCATCTGCTGCCCTGCCTCCTCCACCGCCCTGCTCACCGTCGTCCTCGCCGGAGGCGCCCTGCCGCCCCGCCTGCGCCTGCTGCGCCAGTTCCCGGACGCGGCCGCGGCGCTGCGCGCCGGTCCGGGCGCCTGGCGCGCCGCCGGATGCAGCCCCGCGCAACGCGCCCGCTTGGCCTTGCCGGACGAAGGCTACCTGGCCCACGGCCTGGCCTGGCTGGCAGACGAACGCCACCACCTGCTGGCCCTCACCGATCCCGATTACCCGGCGCTGCTGGCCCAGATCGAGGAACCGCCCGTGGCGTTGTTCGTGGACGGAGACCCGACGCGCCTGTGGCATCCGGCGGTGGCGGTGGTCGGCAGCCGCTCGCCCTCCCCCGGCGGCCGCGAGCACGCGCACGCCTTCGCCACCGCGCTGGCCGGCGATGGCTGGTCGATCATCAGCGGCCTGGCGACCGGGGTCGATGCCCAGGCCCATGAGGGCGCCCTGCAGGTCGCCCGGGGCATGACCGTGGCCGTGGTGGCCACCGGTCTGGACCAGACCTACCCGCCCCGGCATGCCGCCCTGCATGAACGGATTGCCGCCACCGGCGCGGTGGTCAGCGAATACGCGCCCGGGATGCCGGCGAGCCAGGCGCACTTCCCCGCACGCAACCGCATCATCGCCGGCCTCAGCCTGGGCACCCTGGTCATCGAGGCCGCCCAGCGCTCGGGGGCCCTGATCACGGCCCGCTGCGCCGCCGAGGCGGGCCGCGAGGTGTTCGCCCTGCCCGGCTCGATCCGCAACCCACGGGCCCGCGGCTGCCACCGGCTGATCCGGCAGGGTGCGGCGCTGGTCGAGGAGCCGGCGGAGGTGACCGCCGGCCTGACCGCCCTGGCCCAGACCCTGGCCGGGGCCTTGCGAACCCGATTGGACGCCCCCACTGAACAGGCACGACCGGCGCCCGAGCGCGCCCCTTCCTACACCGACCCGGACTACCAGTGCTTGTGGAAAGCCCTGGATCACGACCCAACGGGTATGGATTCACTGATCCAGCGCAGCGGATTGACGGCGGCCCAGCTGTCGGCCATGCTGCTGGTCATGGAACTGGATGGAAAGGTAATGGCCGCCCATGGTCGCTACTGTCGAAAACCCTAGTTTCTTCACCTCCACAGCGTCGTTGACGCAGGCCGAGGGGCAATGAAAGAGAGCATTCTGGATGTCCTGCTGTACCTGTTCGAACACTATTTCAGCGAAGACGCGGACCTCATCCGCGACCGCGACTCCCTCCAGAACGGCCTGATCCAGGCCGGCTTCAGCCCCACCGAGATCAACAAAGCCTTCGATTGGCTGGACGCGCTCGCCGAGCAGCGCCCGGCCGTCGTGCTGGGCCGTGTCAACGGCCCGGTGCGGATCTTCCATGGCCCCGAGCTGGACAAGCTGGACGTGGAAAGCCGCGGTTTCCTGATGTTCCTGGAGCAGCACGGGATTCTCGACGCCAGCCAGCGCGAGCTGGTACTGGACCGTGCGATGGCGCTGGACCAGGACGAGCTGGACCTGGACGACCTCAAGTGGGTCGTGCTGATGGTGCTGTTCAACCAGCCCGGGGCAGAGGCTGCCTACGCCTGGATGGAAACCCAGATGTTCGTGGACGAGCCGGAACCGCTTCACTGACCTTACACTGAGCGCCTTGCGCATTCAGGAGCGGGCCGGTGGACCAGTGGTTCTTTGCAGAAGGAAACAGTCAGCAGCGCGGTCCGCTGCCTGCTGACGAGCTGATCGCGCTTTACCGTTCCAGCCGCATCGGGCGCGATACGCTGGTCTGGCGCGACGGCATGGTCCAGTGGCAGCCGCTGGAAACCGTGGCGGCCGAGATCGGCCTGGACATCGCCCCCGCCGTCGAGGTGGTGGCAGAGCCGGTTCCCGGCCCCGCCGTGCCACCGGCGCTGCCCGCCGCGCCCGGCGTTCCCGTCACCCCCGTGTCCCCCGCCAACCCCGCCGCCGTTCCCCCACCCCGCAAGGGATTGAGCGGGTGCGCGATCGTGGGCATCGTTGCGGCCGTGATCGTGGTGCTGGTGCTGATCGTCGGCGCGGTCCTCGCCTCGTTTGCGCTGCCCGCCTATCGGGACTATGTGGCGCGGGCCAAAACCAGTGAAGCACTGGTGACGCTGGCCCCGGTCAAGCTCGCGGTGGCCGGGTTCCACAGCGCACATGGCCGCTGCCCGGTCAACGATGACGAGGGCTTCCAGCCGGCCGAAGGCTATGCCGACGGTGCCATCAGCACCGTGCGGATCGGCCGTTTCAACAACGGCCACTGCGGCGTGGAAGCCCAGCTCACCGTGCCCGGCAACGCCGCGCTGGATGGGAAGCTGCTGTGGTTGGACTACAACGGCGCCGATCATTGGGAATGCAGCGGCGAGCCCGATGACAAGTACCTGCCGCAGGAATGCCGCGGCTGATAACGGACACACGTCCATGGATGCACCCAACAGGGGATTGAAGCAATGACTGAGTGGTATTTCGCCGATGGCCAGGACCGACAGGGTCCGTTGAGCGCAGACGACATGCGCCAGCGCTTCCAGCGCGGTGACATCACCCTGGCCACGCTGGTGTGGCGGGAAGGGTTCGCGCAGTGGGCGCCCCTGTCCGAGGCCGTCGATGAGCTGCAGCTGCAGAACCTGGCCGCTGCGGCCAGCGACCTCGGCAGCGGCATCGACCTGCGCGGGGATTACACCGCCATCGACAACGGCACCGCCCCGCTGCCCGGCACCGGCGGCGGCACGTACTCGCCGTACACCGCGCCGGCCGCGGCCACCGGCTACGCCAACGCCGCGGTGGTCAACGGCCAGGACGTGGTCTATGCCGGGTTCTGGAAACGCTACGCCGCCTACTTCATCGATTACATCCTGCTCACCGTGGTCACCCTGCCGCTGAGCATGATCATCAACCTGACGGGTGCCGGCTCGGGCAACGAAAGCGTGCAGGTCGCGCTGACCCTGGTGGTGATGCTGCTCAGCATGGTCATCAGCATCGGCTACTACGCCGGCTTCCACGCCTCGCGCGGCGGCGCCACGCTGGGCAAGATGGCCGTCGGCATCAAGGTCGTGCGCGGCAACGGCGAGCGGATCAGCTTCCTGCGCGCGTTCTGCCGCTACCTGGCGACCATCGTCAGCAGCCTGATCCTGATGATCGGTTTCATCATGGCGGCCTTCACCGAGCGCAAGCAGGCCCTGCACGACATGATGTGCGACACCCTGGTGGTCGACAAGTGGGCCTTCACCGAGCATCCCGAGCTGCAGCAGCGCGGCCTGGGCACGGTCACCATCGTGATCCTGGTGCTCGCCGCGCTGGCCATGGTGGCCCTGTTCGGCGTGATGATCGCCATGATCGGCGTGATCGCATCGATGTCCTGATCCGGGCAATCCTCACACCAGGCCGCTTGACATGAGCCGGCCCGGCGTGATTCCACTAATAGGCAGAAAGCTGAACGCCCGGCCCACCCCCGGGCGTTCGGTTTATGTATATCGCCCGCGCCGCTTCACTAATGCGGCCATTTGCTCCACCCTAGCGGCCCTCCCCGGGGCCCTGCCCATAGAATCCTGACGCCATGCCCAAGCACCTGCTCATCGTCGAATCGCCCGCCAAGGCCAAGACGATCAACAAATACCTCGGCAAGGACTTCACCGTCCTGGCCTCGTATGGGCATGTGCGCGACCTGGTGCCCAAGGAAGGTGCGGTCGACCCCGACAACAACTTCGCGATGCGCTACGACCTCATCGAGAAGAACGAAAAGCACGTCGATGCCATCGTCAAGGCCGCCAAGGGCGCCGACGACATCTTCCTGGCGACCGATCCGGATCGCGAGGGGGAAGCGATCAGCTGGCACATCGCTGAAATCCTGCGCGAGCGCGGCTTGGTCAAGGACAAGCCGATGCAGCGCGTGGTCTTCACCGAGATCACCCCGCGCGCCATCAAGGAAGCGATGGGCCACCCGCGCGAGATCGCCGGCGACCTGGTCGATGCGCAGCAGGCACGCCGCGCGCTGGACTATCTGGTCGGCTTCAACCTCTCCCCGGTGCTGTGGCGCAAGGTGCAGCGCGGCCTGTCCGCCGGCCGCGTGCAGAGCCCGGCGCTGCGCATGATCGTCGAGCGCGAAGAAGAGATCGAAGCCTTCATCGCCCGCGAGTACTGGAGCATCGACGCGCTGTGCGCGCATCCTTCGCAGCACTTCAATGCGCGCCTGATCAAGCTGGACGGCCAGAAGTTCGAACAGTTCACCGTGACCGACGGCGACACCGCCGAGGCCGCGCGCATGCGCATCCAGCAGGCCGCCCAGGGCGCCCTGCACGTCACCGACGTGGTCAGCAAGGAGCGCAAGCGCCGCCCGGCCCCGCCGTTCACCACCTCCACGCTGCAGCAGGAGGCCTCGCGCAAGCTCGGCTTCACCACGCGCAAGACCATGCAGGTCGCGCAGAAGCTGTATGAAGGCGTGGCGATCGGTGAGGAAGAAGGCACGGTCGGCCTGATCTCGTACATGCGTACCGACTCGGTGAACCTCTCCCAGGACGCGCTGGCCGAGATCCGCGACGTGATCGCGCGCGACTTCGGCATCGCCTCGCTGCCGGACCAGCCCAACACCTACCAGACCAAATCCAAGAACGCCCAGGAAGCGCACGAAGCCGTGCGTCCGACCTCGGCGCTGCGCACCCCTGCCCAGGTGGCACGCTTCCTCACCGACGACGAGCGCAAGCTGTACGAGCTGATCTGGAAGCGGGCCGTGGCCTGCCAGATGATCCCGGCCACGCTCAACACCGTGAGCGTGGACCTGTCGGCCGGCAGCGAGCACGTGTTCCGCGCCAGCGGCACCACCGTGGTCGTGCCCGGCTTCCTGGCCGTGTACGAGGAAGGCAAGGACAACAAGAGTGCAGAGGACGACGATGAAGGCCGCAAGCTGCCCGCGATGAAGCCCGGCGACCGCGTGCCACTCGAGCGCATCCTGGCCGAACAGCACTTCACCCAGCCGCCGCCGCGCTTCACCGAAGCGGCGCTGGTCAAGGCGCTCGAAGAATATGGCATCGGCCGCCCGTCGACCTACGCCTCGATCATCCAGACCCTGCTGTTCCGCAAGTACGTGGAGATGGAAGGCCGCAGCTTCCGCCCGTCCGACGTGGGCCGCGCGGTCTCCAAGTTCCTCTCCAGCCACTTCACCCAGTACGTGGATTACGACTTCACCGCCAAGCTCGAAGATGAGCTCGATGCGGTGTCGCGTGGCGAGGAAGACTGGATCCCGCTGATGGCGCGCTTCTGGGAACCGTTCCACAAGCTGGTCGGCGAGAAGAACGAATCGGTCGACCGCGCCGAGGCCAGTGGCGCGCGCGAGCTCGGCACCGACCCCAAGACCGGCAAGCCGGTCAGCGTGCGCCTGGGCCGCTTCGGGCCCTACGCGGCGATCGGCAGTACCGCCGAAGATGCCGAGGACAAGCCGAAGTTCGCCTCGCTGCGCCCCGGCCAGTCGATGCACACCATCTCCCTGGAAGACGCGCTGGAGCTGTTCCTGATGCCGCGTGCGCTCGGCCAGGACAAGGATGAGGACGTCAGCGTCGGCATCGGTCGCTTCGGTCCGTTCGCCAAGCGCGGCAGCACCTATGCCTCGCTGAAGAAGGAAGACGACCCGTACACGATCGACCTGGCCCGCGCCGTGTTCCTGATCGAAGAGAAGGAAGAGATCGCGCGCAACCGGATCATCAAGGAATTCGAGGGCAGCGAGATCCAGGTGCTGAACGGTCGCTTCGGCCCGTACATCAGCGACGGCAAGATGAACGGCAAGATCCCGAAGGATCGCGAGCCGGCCTCGCTGACCCTGGCCGAGGTGCAGAAGCTGATGGAAGAAACCGGCAAGCCGGTGCGCAAGGGCTTCGGCAAAAAGGCCGCCAAGAAGGTCGTGGCCAAGAAGGCACCGGCCAAGAAAGCCGCTGCCGGTGAAGCGACCAAGAAGACCGCCACCAAGAAGGCGGTGAAGAAGGTCGCCAAGAAGGCCACGGCGAAGAAGGCGACCAAGAAGGTGGCCAAGAAAGCCGTGAAGAAGGCGGTCAAAAAGGCCTCCTGACCCCCTGGTGCAGGTCACGTCACGTGAACCTGCCTGTGGCCGGGTTGACCCCTCCCGCCACGGCGGGAGGATAATGCGGGCCATGCATCCGGCCTGCCTGCCATGAACGAACTCACTGTGGACACTGCCCTGCCCGTGCTGCGCGCTGGCGGGGTGATCGCCTATCCCACCGAAGCGGTCTGGGGCCTGGGCTGCGACCCCGCGCACGAGGCGGCCGTAATGAAGCTGCTGCAGCTCAAGCAGCGGCCGGTCGAAAAAGGCATGATCCTCGTCGCCGCCGATCCGGCCCAGCTGGAAGGGTGGGTGCGGATGGACGTCCTGCCCCTGGAGCGCCAAAGCGCGGTGCTGGCCAGCTGGCCCGGCGCCAATACCTGGATCCTGCCCGCCGGCGTTCGCGCGCCGCGCTGGATCACCGGCGAACACAGCGGCATCGCCGTACGGATCAGCGCCCACCCGCTGGTCGCCGCGCTCTGCCGTGCCTGGGGCGGGCCGCTGGTCTCCACCAGTGCCAACCTTGCCGGCGAGCCGCCGGCACGCACGCGTGCCGAGCTGGACCCGCGCCTGCTGGCCCTGCTCGATGGCCTGATCGATGGCCAGACCGGTGGCCTGGCACAGCCCACGCCGATCCGCGATGCGCTCAGCGGCCAGGTGTTGCGCAGCTGAGCCGCCTTTTGCGCGCAGGCAGGCAAACCCGCACACTGGCTGCATGATCCTGCGCCCTGCCCTGTGGTTGGCCCTGCTCGCACTGGTGGGCCCTGTGCTGCCCGCTGCGGCGCAGAACGACAACGTACGCATCTATCGCTGCGTTGGCAGCAACGGCGCCGTCTCGCTGCAGGATGCCCCGTGCCGCGAGGGCCGACAGCAGGTCCGCGACCTGCAGCGCCCACGCGACCCGGCCCCGCAGGTCGTTCGCAGCGACCGCGCGCCCGAGCCGACGCCTGCGCCGCGCGCGCCCGAGCGCGAGGTGCGGTATGTGCACGTGCAGCCGCCGCAGCCGATGTACGAATGCACCACCAGCGAGGGCGACAGCTACGTCAGCGACAGCAATGAAGGCAATCCGCGCTGGGTGCCGATCTGGACCGAGGCCTATCTGCCGTATCCGCCTGGCCCGAGGCCGCCCTCGGGCAGCCATCCACCCTCACGGCCGTTGCCACCGATCATGCCGATGGGCAGCGGCTCGGTGCGCAGCAGTGGAGGCTCGCTCTCCGTCAGTGGCGGCGGCTCACGGGTCGGCGGCAGCATCAACATCGGTGGTGGCAGCTCGCAGTGGGAAGGCGGTGGCTATCCGTACCCGGGCGTGGGGAACAGCGTGGTGGTACCGGCCGGCAACGTGCTGGTGCGCGATGAATGTCATGCCCTGCCCGCGCAGGAGGTCTGCTCGCGGTTGAAAGACCGGCGCTGGGACCTGATCCGCCGCTACAACAGTGCGCTGCAGAGCGAGCGAGACGCGCTGACCCGCGAGCAGCGCGGGATCGATGCGCGCCTGGACCAGGATTGCGGCGGCCACTGAGCGCGCTGCGCTCTACACTGATGCGATGAAACGACGGTTCCTGCTGCCCCTGCTGTTCGTTTCCTTGCCCGCTGCGGCAGACGAGGCGGTGTTCTTCCGCTGCACCGATGCAGGCGGCAACCTCACCATCCAGAGCGTGGCCTGTCCCGCCGGCAGCGAACAGCGCATCCAGCGGATCAGCGCGCCGGTGCGTGGCGCCGCCGTGGCCGAGGCAGCGCCGTCCGTGCCCACCACCGCGCACACCATGCCACCGCTGCCGCAGGCGGGCGATGAGGACAGTGGCCTGCTCGACAGTGCAGCCCTGCGCCCGCAACCGCCGCCGGCCGAGCACGACGCTGCAGGGCCGCCCAAGCCGCCGCTGCCGGACATCTACCAATGCATCTCCGCAGAAGGTGTTCGTTACCTGCATGAGCGCGAACCGGCCCCGTCACGGTGCGAATCGCTGGCCCTGACCGGGCTGGGTGGCAGCCAGGCACCAGGCAATGCGGCCAGCTGCGAAGTGGTCCGCGATGCCTGCGAGCCGGTGGCCGAGGCGCAGCGCTGCAGCAGCTGGCAGCAGCGCTTCCGCGACGCGCGCGGCCGCGAGCGCTTTGCTGCGCCGGAGAATCAGGCCGCTGCAACCGCCGAACGCGCGCGCCTGGAAGCGGTGCTGGCCGACAGCGATTGCCCGGTCCCGTGACCCGGTTTGCCCGCGTCGTGACTGGATTGACCGTGCGCCATGACCGCGTGCTGCCGCGCACCCTGTGAGCTGCCACGCACTGTGTGATCGGTAGTGCCGGCCGCTGGCCGGCTCAGAACCCGTAGCGCAGGAACCCGCCATCCACCGCGATGCACTCACCGGTGACGTAGCTGGAGGCCGGCAGGCACAGGAAGCCGACGGCGGCAGCGACTTCTTCCGGCTCGCCGATGCGCCGCATCGGGGTGCGGTCGATCACCTGCTCGTAGTAATCCGGATCCGACAACGGCCCTGAGGTCCGCCGGGTGCGGATGTACCACGGCGCCACCGCGTTGACGCGGATGCCGTCCTCGGCCCACTCCACGGCCAGGTTGCGGGTCATCTGGTGCATGGCGGCCTTGGTCATACCGTACACCGCGCCGCTGCGTACGTGGGTCAGGCCGGAGACGCTGCCGACGTTGACGATGGCCGAAGCCGCATGCCGCGCCAGCAGCGGGTGCGCGTAGCGCGACAGCTCGAAGGCCGAGAACAGGTTGGTCTCGAAGATCCCGCGCCATTCGTCCTCGGTGTATTCGGTGGCCGGCTTGCTGATGTTGCCGCCGGCGTTGTTGACCAGGATGTGCAGCCCATCGCTGTGGTCTTCTACCCAGTCCAGGATCTCGCGGCGGTCTTCGTCATCGGAGACGTCGGCGGCCAGGCCGTGGATCTCACGGTCCGGGAAGGCATCGGCGAGCTCGTCGCGCGCCATCTCCAGCGCATCGGCATCACGGCCCACGATCAGCAGGTCCGCACCGAAGCCCAGCAGTTCGCGCGCGATCGCCAAGCCGATGCCGGCGCTGGCGCCGGTGATCAATGCGGTCTGTCCATCCAGTCGCCAACGTTGCGCGCTCACGTGCCTCTCCTGCGGTAATCCATGGAATGCGGCACCGGTCGTGCTGCCCGGATAGGATAACGCGCGATGGCCGGCACGCCGGGCGCAATCACGCGCGGGGCGCGAGGCGGTGGGACACTGGTCCTCTGCCACCGGCTCACCGAGGGAGGTTGCCATGACGATCCGTACTGCCCTGCCGCTGCTCGCGATGCTCGCGCTGAGCGCCTGCAACCGGCCGGTGCCCCCGGCACCGGACACCCCGCCGGAACCACAGGCGACCGCACTGCGCGATGCGATCCACGATCCGATCGACCGCGCCAAGGGCGTGGGCGATACGTTGCAGAAGACCGCCGACGCTCAAGCCGCCGAGGTGGACCGCGCTACCGGCGATGCGCCACCGCCCAGCCCCTGACCCCATCGGCCGGATGGCAGAACGCCCGGCACAGGCCGGGCGTTCGGGTGTCACACAGTACCGCTGAGGCCGCTTACAGACCGCAGAAGCAGTACACCAGCGTCTTGACCGGCGCGGCGTTGTTGCGCGGGTCGCGTGCGGCGTCTTCGACGAAGCGCAGCTGGGTGTCCAGCTCCGGCATCGAACGGGCCAGCATCAGACGGGCCATGCCCGACTCGCCCAGCATCCAGGCACCGGCATGGCTGCCGGCGAAGCCGCTGAGGAACTGCGCGAACGGCGTGGCCGCCTTCTCGATGTAACGCACGCGGAACTTGCCGGCCTCACCAAGCTTGGCGCGGCTGGCGGCATCCGCCACCGCGGCCTTCAGGCCACCGAAGTCATCGACCAGGCCACGTTCCTTGGCCTGCGCACCGCTCCACACACGACCGCGGGCGACTTCATCAACCGCTTCCACCGGCTTGTTGCGCGCGGCGGCGACCTTGCCGGTGAAATCGGCGTAGCCCTTGTTGATCACCGACTGGATGACCTGGCCCACGGCCGGGTCCATCGGGCGGGTGATGTCGAACGCACCGGCGAAGCGGGTGGTGCCCACGCCATCGGTATGCACGCCGATCTTGTCCAGCGAGCGGGCCACGTTCGGGATCATCCCGAAGATGCCGATCGAACCGGTGATCGTGGAGGGGTCAGCGTAGATGCGATCGGCGTTCATGCTGATCCAGTAACCGCCCGAGGCAGCCAGGTCGCCCATCGAGACCACCACCGGCTTGCCGGCTTCCTTCAGCGCGACCACTTCGCGGCGGATCTGTTCGGAGGCGAACACTTCACCACCCGGCGAGCTCACGCGCAGCACCACGGCCTTCACGTCCTTGTCGTCGCGCGCTTCGCGCAGCAGCGCCGAGGTCGACTCGCCACCGATGCGGCCGGCCGGCAGATCGCCACCGGAGATTTCACCGGACGCCACGATCACCGCCACCTGCGGACGCGAATCCACCGGCGAGCGACGGCCGTCCAGCACGCTCAGGTAGGCGTCGAGATTGACGTTGCGGTAGCCACCGTCGGCGTCATCGTCGGCGATGCCGCGCTCGGTCAGCAGGGTGTCCACTTCCTCGCGCGTCTTCAGACCGTCCACCAGCTTCTGCTGCAGGGCGAACTTGGCCAGGTCGCCACCGGCGGCAGCGATCCCTTCGGGCATGGTGTCGATGCCGGCGGCCAGCTGTGCCGGATCGAGCTTGCGTGCCTTGGCGATGTCGGACAGGTAGCGCTGCCACACATCGTTCATCCAGAACAGGTCGGCTTCCTTGGCCTGCGGCGATGCGGCGTCCAGCACGTACGGCTCGGCGGCCGACTTGTACTCGCCCACCTTGAACAGGTGCACGTCCACGCCCAGCTTGTCCTGCAGGCCGGTGCGGAAGTACTGGCGGTAGCGGCCCAGGCCCTCGAGCACCACGCCGCCCATCGGGTCCAGGTAGACCTCATCGGCCTGCGAAGCCAGCAGGTACTGCGACTGGCTCATGTTCTCGCTGAAAGCCACCACCTGCTTGCCGGCGGCGCGCAGCTCCTGCAGCGCAACGGTCACTTCGCGCATCGAGGCGAAGCCGCTCGGCTGCAGCTTGTCCAGCTCCAGCACCACACGCTCGATCTTCTTGTCGGTCTTGGCCGCCTCCAGCGCGCGGATCAGATCACGCAGCTGGATTTCTTCGGCGCCCTTGTCACCGACGGCCTTGCCCAGCGCGCGGCTGACCGGATCAGCGCTGAACTGCTCGACCAGCCGACCTTCCGGCGCGATGACCAGCGTGGTGCGGTCCTGCAGCGACGCCTTCGAGGTCGCGCTCTTGCCCATCGCGACGATGAACAGGATCAGGATCAGGAACAGCAGGCCGAAGAACACCAGGTTGAGGATGAGCCGGCGGGTAAAGTTCATCACATCCCACAGCCCGATGAAGAAGCTGGCGACGGGATTGCGACGCGCGGGTTGGTTCATGGGGGTAACTCCAGAGTGGCTTCTTGCCGTGGTGCCAGAATAGCCGTTGCCGGGCGCGCCGGCATCGGACACAAGTCAGGGGGTCGAAGGGAGACCGGCGCGGGCGCTGCTCACGCGCAGGCGCCAGCCCATCAGGATCGCGGCGGCGGTCAGGCCCAGGATGAGGCCCAGCCACATGCCCTGCGGGCCCATGCCCAGGCCGAGCCCCAGCCCGGCGCCAAGCGGCATGCCCAGGCCCCAGTACGAGAACATGGCGATGAACATCGGCACGCGGGTGTCCTTCAGCCCGCGCAATGCGCCGGCCGAGAGCACCTGGATGCCATCCGGGAACTGGAACGCCGCCGCGTACAGCAACAGCGTCGAGGCCAGTGCGGCCACGCCCATGTCGGCCGTGTAGACGCCGACGATGGCGTCATGGCCAAACAGCAGCACCAGCGCGGACAACGTCTGCGTGCCGAGGATGATCACGAGCCCGGCGATCGCCGCGCGGCGCACGCCCAGCCCGTTGCCGCTGCCGACCGCATGGCCGACCCGTACCGTGGTGGCCTCGGCCACGCCCATCGGGATCATGAAGCACAGCTGCGCGACGTTGATGGCGATCTGGTGCGAGGCGGCTTCGGTGGCGCCGAGACGACCGATCAGCAGCGCGGTGACGATGAACAACCCACCTTCCATCAGCACGGTGATGCCGATCGGCAGGCCGGTCCGCAGCAGGTCCCAGATCGCCGACCAGCGCGGCGCTTCGAGATGCGAAAACAGCTGCAGGTGGGCGAAACGCTTGGTCTTCCACAGATAACCGGCAAAGCACAGCGCCTGCAGCCACATCATGATCGCCGAGGCCATGCCCAGGCCTTCGGCGCCCAGCTCGGGGAAGCCGAGCTTGCCGTAACACAGCACATAGCCCAGCGGCGCGAGCACCAGCAGGCCGCCAAAGCCGAGCAGCATCGTCGGCAGCGTCCAGTGCATGCCTTCGCTGAGGTAGCGCATGCAGAAGTACAGGGTCAGCGCCGGCCCGCCCCAGCGCACCGCGTGCAGGAACGCGGTTGCGCCCGGCACGATGTCCGGCGCGATGCCGAACGCGGGAAGCAGCGGCGGCACCACCGTGAGGAAGGTGAACATGATCAGGCCCAGGCCGAGCGCCAGCCACAGGGCCTGGCGGAACAGCGGGCCGATCTCGCGCTCGCGGCCGGCGCCATGCAGCTGCGACACCGAAGCGGTCAGCGAAATCAGCGTGCCGATCGGGATCAGCATCGGCAGCCACAGCAGCGCCGTACCGATGGTGACGGCGGCGAGCGTGTGGGTGCCGTGGTGACCGGCGATCACGTTGTCGACGAAGGAAATCAGGCCGGTGGAGACGTGGCCCAGAACCAGCGGCAGCGCGAGCAGACCGGTGGCGCGCACTTCCCGGGAGAGGCGCGGCGTGGAGGAAGCGGTAGACATGGGAGTCACAGACGGCAACTACGGTCGCGCGCGGAGGGCACAGGCACCGGGTTGCGGCCCGCCATCTTACGCGCGCGGCCGGGGAAAAGCCGCGCTTTCAGGTAAACGGGCCGAAGCCGTCAGTGGCCCACGTTCTCGCGCAGCCAGCTGTCCCGTGCGGCCGGCGCCACGCCAAGGAATTCGGCGCGCACGCGGTCGCGGTCCTGCGGTGGAGTGCGCTGGGCGACCAGGGTCAGCTGGGTGAGCTGGGAGGGCGTGAGCTGGCGCAGCACCGCCAGCGCGGTGGGGCGCTGCTCGGCCGGCAGATACCCGAACAGGCCCTGCAGCTTGGTGAACTCATGCCCGAGCTGTGGGCCAAGCAGCCAGCCGTCGCGGAAGCGCTGGTCCTGTTCGGCGAAGCGCTGGCGAAGCGCCTGCTGCTGGGCCGGCGGCAGGGCCGCCACGCGCGCCGCCGCGGCGCGGACACGGGCACGCTCGCTTTCGGTCATGGCCTGCCAGGCGGCATAGCGGCTGCGCAGCTCGCGCAGCTGGGCCGGATCCAGCGCCGCAGGCGTGGCCGGGATCGCCGGGGCGGTGGCACTGGCAGGCGCGGGCACCGCCAGCGGCACTTCGACCCGGTTGGGGGCGGCGATGGCCGCACTGGACAGCCCAAGGGCGATCAGCAGGAAGGCAGGCTTACTCATCGGCGGCAGCCGTCTCCAGGCCGGCGGTGGCGGGTTCGGGGCGGCTCGGCTGGGCCTGCGATTCGTCGACCGGGACCGGGCCGCCGGCGGCGAACCAGGCGTACAGATCGGCATCGCGGGCGGTCGGCAGATCCGGATCGGCCAGCATCGCCGCATCGCTGGCGGCGTACGGCGAGGCAGCCGGGGCCACGCTCGGCAGATCGTCAGCCGGGAGCGCTTCAACCTTCACCGGGCCCGCATCGGCAACCGCGCCTTCGGGGGTATCCATCACGGGGTCGCCAGCCTGGCGGGCGTGTTTCCACCAGGTGGCACCGCCCAGCAGCACGCCGACGGTCACGGCCACGATCAGCACGCCCTTCCATGGGAAACGGCGGCCGCGTTGGCGCCTGACCGGGCGGCGCTGGGCGGGGGCATCGGACTTGGCCGGGGTGCGCCAGGACGCTGCGTCCGATGGCTGGCTGGCCGGGGCGGCCACGGGTTGCTGCAGCCGCTGCAGACGGCTGGCGGGCAGATCCCGGATGCGCAGCTGGACCTGCTCGGCCAGGGCGCGCCAGCCAGCGGCATCGGGATTGCCATGGGCATCGCGCGGGCAGGCATCGGCCAGGGCGTGCTGGTAGTCGGCCATCGGCAGATCCAGGACCTGTGCGGCAGCGGCTTCATCCAGCCCACCGCCGATCCGCAGCACGAACGCCAGCCGTGCCGGCGGGGCCAGCCCGGCCAGATGCGCCAGCGGCGCCGGCCACTGGCCTGCGGCCGGGTCCCGCAACGGTGCGCGGTGCACCAGCAGCGACCAGAACCGCTCTGGCCACTGGGCCATGGGCAGGTCGCTGGCGATCCCGGCAAAGGCGCGCATGACCGCGACCAGGGCCTGCTCGGCCACGGTCGGGTCGCCGCACTGCAGCTCGGCCACGACCAGGGCCCGGCGTTCAACGCCACGAAGAAATGCCGACAGCGCGCCGGCTGCGGTAGAGGAAACAGGGGCGGGCGCAGCCGTCATAGCAACTCCATCATTGTGGGGAAATGATAGCGATTGCGTCACTGCTGCGGCGCGCAGATGTTCATTTCCTGTGAGCGGCCACGGTCTGCAAAGCGTTCTGGTGGAAAAGGTTGTGCACAGCACCACGAAAAACCGGGGTAGAACCGCAGGTGAGGCCCACGTCAAGTCTGTTTCAACTTTGTTTCACAGCTATCTTGTTGTTTTTATTGATCATTGTTTCTTGGCTATTTTTTGACCAACCTAAGGAGAACATCGGAAGTTCCTGACGCAAGGCGGTCACATACGCAATGGCACACAGACTTATCCACAGAAGATGTGGATAAGCCTGAATCTCCAATCAAGTCGGATATTTAGGTGGGATTTATGATTCGGCGCGCACCTGGTTGAGACGGTGAATGGGCGTGATCCGGGTCCACCTGCCCCGCTACACTGGCCCGATGACCTCCTCGTCTTCGACCCTGCGCGTCGCCCTGCCGGTGCCGCTGCCGCAACTGTTCGACTACGCCCCGCCGCCCGGGCCGGTCCCGGACCCGGGAATGACCGGGCAACGGGTACGGGTGCCGTTCGGCTCCCGCGAGCTGGTGGGGGTGGTGGCCGGGATCGGCCAGGTGGAGGATCCCGGCAGCCTGCGCGCGGCGATCGAGTGGATCGACACCACGCCGCTGCTGACCGGCGAGCTGTGGCGCTCGCTGCAGTGGCTGGCGCGCTACACCCATGCGCCGCTGGGCGAGGTGATCAGCACGGGCCTGCCCGGCCCGCTGCGACGCGGTGAAGCAGTGCCGGACACCCATCAGTGGGGCTGGCAGCTCACCGACGCCGGGCACGACCCGCAGCCGAAGTTGCGCAACGGCACGCGCCCGCAGCGATTGGCCGAGTGCCTGGCCGAGGGTGTGGTGAACGAAGACCGCCTGGATACGTTGATGGACGACTGGCGCAGCGCCGCCCGCTCGCTGGCCAAGCGCGGGCTGGTTGAACGGATCGCGCTGGCCCATTCGCCGGCCGTGGCCTCGCCCGCGGGCGGCCCCGCGCCCAACGCCGAACAGGCCGACGCGATCGCCGCGATCACCGCCGCCGACGGCTTTGCCGCCTACCTGCTGGATGGCGTCACCGGCAGTGGCAAGACCGAGGTCTACCTGCAGGCGATCGTGGCGTGCCTTGCGCGTGGCAAGCAGGCGCTGGTGCTGGTGCCGGAGATCGGGCTGACCCCACAGACGCTGTCGCGCTTCCGCAACCGCCTGGGCATACCGGTGCATGTGCTGCACTCGGGCCTGAACGACAACGAGCGTGCCCGCGTGTGGGCGGCTGCCGCGCGGGGTGAAGCGCAGGTCATCGTCGGCACGCGCTCGGCGGTGTTCACCCCGCTGCCGAATGCGGGCCTGATCGTGATCGACGAAGAGCACGACGGCAGCTACAAGCAACAGGACGGCATCCGCTACCACGCGCGGGATTTCGCGCTGGTGCGCGCCAAGGCACTGGACGTGGCGGTGGTGCTCGGCAGTGCCACGCCGTCGCTGGAATCGCTGCACAACGCGCATGCCGGCCGTTACACCCACCTGCGCCTGAAGCAGCGCGCCGGCGCCGCGCGCCCGCCGGTGGTGCGCGTGCTCGATGTGCGCAAACGACCGTTGCGCGATGGGCTCTCGCCGGAAGTACTGGCCGGCATCACCCAGCATCTGCAGGCCGGGCACCAGGTGCTGGTGTTCAAGAACCGCCGCGGTTATGCGCCCGTGCTGCTCTGCCATGACTGTGGCTGGACCGCGCCGTGCCAGCGCTGCGATGCGCCGATGACCGTGCATGCCGGTGGCCGGCGCCTGCAATGCCACCATTGTGGTGCGCGCCAGTCCGCGCCGCTGGCGTGCCCGGACTGCGGCAGCCTGGCGCTGCAGCCGCAGGGCATCGGTACCGAACGGCTGGAAGAACATCTGGTCGAGGCCTTCCCGGAGTTCCCGGTGATCCGCATCGACCGCGGCACCACCGGCAAGCGCGATGCGCTGGAAACCCAGCTGGCCTTGCTGGGCGATCGCGCGGGGATTCTGGTCGGCACGCAGATCCTGGCCAAGGGTCACGACCTGCCGAAGCTGACCCTGGTGGTAGTGGTCGGCATCGATGAAGGTCTGTTCTCGGCCGACTTCCGCGCCAGTGAAAAGCTCGCCCAGCAGTTGATCCAGGTCGCCGGCCGCGCCGGGCGTGCGGTGGATGCCGGCGAGGTCTGGCTGCAGACCCACCACCCGGGGCATCCCCTGCTGGAGACGCTGGTCAACGGCGGCTACCACGCCTTTGCCGATGCGGAGCTTCAGCAGCGCGAGGCGGCCGGTTTCCCGCCGTTCGCGCACCTGGCGCTGCTGCGTGCCGAAGCGCAGCAGGTGGAGCATGCCAACGCGATGCTCAGTGCGGTGCGCGCGTTGATTCCCGACGATGCCGCGGTGGAACGCTACGGCCCGATGCCGGCACCGATGCCCCGCCGCGCCGGCTACCAGCGCACCCAGCTGCTGCTGTCCTCACCCGCGCGACGCCCACTGCATGGCGTGCTGGACCAGGTGACGCCGCAGATCTCCGCGCTGCCGCAGGCTCGCAGGGTGCGCTGGTCGCTGGATGTGGATCCGATGGATCTGTACTAGGCCGGCATGTGCTGACCGTTTGTCGGCACGAGGTAGTGCCGGCCGCTGGCCGGCACCCCGATCAGGTCAACGCCGTCATGACCCCACGCTGGTACGCCGGCCGCTGCTTCAGCCGTTCGTACCAGGCGGCCAGATGCGGCAGGTCCGGCCGCTGGATCGGCATCTCGAACCAGGCATAGATGAAGGCGCCCAGCGGGATATCGCCCATCGCGAACTGCTCACCGGACAGATACGGCTGCCGCGACAAGGCCTCATCGGCCATGGCCAGCAACTCGCCCGAGCGCACCAGTGCGGCAGCGATGCGCGCCTCATCCCGATCAGCGGGCGCGGTCCGCAACGTGCCCCAGAACAGATCGCGGAACACGCCGGCGAAGGTCGAGGTGGTCCAGTCCATCCACTTCTCCGACTGCGCGCGCGCCACCACGTCCTCCGGGTACAGCGTGCCCAGCGCGTAGCGCGCGCAGAGATAGCGCACGATCGTGTTGGATTCCCACAGCGGCAGGCCCTGGTCCTCGATCACCGGCACCAGCCCGTTCGGATTCATCGCGCGGTACGCCGGCGACTGCGTGCCACCGAATGCACCGCCGACTTCGATCGACTCGTAGGGCGCACCGATCTCCTCGGCACACCACAGCACTTTGCGCACGTTGCTGGAATTGCGACGGCCCCAGATTTTCAGCATGATCGGACTCTCGTATCGGGCGATGCGCGGCACGGGGCGCGCGGTGCGGATACGATACGCCCAACGGCGGGCTGTTACTTCGTCGCCTTCGCCGCACTCTTCTTCGGCAGCGCGCGCACATACGTCGATTTGCCGTCCTTCTTCATCTCGAACAGGCCGGTCGCGGCCAGCAGATCGCTGAGTTTGCCGTACCCGTAATTGCGCGAATCGAAGGAGGCCTGGTTGCCGATCTGGCTGCCGACCGGGCCCAGGTGTGACCAGCCATCCTCGGCTTCGGCCGAGGTCACCGCGCGGCGCAGCATCTGCACCAGGCGGGTGTCGTTGCGCAGCTCCGGGCCGCTCTTGCGCGGGCGGGTTTCCTCGTTGTCCTGCTCCACTTCCTGATCGGCCGCATGCGGCTGACCCAGGGCTTCGATGTAGGTGAACTTAGAGCAGGCGTTGACGAACGGCTCGGGCGTTTTCTTTTCGCCGAAGCCGTACACCTTCACCCCGTCGGTCAGCAGGCGCATCACCAGCGGGGTGAAATCCGCGTCGCTGGAGACGATCGCAAAACCGTCCAGATTGCGGGCGTACAGCATGTCCATCGCGTCGATCACCATGGCCATGTCCGAGGCGTTCTTGCCGCGGCTGTAGGCGAACTGCTGGATCGGGCGGATCGCGTATTCGTGCAGCACCGATTCCCACCCTTTCAAGCGCGGACTCTTCCAGTTGCCGTAGGCGCGGCGGACATTGGCCACGCCATAGCGGGCGACTTCGGCCAGCACCGCATCGATCTTGGACGAGGGCGCGTTGTCGGCATCGATTAACAGGGCGATGCGCTTTTCCGGTTCGGACATCTCGGTCTCCTGGGCGGGATCGGATCGGCCATCGGGCAAGTGCGATGGCCCCTGAACCCAGTATCGGCCATCGACGTGAACATCGCGCTTCACGTGCGACCATGGGCCGCATCACGAGACGACCTGCGCCGCCCCCCGCCGGCGCCCGCCAAGGAGTGAAGCATGACCCGCGATCCCACGCCCCACCTGCTCATCATCGGTGGCGGTTTTGCCGGCCTCTGGGCCACCCGTGCCCTCGCCTCGGCGCACGTGCGCATCACCCTGGTGGACCGTCGCAACCACCATCTGTTCCAGCCGCTGCTCTACCAGGTGGCCACCGCCGGCCTGTCCGCGCCGGATATCGCCGCACCGCTGCGCCACATCCTCGGCGACCAGCGCAACGTTGAAGTGCGGCTGGGCGAAGTGACCGACATCGACAAGGCAGCGCGCACCGCGACGCTGGCCGATGGCACGCAGATTACGTACGACACCCTGATGCTGTGCACCGGCGCCACCCATGCGTATTTCGGCCACGACGAATGGGCCGCCGATGCGCCGGGCCTGAAGACGCTGGACGATGCCATCGCGCTGCGCCGCAAGCTGCTGCTCGCCTTCGAGCGTGCCGAGGCCGAACCCGATCCCGCGCGCAAAGCGGCGTGGCTGAGTTTCGCCGTGGTCGGTGGGGGCCCCACCGGCGTGGAACTGGCCGGCACCCTGGCCGAGATCGCGCGGCACACGCT
The DNA here is from genome assembly GCF_030128875.1 of Stenotrophomonas sp. BIO128-Bstrain. Taxonomy (NCBI): domain Bacteria; kingdom Pseudomonadati; phylum Pseudomonadota; class Gammaproteobacteria; order Lysobacterales; family Lysobacteraceae; genus Stenotrophomonas; species Stenotrophomonas sp. BIO128-Bstrain. The sequence goes on along the minus strand of NZ_CP124620.1, from coordinate 4,331,209 downwards.
GCGCAATGAGTTCCGCCATATCGATCCCGCCTCGGCCAAGGTCCGCCTGGTCGAAGCCGGCCCGCGCGTGCTGTCGACCTTCCCCGAGGTGCTCTCGCTCAAGGCACGGCGGCAGCTGGAAAAGCTGGGCGTGGAAGTGCTCACCGGCACCCCCGTCAGCGACATCACTGCCGAAGGCTTCCAGCTCGGCGAGCGCTTCGTCGAGGCCCGCACCGTGGTCTGGGCCGCCGGTGTCGCCGCCTCACCGCTGGCACGTACGTTGGACGTGCCACTGGACCGCGCCGGCCGCGTGCCGGTGCAGCCTGACCTCACCCTGGAGGGCCACCCGGAGATCTTCGTTGCCGGTGACCTGGCGGCACTGACCCAGGCCGACGGCAAGCCGGTGCCCGGCGTCGCGCCGGCGGCCAAGCAGATGGGCAAGCACGTGGCCACCACCGTCCAGGCACGCCTGGCCGGCAAGCCCGCGCCGGGTGCGTTCAAATACCAGGACTTCGGCAACCTGGCGACCATCGGCCGCATGGCGGCGATCGTCCACCTCGGCCGGCTGCAGCTCTCCGGCGTGCTGGCCTGGTGGTTCTGGCTGGCCGCGCACGTGTTCTTCCTGATCGGCTTCCGCAACCGCGTGGTGGTGCTGTTGAACTGGGCGGTGGCGTACTGGAGCTACCAGCGCAGCGCACGGATCATCTTCGGTGATGCACAGGACGATCGCCGGCCGAAACGACCGCCCACGCCCTGATCATCCCTGCGACAGACATCCCCAGCCATCCACCTGGCCGCTGTAGGAGACCGCCTCGCTGGCCAGCAGACCTTCGAAGCCGGCGATGTTCTGGTGGGTCGGCAGCATCAGCGGATGCACCACCACCTGCCAGGGGTAGTCGTCGTTGCCCTCGTAGGCGGCGAAGGACACCTTCTGGTCGTTCTTGAGCAGGTGCACGGCGAAGGCGATCGCCACATCCTGGGTCGGAAAGATCAGCGCGAAATCCACCTCGCGCGGAATCGACAGATCGTCGCCATCCTGCAGCATGTTCCAGAGCACATCGCCATTCTCATCTTCCGGGTACAACGACAGATCGCGGGACATGGCACTCCAGGGCTTGGGCAAGCGGATCAACGAACGAGGGTCGATGGTATGCCGCCAACGAAGACCCGAACAACCAGCACGCGGGGCTACATGGGATCGGGCAGCGCCAACCACGCCAGCTTGCGCTCGCGCGGTTGCCGCTTGAGCTGCCACTCGGCCTTCGACGCCGCGGCCCGGTCCGGGTAGGCGCGCATCGCCAGCACTCTCACCGGTGGGTGGGCACGGGTGTATTTGGCCCCTTTGCCGGCGAGGTGGGCCTGGAAGCGCGCCTCCACGTCGTTGCTGATGCCGGCGTAATAGCTGCCGTTGCGGCATTCAAGCAGGTACAGGTACCAGAGGGCGGGTTCAGCGGGCATACCGGGATTATCCCCCGGCGCGGGCCCGGCGGCTGCTAGAATCCGCCCCGGATGCAGGAGAGAGGCGCCGCGCTGGCGCCCGCCGAAGGCGCAGGCTCCCATAATCGCTCAGGCCGGTGGCTCGATACGCCACCAACCATGCATCCGACACGCCGATCTGGAGAGAGGTCTTCAATGACCCGCCGAAGGGGCACGTGGCCTTGGCCACCGAACTCTCAGGCAAAAGGACAGCGGGAGCGGCAACGGAATCCCACCCCCACGACAGTGCAGCGGCGCTGGCGTGATGCGTGTGCGTTTCCGTCCCCGCCTGACGTGTTTTCCGGAGCCACCCCCATGCTGCTCTCCCTGATCTACCTCATCGCCATCTCGGCCGAAGCCATGACCGGCGCGCTGTCGGCCGGCCGCCGCCGCATGGACCTGTTCGGCGTGGTCATCATCGCCTGCGTCACCGCGCTCGGCGGCGGCTCACTGCGCGACATCGTGCTCGGGCATTACCCGCTGGGCTGGGTGAAGCACCCGGAGTACCTGGGCTTCACCATCTGCGCGGCACTGATCGCGACCTGGGTGGCGCGCTGGATGCACCACTTCCGGCGTACCTTCCTGGTGCTCGATGGCCTGGGCCTGATCGCGTTCACCCTGATCGGTTGCGCGGTCGCACGCGAGAGCGGGCACACCGTGCCGATCATCCTGATCGCCGGCATGCTGACCGGTGCGTTCGGTGGCGTGCTGCGCGACGTGCTGTGCAACGAGGTGCCGCTGATCTTCCAGAAAGAACTGTATGCCGTGATCACCCTGCTCACCGGCGCGGCCTACCTGACCCTGCTGGAACTCGGCGTGTCGCTCAACGCGGCCACGCTGTGGTGCCTGGGCGGCGGCTTCCTGTTCCGCCTGCTGGCGATCCACTTCAAATGGGAAATGCCGAAGTTCGTGTACCGCGACGAGGTACATTGACGCACGCGCAGGCATGACCAAGGTCACGGGAGCTTGAGCGGCCTGGCCCTGTATCATGGCGCTCCCGTTCCAATCGAACGGCATCCAGCCACGCGGCGGTGTTCCACCCGCTGCCCCGCCAGACACCCTCTCCCCCGTTGACCTGCCGCACTCGGCCGGTCCCCATGGACGCACTGCTCCGGTGGAGGGTGCGCAGGATGCGTATGTCCGCTTCAACGCCCGCCTCGTCTCGCCGTCGTTTCGCCAAACCGCTGTTGATCGCTGCCGCCGTCGGCCTGGCCGCGATCGCCGCAGGGAAGCTGCTCTCGCCCGCGCCTGCCGCCAGCCCCGCCGGTGGCCCACAGCCGACCCCGGTGCGCGTGGCCACTGCGACGCAGGAAGACCTGGTGGTGCGCCTGAAGGCGCTCGGCACGGTGACCCCGCTGCATACGGTGAGCCTGCGCAGCCGCGTGGATGGCGAACTGCTGCGGCTGGCGTTCTCGGAAGGCCAGCACGTCAAGGCCGGCGAGCTGCTGGCCGAGATCGACCCGCGCCCGTTCCAGGTACAGCTGTCGCGTGCGCTGGGCACCCAGCAGCAGAACCTGGCCGAGCTGGACAACGCCGAGAGCCAGCTCAGGCGCTTCACCGAACTGCAGACCAAGCACTTCGTCTCCGCGCAGGACCTGAGTGATCAGCAGAGCAAGGTGCGCCAGCTGCAGGGCCGTCGCCAGACCGACCAGGCGGCCGTGGATGAAGCGCGCCTGCAGCTGCAGTACACCCGCATTACCGCGCCGGTGGCCGGACGCATGGGCCTGCGCAATGTGGATGTCGGCAACCTGGTGCGCAGTGGCGATACCGAACCGCTGGCCACGATCACCCAGACCACGCCGATCAGCGTGCTGTTCACCGTGCCCGAGCCGGACCTGCCGGCGGTGGTCGCCGCCGCCCGTGCCAATCCACAGCTTACCGTGGAAGCCTGGGACCGCGAGGAGCGCACCGCGCTGGGCGACGGCGTGCTCTCCAGCCTGGACAATCGCATCGATACCGCCACCGGCACGCTCAAGCTGCGCGCGCAGTTCGCCAACGCCGATGAGTCGTTGTTCCCCAACCAGTTCGTCAACGTGCGCCTGCAGGTCAGCAGCAGCGATTCGGTGGTGATCCCCAATGCCGCCGTGCAGTTCGGCAGCAAGGGCAGCTACGTCTACGTGATCGCGGCCGATGCCACCTCGCACCTGCGCAACGTGGTGCTCGGCCCGGCCGATGGCGAACGGGTTTCGATGCGCGAAGGGCTCAAGGCCGGCGAGCGCGTGGTGGTGGAAGGCATCGACGGCCTGCGCGAAGGCGCCAAGGTCGAGGTGGTGGAGCAGGACCCGCCGCGGACCGGCGCATGAACCTCTCGCGCCCCTTCATCGAGCGCCCGGTCGCGACCACGCTGCTGATGGTGGCGCTGCTGCTGTCCGGCGTGATGGCCTACCGCCTGCTGCCGGTCGCGGCACTGCCGCAGGTCGATTACCCGATCATCCAGATCACCACGCTGTATCCCGGTGCCAGCCCGGATGTCACCACCAGCGCGGTCACTGCACCGCTGGAACGGCAGCTGGGGCAGATCCCCGGCCTGAAGCAGATGTCCTCGACCAGTTCGGGCGGCGCTTCGGTCATCACGCTGCAGTTCTCGCTGGAGGTCGCGCTCGGCGTGGCCGAGCAGGAAGTGCAGGCCGCGATCAACGCCGCCGACAGCTTCCTGCCCGATGACCTGCCGGTGCCGCCGGTGTACCGCAAGGTCAACCCGGCCGATACCCCGATCCTGACCCTGGCGGTGACCTCGCAGGGGCTGTCGCTGCCGCAGGTGCACGATCTGGTCGATACCCGCATGGCGCAGCGGCTCTCGCAGCTGCCTGGGGTCGGGCTGGTCAGCCTCGCTGGTGGGCAGCGCCCGGCGGTGCGCATCCAGGTCAATCCTTCGGCGCTGGCCGCCAACGGCCTGAGCATGGCCAGCATCCGCACCGCGATCGGCACGGCCAACGTCAACATGCCCAAGGGCAGCTTCGACGGACCGACCCGCGCGATCATGCTCGATGCCAACGATCAGATGCGCTCGGTGGCCGAGTATCGCGCCCTGATCCTGGCCTGGAAGGACGGCGCACCGCTGCGCCTGGGCGACGTGGCCACCATCGAGGATGGCGCCGAGAACCGCCAGCTGGCCGCGTGGTCGGGCACCACCCCGGCGGTGCTGATCAACATCCAGCGTCAGGCCGGCGCGAACGTGATCGCCGTGGTCGACCAGGTGCGTGCGCTGCTGCCGCAGCTGCAGGCCTCGCTGCCGGCCGGGGTGGATGTGACCATCCTGAGCGATCGCACCGAATCGATCCGCGCGTCCATCCGCGGCGTGCAGCACGAGCTGCTCATCGCGATCGCGCTGGTGGTGATGGTCACCTTCGTGTTCCTGCGCAACATCCCGGCCACGATCATTCCCAGCATCGCGGTCCCGCTGTCGCTGGTGGGCACCTTCGGGGTGATGCTGCTGGCCGGCTTCTCGCTCAACAATCTCACCCTGATGGCGCTGACCATCGCCACCGGCTTCGTGGTGGACGATGCGATTGTCATGCTGGAGAACATCGCCCGCCACCTGGAGCGCGGTGCCACGCCGATGCAGGCAGCACTGAAGGGCGCCAGGCAGATCGGCTTCACCCTGATCTCGCTGACGCTGTCGTTGATCGCGGTGTTGATCCCGCTGCTGTTCATGGCCGATGTGGTCGGCAAGCTGTTCCACGAGTTTGCGATCACGCTCGCGGTGGCGATCGGCATCTCGCTGCTGGTCTCGCTGACGCTGACGCCGATGATGTGCGCGCGCCTGCTCAAGGCCGGTCATGCCACCCGCCGCGATGCGGATGGGCAGGAATCGGCGCAGCAGGGTGACCCGTTCGATCGCGTCGTGGCGGTCTACGATCGCCAGCTGCACTGGGTGCTGCAGCGCCAGCCGCTGATGCTGGCCGCCACCGTCGCCACCCTCGTACTGACGGCACTGCTGTACGTGTGGGTGCCCAAAGGCTTCTTCCCGGTGCAGGATGCCGGGCTGATCCAGGGCATCAGCGAGGCGCCACAGTCGATCTCCTTCCAGGCGATGGCGCAGCGCCAGCAGGCGTTGTCGGCGGCGTTGCTGGAGGATGAGGACGTGGCCAGCCTGTCCTCGTTCATCGGCGTGGACGGCAACAACGCCACGCTCAACAGCGGGCGCCTGCTGATCGAATTGAAACCGCACGCACAGCGCGCTGCCGATGCGCAGGCGATCATCGCGCGGCTGCAGCAGCGCGTGGCGCATGTCCCGGGCATCAGGCTGTACCTGCAGCCGGTGCAGGAGCTGGGCATCGAAGACCGGATCAGCCGGACCCAGTACCAGTTCACCCTGACCAGCCCGGATATCGCGCAGCTGGAGACGTGGACGCCGCGCCTGCTCGAGCATCTGCAGCAGGCACCGGCACTGGCCGACGTCGCCAGCGATCTGCAGAACCAAGGGCTGCAGGCACACGTGGTGATCGACCGGGTCGCCGCCGCGCGCCTGGGGATCAGCGTGGAGACCATCGCCGATGCGCTGTACGACGCGTTCGGGCAGCGCCAGATCTCGACCATCTTCACCCAGGCCAACCAGTACCGCGTGGTGCTGGAAGCGCGCCCGGACGTGGCCTTCGGCCCGGATGCGATCGCACGCCTGCACGTCACCGGTCCGGACGGACGGCAGGTGCCGCTGGGCGGCATCGCACGGATCGAACAGCGCCCCGCGCAGCTGCTGATCAACCATGTCGGCCAGTTCCCGGCGGTGACGTTCTCCTTCAACCTCGCCCCGGAGGCATCGCTGGGCGAAGCGGTGGAGGCGATCGAAGGTGCACGCGCCGCGATCGGGCTGCCGGCCAGCGTCGAACTGCGCCTGCAGGGCGCGGCCGATGCGTTCCGCGCGTCGCTGTCGAGCACCTTGTGGCTGGTGCTGGCCGCGGTGGTGGTGATGTACCTGGTGCTGGGCGTGCTCTATGAGAGCTTCATCCATCCGATCACCATCCTCTCCACCCTGCCCTCGGCCACGGTGGGTGCGTTGCTGGCGTTGCTGGTCAGCGGGCGCAGCCTGGACCTGATCGCGGTGATCGGCATCGTGCTGCTGATCGGGCTGGTCAAGAAGAACGCGATCATGATGATCGACTTCGCGCTGGAGGCCGAGCGCGAGCACGGCATGGCGCCGCGCCAGGCGATCCACCAGGCCGCGCTGCTGCGCTTCCGGCCGATCCTGATGACCACGCTGGCCGCGCTGTTCGGCGCGATCCCGCTGATGTTCGCCAGTGGCTCGGGCGCGGAGCTGCGCCAGCCGCTGGGCCTGGTGATGGTCGGTGGGCTGATCGTCAGCCAGGTGCTGACCCTGTTCACCACGCCGGTGATCTACCTGTTCTTCGACCGCTTCCGCCAGCGCCCGGCGCCGGTGACCGACGGGGCTGACGAGGCGCTGGCGTGAGTCCGCTGTCGCGGGCGATCGGCTGGTTCGTCCGGCATCCCGTCGCCACCGTGCTGCTCGCGGTCGCGGTGGTGCTGGCCGGCCTGCTCGGGCTGCGCCTGCTGCCGGTCGCGCCGTTGCCGCAGGTCGACTACCCGGCCATCAACGTCAGTGCCAGCCTGCCGGGCGCGAGTCCGGAATCGATGGCGGCCAACGTCGCCACGCCGCTGGAGCGTGCCCTGGGCACCATCCCGGGATTGACCGGGATCGACTCGGCCAGCACCCAGGGCTCGACCCAGGTCGAGCTCAAGTTCGCGCTCGGCCGCAACGTGGACGATGCCGCGCGCGACGTGCAGGCGGCGATCAATGCCGCGCGCGCGCAGCTGCCCAGCGGCATGCCGGGCATGCCCCAGTACCGCAAGGTGAATCCCTCGCAGGCGCCGATCATGGCGCTGGCGCTGAGCTCGGACAGCCTCGCGCCGGGCCAGATCTACGACGTGGCCTCCACCGTGATCGCACAGAAGCTGGCGCAGATTCCCGGCGTCGGCGAGGTGCAGGTGGGCGGCAGCTCACTGCCCGCGGTGCGCGTCTCGCTGGATCCCAATGCACTCAACCATCACCGCATCGCGCTGGACGACATCGCCGCGGCGATCCGCAATGCCAACGCACTCAAGCCACTGGGCACCGTCGCCAGCCAGGCCCAGCAGTGGCAGCTGGAAGCGACGCTGCAGCTGCGCACCGCCGCCGAGTACCGCCGCCTGATCGTGGCGATGCGCGATGGCCGCCCGGTGTACCTGGAGGACGTGGCCGGGATCAGCGAAGGGGTTGAAGACCGCTACGCCAGCGGCTTCCACAACGAGCGCCCGGCGGTGCTGCTGATCGTCAGCCGCCAGCCGGAGGCCAACATCATCGAGACCGTCGACGCCATCCAGGCACAGATGGACACGCTGCAGGCGCTGCTGCCGGCCAACATCGACATGCAGGTGGTGATGGACCGTTCGCCGGTGATCCGCGCCACCCTGCGCGAGGCCGAGCTGACGTTGCTGCTGGCGATCGCCCTGGTGGTGCTGGTGGTGCTGGCCTTCCTCGGCCACTGGCGCGCGGCGCTGGTGCCGACCGTTGCCATCCCGGTCTCGCTGCTGGGCGCGCTGGCGATCATCGCCCTGCTCGGGTTCTCGCTCAACACGCTCTCGCTGATGGCGCTGATCGTGGCCGCGGTGCTGGTGGTGGACGATGCCATCGTGGTGCTGGAGAACATCGCCCGCCATCGCGAAGAAGGCGCCTCACCGATGACCGCCGCGCTGCGGGGCGCGGGGGAAGTCGGTGCCACGCTGCTGTCGATGAACATCGCGCTGGCCGTGGTGTTCATCTCGATCCTGTTCCTGGATGACTTCGTCGAGAAGCTGTTCCGCGAGTTCTCGCTGACCCTGGTGGCGGCGATGGGTGTCTCGCTGCTGGTTTCGCTGAGCCTGACCCCGATGCTGTGCGCGCGCCTGCTCGGGCAGGCACGGCCCGGCCCCGGCAATGGCCTGCAGCGCGCCGGCACCGCGCTGTTCGAGCGTCTGCGCGGCGCCTATGTGGGCAGCCTGCAGACAATGCTGCGCTGGCTCGCGCTGCCGCTGCTGCTGTTCGCCGGTGTGATCGCACTGAACGTGTGGCTGTTCCAACAGGTGCCCAAGGGCATCGTGCCCAAGCAGGACACCGCGCAGCTGCGTGGCTTCGCGCGCGGCGACGACGGCCTCTCGTTCCAGGTGATGCAGCCCAAGATCGAGGCCTACCGCAAGCTGCTGCTGGCCGACCCGGCGATCAGCGACATCATCGGGTACATCGGCGGCCGCAGCGGGGTCAACAACGCCTTCATCATGATCAAGATGAAGCCGCTGGCCGAGCGCAAGGTCTCCAGCCAGCAGGTGATCGACCGCCTGCGCGCCAACATGCCGAAGATTCCGGGCGGCGGCATGTTCCTGTGGGTGGACCAGGACATCAAGCTGGAAGGCAGCGGCGACAGCGGCCAGTACGAGTTCCAGCTGCTCTCCGGCGAGCTGGAACCGCTGCGGCAGTGGACGCCCAGGGTGGCCGATGCGCTGCGCGCCCTGCCCGAGCTGGTCGACGTGGAATCCAAGGGCGATGAAGGCATGCGGCAGGTGGTGCTCGACATCGACCGCGATGCCGCCGCCCGCCTGGGCGTGGACATGCGCATGATCGCTTCCGTGCTCAACAATGCCTTCAGCCAACGCCAGGTTGCCACGCTGTACGACACGCTCAACCAGTACCGCGTGGTGATGGAGCTGGACCCGCGCTACACCCAGGATCCTTCCACGCTGGAGCAGATCCATGTGATCGGCAAGGACGGCCAGCGCCTGCCGTTGTCGTCCATCGCGCGGTGGGAGTACGGCATGGCGCCGGACCGGATCTATCACAGCCAGCAGTTCGCCTCGGTCTGGATCGAGTTCGCGCTGGCGCCCGGCGTCACTCTGGACCAGGCGGTGAAAGCGGTGGACCAGGCCATGGCCAGGATCATGCTGCCCACCCATGTGCAGGCGCGGCTCAGCGGCGAGGCCGGTGGCTTCGAGAAACTGCGCGAGCGCCAGCTGTGGCTGATCCTCGGCGCGATGCTGGCGGTGTATCTGGTGCTGGGCGTGCTGTACGAAAGTTTCGTGCAGCCGCTGGCGATCCTCTCCACCCTGCCCTCGGCCGGCGTAGGCGCGTTGCTGGCGCTGATGGCCTTCGGCAACGAGCTGAACCTGATCTCGCTGCTCGGCCTGTTCCTGCTGGTGGGCGTGGTGATGAAGAACACCATCCTGATCATCGACTTCGCGCTGTCGGCCGAACGCGAGCGCGGCCTGTCGTCCTACGAGGCGATCTGCGAGGCGGCACGACTGCGGTTCCGCCCGATCCTGATGACCAGCGTGGCCGCGTTGCTGGGCACGTTGCCGCTGATGCTGGCCACCGGCGAAGGCTGGGAGATGCGCCAGCCGTTGGGCATTGCCATTGTCGGTGGCCTGCTGGTCAGCCAGTGGCTGACCCTGTACACCACGCCGGCGATCTATCTGGCGTCGGCGAAGCTGCGGCGCGCCGCGTGATCATCAACGGGCGCGCTATGCAACAGGCAACATCATCGTCCTGCCATCCATCGGCGACGCGATGAAGCCATGCTTGAGATAGAACGCTTTGGCAGTGTCGTCGAACGCATGACACAACAAGGCGCGCGCGCCGATGTGCCCGCAGACCTGCATCGTGCGTTGCACAGCGTCTTTCAGCAGTCCCGCGCCGACACCCTGGCCGACCCAGTCGGCATGGACGGCCAACCTGCACAGCACGATGACCGGAATGGGGTGCGGCATGTTCCGGCGAAGGCGACCGGGAACCAGCTGGTGCGAAACGCCGCCGGCAGCGAGCGCGTAATAGCCCACCACATTGTGTTGCGCATCACATACAACAAAACACCGCAATGCCCCCGATGCCTGGTTCTGGTGGGCACGCTCCATCAACCACGAGGTCAGCTCCGCCGCGCTGCATCGAAACTGCTCCAACCGATGCGCTTGAGCCAGCGCATGCGGCACAGACAACCGCAACGCTCAGCGCTCCCAGGGTGCAGGCGTGCTCAACAGTTTCCTGATGGCCGCGTTGTTTTCCAGCGGTGCATCCAGCAACGCATTAAAGCGTCGCAGCTGCTGAGGATCCAGGGAGAACTGTGTCTGGTCCGCGAGTACCTCCCGCGCCTTCTCACAGGCAGCATCCAGAATGAACTCGGTTCGGCTCACCCCGGTAACCTCAACGGCGCGGTCGATCAGCGCCTGCTTGTCGGCGGGCGCCCGGAAGTTGATGACTTTGCTGGCGAGGGCCACGGGAGGCGCTCCGGAGGTCTGTGCATACAATGTACACACAACTGGATGATCGCTCAACGGCTCCCCCCTCTTCTCAGATCGTAAGGCAAGGGTAATCCGTTGGCTCTCCATGGAAAATCGGGAGTTTCCCCGGAAAACCGTAGGCCTGAGCGCCCCGCGAATGGGGGCGCCTCCACCCGTTACGCCGCCTCGCTGATCCGCGCCGCCCGCCGTGCCCGCACTGCCTCGGCAAGGCTCTCCAGCACCGCCAGCGAGCTGTCCCAGCCGATGCAGCCATCGGTGATGCTCTGGCCGTAGGTCAGCGGCTGGCCGTCCACCAGGTCCTGCCGGCCGGCCACCAGATGACTCTCCACCATGACGCCGACGATGCGCTCTTCGCCATTGGCCAGCTGCGCGTTGATGTCGGCGATGACCTTGGGCTGGTTCTCCGGATTCTTGCTGCTGTTGGCGTGGCTGGCATCGATCATGATGCGTGCGGCCAGGTGCGACTTGGCCAGCGTCTGGCTGGTCGCTTCCACGTGGTCGGCATCGTAGTTCGGCGTCTTGCCGCCGCGCAGGATCACGTGACAGTCCGGGTTGCCGGCGGTGGCCACGATGGCGGTGCCGCCTTCCTTGGTCACCGACAGGAAGTGATGCGGGTTGGAGGCCGCACCAATCGCATCGGCAGCGATCTTGATGTTGCCGTCGGTGCCGTTCTTGAACCCGACCGGGCACGACAATCCCGATGCCAGTTCGCGATGCACCTGGCTTTCGGTGGTCCGCGCGCCGATCGCGCCCCAGGCGACCAGGTCGGCGATGTACTGCGGCGAGATCACGTCGAGGAATTCAACGCCGGCCGGCAGGCCGAGCTTGTTGATGTCGCGCAGCAGACCGCGCGCCACGCGCAGGCCCTTGTTGATGTTGAAGCTGCCGTCCAGGTCCGGATCGTTGATCAGGCCCTTCCAGCCCACCGTGGTGCGGGGCTTCTCGAAGTACACGCGCATGACGATTTCCAGCTCGTCGGCGTAGGCATCGCGCAGCGGCTTGAGGCGCTGAGCGTATTCGATGGCGGCCACCGGGTCATGGATCGAGCACGGGCCGATCACTACCGCCAGGCGGTCATCGCGGCCGTGCAGGATCTCGTGCAGGGCCGTGCGCGAGGCGCTGACCGTATCGGAGGCTTCATCGTCGCAGGGCAGCATGGCCAGCAGCTGGGCCGGCGGGGTCAACGGTTCGATCTTGCGGATGCGCAGGTCATCGGTGTGCGGGGGCATGGGGGAAAACTCCTTGGAAGTGGGGGTCCCCAGCGCGGCGGCAACAAAAAAGCCGCCAGGTGCGCTGGCGGCTTTCGGGAATGCGTCTGAAGGTTTCTTCAGGGTGAGCGCATGCCTTCCTCCGCCGGTGGCTTCGGAAAGTAATACCAAAAGTAGGAATTGGCGGGGCGTGCGTTCATTGGGGAGTATTGATAACACAGGGGTTTGGAGGTGCCAACTGTTTCATTCGCAACTGCGGCATCGGTTCAGGCCCCTCCCCGCGAGCGGTGCGCTCACCCCCGCGGCAACGCCGCCAGCTCGGCCAGGTGCTGCTGCAGCGTGCCTGCTGCCCCCACCGCGTGCGTCGTGGTGAAGTACTCGTGCCACCCGGTAGCGCCGATCGCGGCCAGCAAGGCATCGGCATCGAGCCGTTCGGCGCACTGCCACACCGCATAGAACTGCTCGGCCGTGGTGTGCGGAACGTCCTGTTCGATGCGGCCCATCGCCACCGGCGTGATGCGGGCCGGATCCACGTGCTGCATGCCGGCGCCGATGCGGGCGAAGAACGCCCCGCGCGACACCGGGTCCAGCGCGGTCCAGGCGGGGGTGGCGGTGTAGAGCTCGATCAACATGTGCGACATGGCATTCCTTGAGGTCAGAGCGAGCGCAGTGCGCGCTTGCGGATATAGGTGTTGGCCGGATCATCGGCGTGGTGCTGCTGCCATTCGCTGCACAGCGCGCGGACCCAGTCAGGCTGGCTTTTGCCCGCATCGTTCAGCCAGTTGCCGACCGAATCCTGCACGTAGCGCGAGGCATCGCAGCACAGCGCCTGCAGCAGCGGCAGGGCGTGCTGTGGTTCCTGCTTGAACAGCGCGATGTGGGCTGCCCAAACACCCCGCGGTCGCAGCGCTTCGCAGGCGAAGCGGCGCACGTTGGGCGAGGCGTCGGTGGTCCAGCCGTGCACGTGCGTGAGCACCCGCAGCGGTTCGGACACGATATGCGGACGCACGGCCAGCCACGCCCACTCGCGCACGCCGAAGTGTGCGTCATCGGCCAGCGCGCGCAGCGCATCCAGCTTGTGCTCCAGTGACAACCCCGGGTCGCTACCAATCAGATAGCAGGCCCAGCCACGTACCGTGTCACTGGCATGGCGCGACCACCGCGCGTGATCGCCGTGTCCGTGCACGCGCAGCAGCGTGGCGGCGCCCTGCATGCGCAGGGTGATGCCGCGCTTGGCAGCGTTGCGCATCGGGGTGATCGCCGACGCGGGCAAATCAGGGGCGACATTGGCCATCAGCTTGGCGAAATCGACGGCCAGCACTTCGGTCAGATGCGTGGCTTCGGCTTCACCGCGATCCAGCTGTCCGCGTCGCTCGCGGGTGACGGGCGGTTTCATGCGGCACGTCCTGCGTCAGTGCGCGACCACACGCGTTGCAACAGCGTGCTAAGCGTGCGCCGTTCCCTGGGGCTGATGTCGGCGAACAGCGAGGCGATCCAGTCGGTCTGCTGGTCGAACAGTTGCGCAGCGAGTGCCTGACCCGCCGGGGTCAGCCGTACATGGATGCGGCGTTTGTCATCCGGATCACTGTGGCGGCTCACCAGGTGTTCGCGCTCCAGGCCATCCAGCAGGCCGGTAACGGTGGCACGGGTGACGCCGGCGCGCTCGGCCAATTGGTGGGGCGACAAGGCCGTATCCGCACCGCGCAGCAGGAACAGGAGCACGAAACGCCCTTCGCTCAGGCCCAGCGGTGCCAGACGACTCGCGCAGTCCTGGTCGATCGCGCTGGCCAGCGACAGCACCTGGAAACACAGCGCCAATTCCCCCGTATCCGGCTGGCCACGTCGCGCCAGTTCGGTCAGGAAAGCCTGGTGTTTGATTTCCAGCATGCAGGCGGATCCGGAATAGTACGGCGGCTAATTATACCGCTCCTGCGACTTGTCTGACACCCCGCCGCGCTTTTACCTCGCCCCGATGACAGGCGAAGATCCGGGCCAGGATCAACCACAAGGATGCGTAGATGACCCCTTCCCAAGCTGACGCGATCGCCGAGGCCATCCTGCGGCCGGACGACAAGCGCGAGGCCGTCCAGCAACGTCAGCGTGCGCAGGCGCAGCACCTGGCGCGGCAACGCGTTGCCGCCGCCGTCAGCCTGGTCGGCATGGCGCTCGGCGCGGCGGCAGCGATATGGCTGCCCATGGCGTACGCGCAGGGAATGTTGGTGGGCGGCGCACTGTCCTTCCTGCTTGCGCATCTCGGCCTCGCTTGGCGCGAGCGTCGGCGCGCGGGGCGTTCTCCGGCCTGACACATGCCGCGCCGCCCCGCATGGCGGAGCGGAGGGCATGCCTACCAGCGCGTGCCAGCCGGCAGCGCCCCGTCATGCGAAGGAAACAACGGCAGTACGTACTCGGCCAGTTCCTGCAGCACCTCGCCCGCCGGGCGCTGCGAGAACTGGATGCCCAGCGCAGCATGGTTCACGCCGGCACGCTGCCACTCGCCCAGCAGATCGATCAATCCGTTGCGGCCGGTTCTCAGCGTGTAGCCGCTATTGAGCGGCGTGCGGGGATGGTTCGGGTCCTCGACCAGATCCAGCCATTCGTTGGTGACATGCGGGCGGAAGCCACCGTCGGGGATGAGACGGCGCCATGCCTGGATCTTGTCGGCCAGGCGCCGCGGTCCGCCCGCGTGATGGGTTGCCTCGGGATAGGTCAGCCAACCATCGGCATGCTGCCCGACCCAGTCCAGTGTCTGGCGCGAGGTGCCGGTCACCAGCAGGGGAATCGCCCCGGCCACCGGCTTGGGCAACAGCTCTACGCCCTGCAGCGCGCCCAGTGGCGAGTCGATATGCAAGGGACCGTGCTGCATCAGCTGCCTGACGTACAGCACCGAATCGGCGAAGCGGTGGCCGCGGTCGGCATGCTCCAGACCGTACGCGGGGAACTCGACCGGACGATCGCCGGAGGCGATGCCCAGCACCAGGCGCCCACCGGACAGCTGGTCGATGGTGGTGGCCGACTTGGCCAGATCGATCGGGTGGCGCAGCGAGAAGATCGCACTGCCTGTGGCCAGCGCCAGCCGCTTCGTGCGTGCCGCCAGGAAGGCCAGATAGGTAAACGGATCGAACACCTGCCCGGCATCGCCGAACAGAGGATCGAACAGCGGCACATCGCGCACCCAGGCCGCAGCGAAGCCGTCACGGTCGAGCTGGCTCACCAGATCCGCCTGCCCGGCCAGCACCTGCATGTCGCCTTGATAGAAGCGCAGGGGCAGGAACACACCCAGCGTCAGCGCCCCCTCGCGGAACATGCGCTGGTAACCGGCATGGCGGGCGAACGTCGGTGCGGATGCGCCGGTCAGTGGCGCCTGCATCGGGGTGATATCAGTCAACAGGGTCATCGTGGTCGTTCCTGGGTCAGGGGCCGGTGGCCGGTTCGGGGAGCAGCACCCCACGCTGTACGGCGGGCCGCTGCGACATGCGCGCGTGCCACGCACTCAGGTGCGGGTAGGCGCTGAAATCGAAGCCGATGAGCCGGGCGATATGGGTCCAGCCATAGCCGGCGATATCGGCGATGGAGTACGCCTCGCCTGCCAGCCATGAGCGGCCTGTGAGGCGCTGGTCCAGGGTGGCGAAGAACTCGGCGCTCAGGCGCCGGTAGCGTTCGATGGCGGGTGCGTAGGGCGCGTCGGCGAACATCTCGAAGTGCACGCGCTGCCCAAGGATCGGCCCGACGCTGGCCGAGTGGAACATCAACCAGGTGATGGCCTCCGAGCGCGAGCGTGGCGCGTCGGGCAACAGCCGTCCGCTCTGCTCGGCCAGATACAGCAGGATGGCGGCGGATTCGAACACCGTGACACCGGTTGCCTCGTCGACCAGCACCGGAATGCGGCCGTGTGGATGCAGCCGAAGGAAATCGGGATGGCGGTGCTCACCGGCGTCGATGCGCACGTGATGCAGCACGTAAGGGATGCCGAGCTCTTCCAGCGCGATGGTGATCTTGAAGCCGTTGGGCGAGCTGTCGGTGTACAGGTGCAGCGACGCTGGGGACATGCGGGTCTCCTTGGCAGGGGATGGATGGCGGAGGGAGGTCACGTCACGTCACGACGCCACGCCGCGATGGCAGCGCATGCCGGCTGCGGGCGCATTGGTGGAGTTCATGCAATGCAGCTGGACTAAACCGTCGTGAATCAACATGATCACGATGCTACGCAGTCCGTTGCCTGCTGTAGAACGATTTATCGTGCTTGCTCAAGAGAGAAAATCTAACGTCATGGGCGCTGTCCTTCCCCTCCTCGCGCTGCGCGCCTTCGTCGAAACCGGACGACATGGCAGCCTCAAGGCGGCCGCCGCGGTCATGGGCGTCACCCCGGGTGCGATCAGCCAGCAGCTCAAGCTGTTGCAGGCGCGCACCGGCGTGGAGCTCTTCACCCGCACGCGGCACGGCGTCGCCCTCACCGCCGCCGGCGCGCAGGTGCACCCTGCGCTGCTGCGTGCGTTCGATCAGATCCAGGACGGCATGGCGACGCTGGACGCCATCCATGCGCGGCAGACGCTGACGATCAGCACCGTGCCCAGCTTTGCCGCCGCCTGGCTGGTGCCGCGGCTGGGCCGCTTCACCGCGCGGCATCCGGAGATCGAGGTGCGCGTGGAAGCCTCGTCGGCCTTGGCGGATCTGCGCCGCGATCGCATCGACATCGCGATCCGCCACGGTCTCGGCGAGTATCCCGGGCTGGTCTCGCGCCCGCTGGCGGCACCGGTGCTGTTGCCGGTGGCCTGCCCGACGCTGCTCGCCGAGGGACCGCCGATCCACTCCCCCGTGGACTGCCTGCAGTACCCGCTGCTGCAGGATTCCGATCGCAGTGACTGGTCGCTATGGTTCCGCGCGCTTGGTCTGCCCGCCGATCCGCGCATCGAGCGTGGCCCGGCCTTCGATGATGACGTGCTGCTGATCCGCGCGGCGGAAGCGGGCCAGGGCATCGCGCTGGTGCGCGATCTGTATGTGGACGCCGAAGTGGCCAGCGGTCGGCTGGCGGTGGTGCTGGATCAGCCCTGGCCGACGCGGTTTGCGTACTACGCCGTCACCCTGCCCGGCGCCGAGGAGACACCGTCCATCGCAGCCTTCCTGGGTTGGCTGCAGGACGAGGTCGAGGCCCCCACCAGCGCGCTGTGAGTCGGTACTCCGCGCACAAAAAAACCCCGCGTTCCGGCGGGGTTTTTCGTACTGCCGTGGCGGATGGTGGTACCGACCAACGGTGGGTACCTACCGCTCCGATGTGTGCCGACCGAGGGCCGGCAGCGACATCAGAAGTCCATGCCGCCCATGCCACCCATACCGCCCATGCCGCCGCCGGCTGCGCCAGCGCCGTCATCCTTCTTCGGGGCTTCGGCAACCATGGCTTCGGTGGTGATCATCAGGCCAGCGATCGAGGCCGCGTTCTGCAGCGCCGAACGGGTCACCTTGGTCGGGTCCAGGATGCCGAATTCCAGCATGTCGCCGAACTCGCCGGTGGCGGCGTTGTAGCCGAAGCTGCCGGTGCCTTCCTTGACCTTGTTGACGATCACGGACGGCTCTTCGCCGGCGTTGGCCACGATTTCGCGCAGCGGGGCTTCCATCGCGCGCAGGGCGATCTGGATGCCGTGGTTCTGGTCTTCGTTGGCACCCTTCAGGCCGCTCAGCGCGGTGACCGCACGGACCAGGGCAACGCCGCCGCCCGGGACCACGCCTTCTTCAACGGCTGCACGGGTCGCGTGCAGGGCGTCGTCGACGCGATCCTTCTTTTCCTTCATTTCGATCTCGGTCGAGGCACCGACCTTGATCACGGCAACGCCGCCGGCCAGCTTGGCCACGCGTTCCTGCAGCTTTTCACGGTCGTAATCGGACGAGGTGTCTTCGATCTGGGTCTTGATCTGGGTGACACGCGCTTCGATGTTGGCCTTCTCGCCGGCGCCATCGATGATCGTGGTGTTTTCCTTGGATACCTGCACCTTCTTGGCGCGGCCCAGGTCCTTGATCGTCGCCTTTTCCAGCGACAGACCGATTTCCTCGGAGATCACGGTGCCGCCGGTCAGCACGGCCATGTCTTCCAGCATCGCCTTGCGACGATCGCCGAAGCCCGGTGCCTTGACGGCCACGACCTTGACGATGCCACGGATGGTGTTGACCACCAGGGTCGCCAGCGCTTCGCCTTCGATGTCTTCGGCGATGATCAGCAGCGGCTTGCCGGCCTTGGCGACGCCTTCCAGCACGGGCAGCAGGTCGCGCACGTTGGAGATCTTCTTGTCGTGCAGCAGCACGTACGGATCATCCAGGTCAGCGGTCTGCGACTGCTGGTTGTTGATGAAGTACGGGGACAGGTAGCCACGGTCGAACTGCATGCCTTCGACGACGTCCAGCTCGTTGTCCAGGCCCGAGCCTTCTTCAACGGTGATGACGCCTTCCTTGGTCACGCGGCGCATCGCTTCGGCGATGATGTTGCCGATCGACTCGTCCGAGTTGGCCGAGATCGTGCCGACCTGGGCAATGGCCTTGTCGTCAGCGGTCGGCTTGGAGATGTTCTTCAGCTCGGCGACGGCGGCGATCACGGCCTTGTCGATACCGCGCTTGAGGTCCATCGGGTTCATGCCGGCAGCAACGGCCTTGGCGCCTTCGCGGATCAGGGCCTGGGCCAGCACGGTGGCGGTGGTGGTGCCGTCGCCGGCGTCATCGTTGGTGCGCGACGCGACTTCCTTCACCATCTGCGCGCCCATGTTCTCGAACTTGTCAGCCAGTTCGATTTCCTTGGCGACGGAGACGCCGTCCTTGGTGATGGTCGGCGCGCCGAAGCTCTTTTCGAGCACGACGTTGCGGCCCTTCGGGCCCAGGGTAGCCTTGACGGCATTGGCGAGAACGTTGACGCCGCGAACCATGCGGGCGCGGGCGTCTTCACCGAAACGAATATCTTTGGCAGCCATTGCGATTACCTTTTTATGTAGAGCCGGGCCATGCCCGGCTGCTTGAACGGGAGGAAGTGCGGAAGCGCCGGCACGGGGCCGGCCGCATCACTCAGCCGACGATGGCGAGGATGTCGTCTTCGCGCAGGACCTTGAACTCGACGCCTTCGGACTTGTAGCTGCTGCCGGCGTACTGGCCGTAGATGACCTTGTCACCGACCTTCAGCGACGGCGCGCGCACGCTGCCGTTGTCCAGGGGCTTGCCCGGGCCGACGGCCACGACTTCACCCTTGGTCGACTTTTCCTTGGCGGAATCCGGAATCACGATGCCGCCGGACGAGATTTCGTCGGCTTCGATCGGCTTGACTACGACGCGGTCATGAAGCGGCTTGATGCTCATGTGAGACCCTTTTAAGTTGTTGATTGGTCTAGGAAAGTCTGGCGATGTTAGCACTCGCACAGGGCGACTGCCAGCCACGCTCACGAAAAAACCCGACGGTGCGGGACAGAGCAGAGATGGTGCTGGCCCCTGCCCTTTCAAGGGCAGCCGATCGGATTTTTTTGCCGGCCGGTCGTCGGACGTGAATGTTTGACGCAGTTCTCAGTGCGAAAGGTCGAATCCGACAGGGTGGCGGATGTGTCATCTGGATTGCGTAGATTCGAGCGGCACTGACCAATCACAAGGAGCCGTAGATGAGGTTGCTGACGCCGCTGTCCCTGGCCTGCCTGCTGGTACTGGCCACCAGCCCGGCCCGGGCCGATGTATTCATCAATGAACTGCATTACGACGACAGCACCCCGGCCGGGGATGTCGGCGAGGCGATCGAGGTGGTCGCCACCGCCGGTGAGGACCTGTCCGGCTACCGGCTCTACCTCTACAACGGCAGCAATCCCTCGGCCGCCGCGGTCTACGCCAATAACGCGGTCCCGGCCGGCACCGCCAGCTGCGGCAGCGCGCGGCTGGCCACGGTCAGCTACCCGACCAACGGCCTCCAGAACGGGCCCAACGATGGCATCGCCCTGGTCGATGCCAGCGGCAAGGTGGTCCAGTTCCTCAGCTACGAGGGCACCATCACCGCGGCCGGGGGACCCGCGGCGGGCCTGACCAGCCAGAACCTCCCGGTCAGCGAGACCAACAGCACCGCCCCGGGCACCTCCCTGCAGCTGACCGGCACCGGCAGCCAGTACGCGCATTTCACCTGGGCCGAATCGGCCGGGCAGACCTTCGGCGCCTGCAACCACGGCCAGAGCTTCAGCGGCGGCGGCGGCCCGACCGGCCCGAATACCGCGCCCTCGGTCACGGCGACCACCCCCGAACAGGGCGCCAGCACGTTCCCGGCCGCGGCCGACCTGGGCGTCACCTTCAGTGAGCCGGTCACCCTCTCCAGCGGCGCGTTCGCGCTGAGCTGCGGCCAGTCCGGCACGGTCGCGCTGAGCCATCCGACCACCGGTACCCGCTTCACGCTGGCCACCCACACCGCGCTGGTGGCGGGGGAAGCCTGCCGCTTCGATATCCGCGCCACCCGCGTGAAGGATGCCCAGGGCGCGCGCCCGGCCGCCGATACCCGCATCGCGTTCACCGTGGCCACCGCCACCACGCCCGACCCGGGCAATCCGGGCAACCCCGGCGAGTACTACGCGAAGGTGAACACCTCCAGCCCCAGCCAGCTGCGCTGCTCGCTGCACGAGACCATCAAGGGGCACACCGCGTATCCGTACAGCGGCTCGGGCACCAGCACCTGGACGATCCTGGAGATCGCCGACGAAGATCCCAACAACAGCGGCAACATCCTCGATGCCTACCGCAACCGCAGCTACACCAAGGTCAGCGGGCGCGCCGGCACCGGCAGTGGGCTGACCTACAACCGCGAGCACACCTGGCCCAACTCACTGGGCTTTGCCAGCACCAACGGCGACAAGGGCCTGCCCTACGCGCCGTATACCGACACCCACATGCTGTACCTGACCGATGCGCAGTGGAATGCGGACCGCGGCAACAAGCCCTATGCCAAATGCGACAGCAACTGCGGTGAGCGTGCGACCGAATCCAACAACGGGTCCGGCGGCGGCAGCGGCGGCTACCCGGGCACCTCCAACTGGGTGCGCACGCCCGATGGCAATGGCGGCTCGTTCGAAGTGTGGGGCCATCGCAAGGGCGATATGGCGCGTGCGGTGATGTACATGGCGATCCGTTATGAAGGCGGTAAAGATGCGAAAACCGGCCAGTCCGAGCCCGATCTGGAGCTGACCGACGACCGCAGCAAGATCGTCAAAACGTCGGCCTCGCCGGCCTACATGGGCCTGCTCTCGACCCTGATCGACTGGCACCTTGCCGACCCGCCGGACGCGGCAGAACGCGCTCGCAACGAGGTGATCTTCAGTTTCCAGGGCAACCGCAATCCGTTCATCGACCACCCCGAATGGGCCACCCCGGCCCTGTTCACCTCGGCCAGGCCGGCCACCTGCCAGCTGGCCAACTGAGCCCGGCCGACCGGCGCCCCCTCGTGGCGCCGGTCGGACCATTGGCCTCCAGCGGTCCTATACTCGGCGGTCATGTCGATTGCCGATCCCGTCTTCCTGCTGTTCACCACTTGCCCCGACGTGGCCTGCGCCACGCGGCTGGCACATGCGCTGGTGGACGAACGCCTGGCCGCGTGCGTGACGCGCCTGGACGGGGCGCACTCGACCTACCGTTGGCAGGGCGAGGTCACCGAGGACCACGAGGTCCAACTGTTGATCAAGACCACCGGCAGCCGCCTGGATGCCGCGATCGCGCGCGTGCAGGCCCTGCATCCGTATGAACTCCCCGAGTGCATCGCGGTCGAAACCCGCGCCGGCCTGCCGGCGTACCTGGATTGGATTCGGGCGCAGACCCGTGAGGAAAGTGATTGATGACGCTGTTTCGTCGTGTTGCCGCGCTGTGCGCGTTGCTCGTGGTCTCCCTGCCGGCCTGGGCCGTCAGTGAAAAAGACCTGCTCCCGGTCGATGAGGCCTTCGGGCTTACTGCGCAGGCGCGTGACCGCGATCGCGTGGAGATCAGCTGGAAGATCGCCCCGGGCTATTACCTGTACCGCCACCGCACCACGGTCAAGGCCGAGGCCGGCTTCGATGCCGAGGCGCTGCAGCTGCCGGCCGGCAAGAAGCACCACGATGACTTCTTCGGCGAGGTGGAAACCTACCGCGAGCGCCTGACCGGTGTCCTGCCCGGCAAGGCCGCCGACGGCGCCGACACCGTCACGCTGGAAGTGCGCTACCAGGGCTGCGCCGATGCTGGCGTGTGCTACCCGCCGCAGAAGCGCACGCTGCAGGTGAAACTGCCGGGCGGTGGCAGCGGCGCGGCCAGCACCGCCCCGGCTGCCGCCAGCGCTGCCGCCTCCCCGTTCAACAACCCGCTGGCCGGCAACAGCGGCACCGGCCTGCGCCTGCCCGGCACCAGCACCACCCAGGCGCTGCCGCTGCCCTCCGAGCGCGCGTTCGGCTTCGATGCGATCGTCGGCGATGGCAATACCGTGCTGCTGCGTTTCACCCCGGCGCCGGGCTACTACCTATATCGCGACCGCACCTCGCTGGCGCTCGAAGGTGCCCCGGGCATCCGCGCGGACAAGCCCACGTGGCCGGCTGCCAAATCGCACCGCGATGAACACTTCGGCGATGTCGCCGTGTATTTCGACCAGATCGATGTGCCGCTGCCCCTGCGCCGCAGCACCGCCGGTGCGACCGACGCCACGCTGGTGATCACCTTCCAGGGCTGCCAGACCGATGGCATCTGCTACCCGCCGATGACGCGCCGGGTGAAGCTGGCGCTGCCGGCCGGCACGATCAACGCCAAGGCCGATGAGGTCGCGCAGAAGACCGAGGTCATCGCCCCCCTGCCCAATCGCGACAAGCGCGACCAGGCCCGCAGCGACGCCGGCAGCCAGCCGATGCTGATCCGCCCGAACGAACCGGCGCTGGCCGTGCCCGGCGATACCGCCACCCCGCCCGATGCCAGTGCCGACAACGCGCAGCGCACCCCGCCGCCGGTGGCACCGGCCGCCGCACCCGGCAACCTGCTGGTGCTGCTGCTGTTCGCCGTCGCCGGTGGCCTGATCCTCAACCTGATGCCGTGCGTGCTGCCGATCCTGTCGCTGAAGGTGCTGGGCGTGGCGCAGAGTGGCGAGAGCCGCCAGCGCGCGCGCAGCCATGCGCTCTGGTACACCGCCGGCGTGCTGGTGGCGTTCGCTGCCATTGGCGCCCTGGTGATCGCGCTGCGGGCGGCCGGCCAGGCCGCGGGATGGGGCTTCCAGTTGCAGCACCCGTGGTTCATCGCCGCGCTGGTGTACCTGATGTTCGCCGTGGGCCTGAGCCTGTCGGGCGTGTTCACCCTCGGCGGCAGCCTGGGTGGCATGGGCCAGTCGCTGGCCTCGCGCAGCGGTCCGGTCGGCGATTTCTTCACCGGCGTGCTCGCCTGCGTGGTGGCCAGCCCGTGCGTGGCTCCGTTCATGGGGCCGGCCCTGGCCTACGCCTTCGCGGCACCCGGCCTGCAGGCGATGCTGGTGTTCCTGGCGCTCGGCCTGGGCCTGGCGCTGCCATTCCTGCTGATCGGCTTCGTGCCCTCGCTGGCGCGCCGCCTGCCGCGCCCCGGTGCGTGGATGGAAACCCTCAAGCTGGTGCTGGCCTTCCCGATGTACGGCACCGCGATCTGGCTGCTGTGGGTGCTGGGCAAGCAGCGCGGCGTGGACGCCATGGCGCTGGTGCTGGGCGGCCTGGTGATCCTGTCGCTGGCCCTGTGGTGGTTCGAGCGCAGCCGCTGGCGCAGCCAGCGCGTGGGCGGCCTGCTGGCCCTGCTGTTGGTGCTCGGCGCGCTGTACCCGATCTGGGGCGTGACCCGCCTGGATCCGCCGGCCAAGGCCGCACAGTCGGCCAGCGACAACGTGGTGGAGTACTCGCCGCAGATGCTGGACCGCCTGCGCCAGGACAACCGCGTGGTGTTCGTCAACATGACCGCCGACTGGTGCGTGACCTGCAAGGCCAACGAGCGCGCGGTGCTGGGCACCGACGCCTTCCGCGATACGTTGCGGCGGACCAACGCGGTCTACATGCGCGGCGACTACACCAATGTCGACCCGCAGATCACCGCCTTCCTGGATGAGCACAAGGCCGTCGGCGTGCCGCTGTACGTGGTCTACGGCCCGGGCGCCCCGCCGACCGTGCTGCCGACCGTGCTGACCCAGGCGCTGGTCGAAGAAGCGCTGCTGCGGACCGCGCGATGAGCCTGCGGCCACCACGGCGGACGGTCGTGGTGGCCGTGATCGCGGCCGTGCTGGGCATCGGCGTCGGCGTCTGGTTCGCCGGGCATGACGAGCGCCCGGCCACTGCCCCGCCACCGCCACGGCCGGCGGTGGTCGCGGCCCAACCGGGGGATCCGATGCCGGCGATCACCCTGCCGGACCTCCAAGGGAAACCGCAGGACCTGGCCAGCTTCCACGGGCGTCCGCTGCTGATCAATGTCTGGGCCAGCTGGTGCGGCCCCTGCGTGGAGGAAATGCCCGGGCTGACCGCCTTTGCCGATGCCCAGGGCGCTACGGGCGTGCAGGTGCTCGGGCTGGCGCTGGATACGCCCGAGGGCGTGCGCGATTTCCTGACCCGCGTCCCGGTCGCCTATCCGATCGTGCTCGATACCCCCGGGCCGGCCGATGCGAGCGTGCGCTTGGGCAATGCGCAGGGGCTGCTGCCGTACTCCGTGCTGATCGACGCGCAGGGGCGCATCGTGAAACAGAAGCTGGGGCCGTTTGCGGCCGGCGAAATCGAGGCCTGGGCAACGCCCTGACGCGCTTGGGCGAAGTGGCTGTTTGATCGGGGGGCCGTACGGGCCTGACCTGGGCTATTGACCGCCTCCGGCCTGCACCCAACAATGACGAGATCCATTCTCATCCACCGCCGGGCGCGCTTCGCCTTGCCGCCGGACCGCCCCCATGTTGAAGACCATCATTTTCCAGCTGCACTGGCTGCTGGGCATTACCGCCGGCACCGTGTTGGCGGTGATGGGCCTGAGCGGGGCCACGCTGGCCTTTGAAGACGAGATCATGCGCGCGGCCAACCCGGCCCTGGCGCAGGTGGTGCAGCGGCACGCGGCGGGCGAGCAGCCACTGGCCCTGACAGAGCTGCTGCCACGGCTGCAGCAGGACATGCCACAGCCGCTGCAGCGGCTGCGCGTGGACGCCACCGGGCAGCGCCTGTCGGTGGCGCGTTTCGAAGGCGGCCAGGCGAATTGGCGCTATTTCGATCCGTACACCGGCACCGTGCTCACCGGGCTGAAGGGGCTGGCCTTCTTCGCCTTCGTCGAGGATCTGCATCGCCACCTGGTCAGCGGTGAGCGCGGCAGCCTGATCACCGGTAGCTGCGCGATCGCGCTGGTGTTCTTCTGCCTGTCCGGCCTGTACCTGCGCTGGCCGCGGCGCTGGTGGCACTGGCGCACCTGGCTGGCGGTGGAGTGGGCACGCAGCGGGCGCAGTTTCCTGTGGAGCCTGCACTCGGTGGTCGGCACCTGGGTGCTGCTGGTCTACCTGATAATCGCGCTGACCGGGCTGTGGTGGTCGTTCGACTGGTACCGCAAGGGCGCAACCGCATTGCTTGGCGGCCCAACCGTCGAGCAGACCGCGCCGCGCACCCGTGGCGGCCCACTGGACCTGCACAAGGTGCAGACCACGCTGTACGCCTTGGAAGGCGTGCGGCGCGGGTACATCGACCTTCGTTTCCCGGCCAAGCCAGGCCGTGCGCTCACCAGCCGCGTGCAGGGAAGCAACACCGCGCACGACCGCGCGCAGGACATCCTCCAGCTCGATCCGTCCACGGGTGCCCTGCTCTCCTACGAGCCTTACCGCAGCAAGAACGTTGGCGGCAAGATCATCGTCAGTGTGTTCGCGCTGCACTCGGGCAGCTTCTTCGGGCTACCGGGTCGGATCATCGTGATGCTCTCCAGCCTGGGCATGCTGGTGTTCTTCATCACCGGCTGGATGCTGTACCTGGACCGCCGCCGCAAGAAACGCGACGTGCGCGCCTCGCGCCTGCCGCTGGCAACGGCCGTCGGCACCGGGCAGCCGTGGCTGGTGGCATTCGCCAGCCAGAGTGGCTTTGCCGAACAGCTGGCCTGGCGCACGGCTGCACAGCTGCAGGCGGCCGGCCTGCCGGTGCACGTCCGCCCGCTGTCGCAGGTGGATGCCGCAGTCCTGGCAGACACGGAGACCGCGTTGTTCGTCATCAGTACCTTCGGCGATGGCGAAGCACCGGACGCCGCGCGTGCCTTCGAGCGACGCGTACTGGCGCACGCCGCTGCGCTGCAGGGAATGAGGTATGCCGTGCTCGGGCTCGGCGATCGCGAGTACGGCCGCTTCTGTGGTTTCTCGCGCCAGGTGGATGGCTGGCTGGCGGCGCAGGGCGCGCAGCGGCTGTTCGCCAGCATCGAGGTGGATCGCACCGATGCGGTGCCACTGGCGCAGTGGCAGCAGCAGCTGGCCCTGCTGACCGGCGTTGAGGACCACACGCCGCTGCCGGCGCCGGTCGCGCTGCAGCCGTGGGCACTCGGTGCGCGAACCGTGCTCAATCCGGGCAGCGCCGCCCGGGCGATCTGGCAGGTGGCACTGCACCCGCCGGCCCACGCGCACTGGCAGGCCGGTGACATCCTGGAGATGGCGCCCCGCCACGCGCGTGCCCACGTGCTGGCGGCACTGGCCCGCAACGGCCTGGATCCGCAGGCACCGGTGACGGTCGATGGACGGATCACGACGCTGCTCGAAGCGGCTGCCGCGCGCGTGCTGCCGGAGGCTGTGGAGCCACGTGATCCCGCCGCCGCAGCCGATGCCGCGCTGGCTGGCGCGGCTGCCGGCGCTGCCCCATCGCGAGTACTCGATCGCCTCGGTACCGGCCGATGGGGCCGTGCAGCTGGTGATCCGCCTGACCGCGCTGCCCGACGGCCGCCATGGGCTGGGCTCTGGCTGGCTGTGCGTGCATGCCACCGAGGCGGAGAGCATCGCGGCCCGGGTACGTCGCAACACCGGCTTCCATCGCCATCCCGAGCATGCCCCGATGCTGCTGATCGGCAACGGCACCGGTATCGCCGGCCTGCGCAGCCTGCTGCGCGAAGCGGACACACAGGGCGACCGCGGGCACTGGCTGGTGTTCGGCGAGCGCACCCGCGCGCACGATTTCCTCTATCGCGAGGAGATCGAGGCCTGGCAGGCGAAGGGCCATCTGAGCCGCGTGGACCTGGCGTTCTCGCGCGATGCCGAGGGTGGCGGCTATGTGCAGGATCGTCTGCGCGCCGCACCGGAGGCACTGCGCGCATGGGTGGATCTGGGTGGCAGCATCTATGTGTGCGGCTCGCTGCACGGCATGGCCGAAGGCGTCGATGCGGTGCTGCGCGAGGTACTGGGCAACGATCCGGTCGATGCCCCGCTCAACGACGGACGCTACCGTCGCGATGTGTACTGAGCAACGCCCGGCCGCTCAGGGGAACCAGCGGCGCAGATAGCGCGCCGTCGCCCCCTGCCTGGCCCGGCTGACCTGTGCCGGCGTGCCCTCGGCCACGATCCGTCCGCCCTCTTCGCCAGCCCCCGGCCCCACGTCGATCACCCAGTCCGCATCGGCCACCACGCGCAGGTCGTGCTCGACGACCATCACCGTGTTGCCGGCATCCACCAGACCGTGCAGCTGCGCCATCAGCTTGTCCACGTCGGCCGGATGCAGGCCGGTGGTCGGCTCGTCCAGCACGTACAGGCTGCTGCCGTGCTGGCTGCGCTGCAGCTCGGTGGCCAGCTTGATCCGCTGCGCTTCGCCGCCGGACAGCTCGGTGGCGGGCTGGCCCAGGCGCAGATAGCCCAGCCCGATATCCCGCAGCAGCTGCAGCGGCCGCTGCACCGGTGGCTCGTCGGCGAAGAACGCCAACGCCTCCTCCACCGTCATCGCCAGCACCTGCGCGATGTTGCGCCCGTTCCACTGCACCTCCAGCGTCTTGGCGTTGTAACGCTGCCCGTGGCAGGTAGGGCACGGCGCATAGACGCTGGGCATGAACAGCAGTTCGACGTGGACGAAGCCCTCGCCTTCGCAGGTCTCGCAGCGGCCGGCGGCGACGTTGAAGGAGAAGCGGCCGACGCTGTAGCGCCGCGCCTTGGCCGAGCGTGTACCGGCGAACAGCCGGCGCACATGATCGAACAGGCCGGTATAGGTCGCCAGATTCGAGCGCGGCGTGCGCCCGATCGGCTTCTGATCCACATTGACCAGGCGCTTGATCGCCTTGGCCCCGTTCAAGCGGCCACGCGTGCGTTCGATGCGGCTGGGCTGCGGCAACTCGCTGTCGGTTTCCTCGGTCAGCGGCTCCTGGCCCAGGTGTTCGCCCACCAGCTCCACCAGTGCCTGGCTGACCAGACTGGACTTGCCCGAGCCGGAGACGCCGGTGACTGCGGTGAACGCACCAAGCGGAAAGCGCGCCTCCACGCCATGCAGATTGTTGCGGTGGACGCCCTGCAGGCCCAGCCAGCCGGACGGCGCGCGCGGCGTGCGGCGCGTGCCGGTGGCGTCCTGGAACAGATACGGCGCAGTGACCGAGGCTTTGACCGTGCGCAGGCCGTCCGGCGGCCCGCTGTAGAGCACCTGGCCGCCATGCTGCCCTGCGCCGGGGCCGACATCCACCAGCCAGTCCGCGCGGCGCAGCATCTCCAGATCATGCTCGACCACGAACAAGGTATTGCCGCCGGCCTTGAGCTGGGCCAGCGCGTCGTACAGGGCCTCGCCATCGGCCGGATGCAGGCCGGCGGTGGGTTCATCCAGCACGTACACCACGCCGAACAGGCTGGAACGGATCTGCGTCGCCAGGCGCAGGCGCTGCAGTTCGCCCGGCGACAGCGTCGGGGTCGCGCGGTCCATCGACAGATAACCCAGGCCCAGCGACTGCAGCGTGCCGATCCGCTCGACCAGATCGTGCGCGATGCGCTGTGCCGCGATGCGTTTCTCTTCGGACAGATCCGGCGTGCGGCGTACGTCGCTGCCGCCGGCATGCGCATTGCCACCGGCGGCGACGCGCTTGGCGGTGGCCTGCCGGCCTGCGCTGCGGCTGCGTGTGGCCGTAGCGGCCGGTGCATCGAAGTGGCCTTCGGCCGCAGGACGCAGCGCCTGCGCCATCGCACTGAGCGGCAGCTGCGACAGCGTGCCGATGTCCATGCCGGCGAATGTCACCGACAGCGCCTCGCGCTTCAACCGGCGGCCATCACAGACCGGGCACTGGGCGCCGATCATGTAGCGGGCCACGCGCTTTTTCATCATCGCGCTCTGCGTGGTCGCAAAGGTGTGCAGCACATAGCGGCGCGCACCGCTGAAGGTGCCCATGTAGCTGGGTTCTTCCTTGCGCCGCAGCGCGGCGCGGGTTTCGGCCGGGGTGAAGCCGGCGTAGACCGGCACCACCGGTTGTTCCTCGGTGAACAGGATCCAGTCACGCTGTTTCTTGGGCAGATCGCGCCAGGGAACATCCACGTCGTAGCCCAGCGTGACCAGGATGTCGCGCTGGTTCTGCCCGTGCCACGCCGGCGGCCACGCGGCGATGGCGCGCTCGCGGATGCTCAGCGACGGATCGGGCACCATCGATTGCTCGGTCACCTCATACACGTAGCCCAGGCCGTGGCAGTTCGGGCAGGCGCCCTGCGGCGTGTTCGGCGAGAAGTCTTCGGCGTACAGCATGGGTTGCCTGGCCGGATAGGTACCGGCGCGCGAGTACAGCATCCGCAGCAGACTCGACAACGTGGTCACGCTGCCGACGCTGGAGCGCACGCTGGCGGTGCCGCGCTGCTGCTGCAGGGCCACGGCCGGTGGCAGCCCTTCGATCGCATCCACATCCGGCACGCCGACCTGGTCGATCAGCCGGCGCGCATACGGCGACAGTGATTCCAGGTAGCGGCGCTGTGCCTCGGCGTAGAGCGTGCCGAACGCCAGCGACGACTTGCCCGAGCCGGAGATGCCGGAGAACACCACCAGCGCATCGCGCGGGATCTCGACATCCACGTTCTTCAGGTTGTGTTCGCGTGCACCCCGGACGCGCACGAAGGCATCCGGGGCAGTGGGAGGCGACGGCCGGCGCGTGGATTTCTTCATACGTGGACAATAGCGAACCACAGCGCCGGCTCACCGCCGGTGAAGAACGGTGAGCGCGGCCTTGACGCAGCCTCAGGCCGTCGCCCGCACACGCGCCGGCGGCGGTGGCGTCACGACGAAGGCATCCACCGCTTCGCCCAGCAGCGAGGCCTGGCGGTCCAGGGCGCGCGCCGAGGCCGAAGCCTCTTCCACCAGCGCCGCATTCTGCTGCGTGCTGCCATCCATCTGCAGCAACGTCTGGCTCACCTGCTCGATGCCCGCCGTCTGCTGCTGCGACGCGGCTGAAATGCTGGCCATGATCGATGTCACCCGCTGCACGCTGCCGACGATCTCACCCATGGTCGCACCCGCGTCATCGACCTGGCGCGTGCCGGCATCGACCTTCTCTACCGAGGCTTCGATCAGCTGCTTGATCTGGCGCGCAGCGTCGGCACTGCGCTGTGCCAACAGGCGTACTTCGCTGGCCACCACCGCGAAGCTGCGCCCCTGCTCGCCGGCCCGCGCCGCTTCCACGGCGGCGTTCAGGGCCAGGATGTTGGTCTGGAACGCGATCCCGTCGATCACCCCGGTGATCTCCCCGATCCGCCGCGAGGACAGGGCGATATCGGCCATGGTGGTGACCACCTGCGCCACCGATTCGCCACCGCGGGCCGCAACTTCGGCCGCGCGTATCGCCAGTTGGTTGGCCTGCTGCGCTGAATCCGCGTTCTGCCGGACGGTGGCCGAGAGCGCCTCCATCGACGAGGCCGTCTCTTCCAGGTGCGCCGCCTGGCGCTCGGTGCGATCGGAGAGGTCGTGGTTGCCGGCGACGATCTCCCCGGCGGCATGGTTGATCGCCAGCGACGCCTGCTGGATGCGCGCGACGATGTCGGTCAGCTGCATCACCGTGGCATTGGCATCGTCGCGCAGGCGGGCGAACACGCCGTGGAAGTCACCGTGCATGCGGACGCGCAGATCGCCCTGCGACAGCGCCGAGAGCAGCCCCTGCAGCCCGGACAGATTGCTCTGGAAGGTATCGAGCAGGTGGTTGATGCTCAGGGCCAGGGTTTTGACGAAGCCCTGCTTGTCGTCCACCGAGATGCGCCCGTGCAGTTCCCCCCGTGCGGCGGCGTCCACCAGTGCGGCGACTTCGTTTTCCACCGTGGTTTCCAGCGCGCGGCTGCGCCACTCCACCGCTGCGCCCAGCAGCTGGCCGTGGTCCACGATCGGGGTGATCACCAGCTGGTAGCGGATGCCCGCGTGCTCGATCTCGCGGCTGGCGCGCTGGCCGGCCTGCAGCGTCGGCACCAGGGTGGCGAAGGCCGGATGCAGGGCGGCAGCCGGTTGGCCGCTCCAGTCCGCGTGCGTGAGCTGCAGTTCGGCCAGCAGCGCCTGGTTGAGGAAACCGATCTGCCCCTCACCGTCGAGCACCATCACCCCGGTCTGTGCGCAGTCCAGCGCCTGGCGGGCACGGGTGTTGTCGCGCGCCACCGCGCGCTCGGCGTCGATCCGCTCACGCAGGCGGTGCTGCATGTGGCGCAGGCGCGCGGCCAGCTGGCCGATTTCATCGTGCGGATTATGCAGGGGCAGGACGGTGTCGAGCCGATCCTCGGCGATGTCCTCGGCAAAGCGCAACGTATCGGTGATCGGATGGCGGACCGCGCGCAGCACCAGCAGCAGCGTGGCGATCAACACCACCGCGACCAGCAGCAGCGTGAGCGCGAATACGATCCCCATGGTGCTGGCCCGCGCGGCCTGTCGCTCGCGTGCCGCCGCCAAGGCCCGCGTCTGCGCCTGTTGCAGCGCCTGCAGCCCCGGGCCGATCTGGGCCGCGGTCTCGGCCAGTGACTGCGCTTCCACGTCCAGCCCGATGCGGGCAGCGGTGTAGGCCAACAGCGCGCCCTGGTAGTCGTCCATCTGCGTCCGCAGTGCCTCCTGCATCTCCGGCCCCAGGCGCGCCTGGCCCAGTGCGAGATCGAAGGGCAGCTTCTGTTCGCTGGCGCGATCGGTGTGCGCCGAATCGCCGGTGAGCAGCAGCAGGCTCTCCTCGCGGCGCATCTTCTGCAGCTGGGCCATCAGCGCCGGGCGCGCGCTGGCCTCGACGCTGGCCTCCAGCGTGGCAGCCGCTGCCTCCAGCTGTGCACGCAGGCCGGCATAGCCGCGTCCCATCTCGTCCACGCGGGCGTTCAATGCGGTGATGCCCTCGGCAAAGTCGGCTGCCCGCGTCGCCAACTCACGCAGCGCACCGGCACTGCCGGCATCGTGCGGATCGCGCTGCAGCTGGGCCAGCGTGGCCTGCAAGCGCTGGTGCGCCGCCTGCAGGGCGTCGCGATCGACATCATCGAAGGTGCTGGCATACCGTGTCTGCAGGCGTCTCGCCTCGGCGACCTCGGTTGCCAGCGTGGCGGCCAGCGCGGCCTCCTGCTGGTGGGCGGCGAAGGTCTCGGCCGCCCGCTCGGTATCATGCCGCGTCCAGCCGTACACCACGGCCACCGCGAACAGGCCCAGGCCGCAGATCAGCAGGCTGGCCCTGAGTTTCTGTGCCACGCTGAGACGACCGAGCCCGGCCAACCGGGACGGCGGGGCCAGACGGAAGCGGAACCGGTCGCCCAGGCGGGCGACGAACAACGACAGGCGGCGGGGGACGGCCGACATCACGTACTCCAGGCGGAAGGACGCATCGATATCGGCGGGTTTTGGATGAACTTTAGGGCCCATCTCAACCAGCGGCCATGGCGTCGCCAGCGGCTCCCGTTGTAAGCGAGCCAGACGACGGAGTGATGACGGTCCGGCGACGAGCGCCCTGCGGCTCGGGGTATCCCTCGCAGGGACAGCGCCTTCACGGCGATTGCGCTGAACTAGCGCTGGGGTCGCGGCCGGGGCCGCTGCAGGCGCCGGTGCGCGCCACCGCACCTCGGGCCGATCACGACGCACCAACGCCATACCGCACGGAGAGAGACCGCCATGAATGCCGCCTTCAAGATCTTTCTGCTCGCCGGTGCACTGCTGTACGGCCTGCCGGGGCTGGTGTGGTGGGTGAACCATCGGCGGGCCAAGCGCGCACGGCTGGCCCAGGGCGCGATCAGCGTCGAGGTGCGCGCGCCATGAGCGGAAGCGAAAGCACCCGGGCGCCCCTCACTGAAGAACAGCGGCAGATCCTTCGCGATATCAACGCTACGCGTCCGGTCAGCGATGAGGCGGCCAACTGGGCCGTCAAGGCCGGCTACGCCGCGCAGGCCGAAGATGGTGACATCGACCTCACCCAGGCCGGTCGCCAGCGGGTGGACTCCAGCACGCTGTAGGGGGCCACTGCCCTCGCCCGTCATTCCGTGCGCCGGAGGTCATCCGTCCGAATGACACTTGAAGGGCGTTCCGGCCCGTGCGAAAAGTGACGCCCGCTCTGGTCCGATTGAAGCAGGCACTGCCGATGAAACGCTTCCCCGCTGTTGTCGCCGCCGTGCTCGTAGCCGCCGGCCGCCGTGCTCGTAGCCGCCGGCATGCTCGCGCCCCTGGCGGCATTCGCTGGCGAGGAGGCCGAAGATGCCGCTGCCCTCACGCGCACCATCACCGGATTGGATGACCAGGTCTTCGACGCTTACAACCGCTGCGACCTGGAGACCTTTACCCGCTACTTTTCGCCTACCGTCGAGTTCTATCACGACAGCGGCGGGGCCACGTTCGATCGCGACACGGTGGTCTCCAACACGCGCAAGTACATTTGCCACAAGGTCCGCCGCGAACGGGTTCCCGGGACGCTCAAGGTCTACCCGATCAAGAACTTCGGCGCGATCGAGGAAGGCGAGCACCGCTTCTGCGAGGTGGCCACCGGCAAGTGCGAAGGCAGCGCGAAGTTCGTGATGGTCTGGCAGCACAAGGACGGGCAATGGCAGATGACCCGGGTGCTGAGCTACGGCCATCGCGCGTTGACCGTGGCTGAAAAGGCGGCGCTGGAGACGACAGGACAAAAGTGAGGCCTGGCAGGGTCGGTCCGCACTGTCACCGTGCGCCTGAGGGATTGCCGGTACCACACCGCACTGACCGCTGATCCTGTCAGGCCGCCACGGCATCGATCCGCTGGAGGGGAGCCGTACCCTACCGATCCGGCAGGCACGTCCCGCTCAGCGCCGACGTGAGGTCGCGCGCGGCTGCAACGCGTCCAGGGCGCCAGCATTGCGGCGCGCCCAGTCGTAGATCAGTTCGATCGGTTCGACCAGTTGCCGCCCCAGCGGGGTCAATGTGTACTCCACCGAGGGCGGCACGGTGGGGTACTCGGTGCGCAGCACGATCCCCGCATGCTCCATGTCACGCAGTGTCTGGATCAGCATCTTCCTGGAGACGGCCGGCAGGCTGCGGTGCAGCGCGTTGCTGCGGGCGGTACCGTCATGCCGCACGGCCAGGGTGTGCAGCACCATCGAGGTCCACTTGGTGCTGAACAGCTCCAGCACCCGCCGGGGGGCGCAATCCTCTCGCCAGTGCTCTTCGGGAGTACCCGTTTTCATGTGTGGTTACCGTTTGGTGCCTTCTTTCGAGGCGTACCTCGATATCCTAAGGTGTGCGCCTGTAAAGCAATGAAAGAGGCGACATCGTGAGGCAGAAAGCGTTGGTGGTCGGTGCAACCGGCATCGTGGGCAGTGCACTGATACAACGGCTGCTTCAGGAGGGCTGGGAAGTTCACGGCCTGGCCCGTCGGCCCGATTCGCTGCCCGCCGGCGCCCACGGCGTCTGCGCCGACCTGCACGATGCGCAGGCCACGCGCGCTGCGCTGTCCGGACTGGCACCCACGCACGTGTTCATCACCACCTGGTCCCGGCAGGCCAACGAGACCGAGAACATCCGGGTGAACGGCGCGATGGTGCGTCACCTGCTGCAGGCCCTGGCGCCGGCTGGCACGGTGCAGCACGTAGCGCTGGTGACGGGCCTGAAACACTACCTCGGCCCGTTCGAGGCGTACGCGCAGGGCAACCTGCCGCAGACGCCCTTCCGTGAAGAACAACCGCGCCTGCCCGTGGACAACTTCTACTACGCACAGGAAGACGAGGTGTTTGCCGCCTCCGCCCGCGATGGCTTCCACTGGAGCGTGCACCGTCCGCACACGGTGATCGGCGCGGCGGTGGGCAATGCCATGAACATGGGCACGACCCTGGCCGTGCACGCGAGCCTGTGCAGGCACACCGGGCGCCCGTTCCAGTTCCCCGGTTCGCTCGCCCAATGGGAGGGGCTGACCGACATGACCGATGCCGGGCTGCTGGCGCGTCATCTGCTGTGGGCCACGCAGACACCGGCCGCCGCCAACCAGGCCTTCAACGTGGTCAACGGCGACGTGTTCCGGTGGCGCTCGATGTGGGGCCGGATCGCGGCGTGGTTCGATATCGAGGCCGTGCCCTTCAGTGGCCACGTGCGGCCGCTGGCGGCGCAGATGGCCGACGATGCCGCGCCCTGGTCCGCACTGGCCGCCACGCACGGTCTGGCAGAGCCGGATATCCATCGGCTGATCTCGCCCTGGCACACCGATGCCGATCTCGGGCGCCCGCTGGAGGTGATCACGGACATGTCCAAAAGCCGCCGGATGGGCTTCCTGGACTACCAGCCCAGCGACGATGCGTTCTTCGACCTGTTCGCCCGCCTGCGGGCGGCGCGCCTGATCCCCTGATCGAGCCGGAGCCACGGGCGACCGACGGGCTCCAGCCCCGGCAGCGGGGGCGAACGGGGGGTGTTCCAAAGCGGCGCCCGGCAGCGATACCCTATCGTTGCCGCCCCGTGTCGCCTGCAGTACGGGCCACCGGGTTCCGGAGCCGCCCCCCGCCGATCGCAGGTACCGCTTGAGTTCTTCACCTTCCCCCGGCTCCCACCGCGAGCGGGATTCCGAGCGCGTCAAGATGGCGCTGGCCGCCGGCGCGATCATCGGCACCTGGTTCTGGGACGTGGCCCGGGACAACCTCACGGTGGATGATGCCCTCGCCCTGGCCCATGGCCTGGACCCTGCCCTGGCGCGCACCGAACTGCGGCTGGAACAGGTGGTCGCCGCCGTTCATCCCGACGACCGCGCCGGCCTGGCCGATGCGATCGCCGAGGCGGTCCGCCGGGGCGGTCGCTATGCGCACCAGTACCGTACCCGCGGCCCGGACGGCGCGTACCGCTGGATCGAAGCGATCGGCCGGGTGGATCTCGATGCGCAGGGAGAGGCCATCGGCTTCCCCGGCGTGCTCATCGATATCGACGAACGCCGCCGAATCGAAGCCGAGCGGGACCAGGCACAGACCCTGCTGCGCTCCTTCGTCGAGGCAGCCCCCGGCGTGGTGTATGCCAAGGACCGCCAGGGCCGGATCCTGATCGGCAACCGCGGCACCACCGACCTCATCGGCCTGCCGCCGGAGGTGTACGTGGGCCGCACCGATGCCGAACTGCTGAACGACCCAGCCCAGGCCGCCACGGTCATGGCCACCGACGAGCGGGTCATGGCCAGCGGGCAGACCGAGCAGCTCGAAGAGGAAGTGAGCTTCCCCGATGGCCGGCGCGCCTACTGGCTGTCGACCAAGTCACCGTTGCGTGACGCCGACGGCACCGTGGTCGGCCTGGTCGGCACCTCGCTGGACATCACCGACCGCAAGGCCGCCGAGGCGCGCCACCTGGAAGTGGAGGAGCGCTATCGGCTGGCCGCCCAGGCCACCAACGATGCGATCTGGGACTGGCGGATCTCCGATGGCCATGTGATCTGGAACGAGGCGCTCACCACCCTGTTCGGCCATCCTCTGGCCGAGACCACGGCGCAATGGTGGCTGGACCACATCCATCCCGATGACCGTGCGCGCGTCGATGCCGACATCCATGCGGTGATCGAAGGCGGCGGGACGAGCTGGAACAGCGAATACCGGTTCCGGCGCGCCGATGGCAGCTTTGCGCCGGTGCTCGACCGCGGCACCGTATTGCGTGGCGGCGTGGGTGAGCCGCTGCGGATGATCGGCGCGATGCTCGACCTGACCGTCCGCAATACCGCCGAAGCTGCGCTGGCCAAGAGCGAGGAACGCCTGCGCTTTGCCACCGAGGCCGGTGACATGGGCTTCTGGGATGTCGACCTGGTCCGCGATGAACTGATCTGGCCGGCACGGACCAAGGCGATGTTCGGCATCTCGCCCGGGGTGGCAGTGACGTTGCGCGACTTCTACGACGGCATCCATCCCGATGACAGCGAGGCAACCTTCGCGGCCTTCGCCGCCGCGGCCGACCCGGCCCGGCGCGCGCTCTACGACGTGGAGTACCGCACCGTCGGCAAGGAAGACGGTGTCGTGCGCTGGGTGGCGGCAAAGGGGCGTGGCCATTTCGAAGGCGACCGCTGCGTGCGGGTGGTCGGCGTGGCGATCGAGATCACGGCGCGCAAGCTCGCCGACGCACGCCTGCAGGAATTGAACGAACACCTCGAGAGCCGCGTGCTCGAAGAGGTCGCCGAACGCACGCGCGTGGAAGATGCCCTGCGCCAAAGCCAGAAGATGGAGGCGGTGGGCCAGTTGACCGGCGGCATCGCGCACGACTTCAACAACATGCTCGCCACCGTGATCGGCCCGCTGGACCTGCTTGCGATGCGCATGGGCGACAGCGATCCGCGCGCCAAGCGCTATATCGACATGGCCATCGACGGCGCGACCCGGGCCGCGCAGCTGACCCAGCGCCTGCTGGCGTTTTCCCGGCAACAGCCCGTGCAGCCGGTGCCCTTGGACGTGAACCACCTGGTGGCGGGCATGTCCGACCTGCTGGTGCATTCGCTGGGCAGCAGCATCCGCCTGGAGACCGTGTTGGCCGCGCAGGTGTGGTGCACCTTCGCCGATGCCAATCAGCTGGAGAACGTGATCCTCAACCTGGCCGTCAACGCGCGCGACGCGCTGCCGGGCGGCGGGCGGCTGGTGGTGGAAACGGCCAACTGCCGGATCGCCTCTGCCGCAGACGCCATGCGTGCCGACGTGCCCACCGGTGAGTACGTGCTGATCACCGTGGCCGACAACGGCGGCGGCATGCCACCGGAGGTGATCGCCAAGGCCTTCGATCCGTTCTTCACCACCAAGAAGGTCGGCCAGGGCACCGGGCTGGGCCTGTCACAGGTGTACGGCTTCGTCCGCCAATCGGCCGGGCACGTGAAGATCCATTCCTCGCTCGGCAAGGGAACGACGGTGGCGCTGTATCTCCCGCGCCGGGAGGGGGAGATCGACGCGGGTCCTTCGACAGCACCCGCGGACAGTCGCCCGCTGAGCGGTGGCCGCGAGCTGGTCCTGGTCGTGGAAGACGAACCGGGCGTGCGACAGTTTTCCATCGAGGCGCTGAGCGAACTGGGCTACCCGGTCCTTGCCGCCGACGGTGCGGCCGGCGCGCTGGCGCTGCTCGAGCAGCATCCGGACATCGCGCTGCTGTTCACCGATGTGGTGATGCCGGAGGTCAACGGCCGGCAACTGGCCGACGAAGCCCTCAAACGGCGGCCCGACCTGAAAGTGCTGTTCACCACCGGCTACAGCCGCAATGCGCTGGAACACGATGGGGTGCTGGACCCCGCAGTCCACGTGATCGGCAAGCCCTTCACGCTGGAAGATCTGGCGCTGCGGGTGCGCGCGGTGCTGGCAGAGGTGCGGTGATCCCGGCGCCGGCATGCCGTGCTGGGACAGGGGCCGCACGCGAATTTCAAACAACCGTTTGAAACACGCGTAACTTCGCCGAACTGGACACGATCCACCAGTTCCGCCAGACTCCGCCCTTTCCTGTTGTTCGACACCCATGGCGAAACTGCTGGTCCTGCATGGCCCCAACCTCAACCTGCTCGGCACGCGCGAGCCGGGGGTCTATGGGCACACCACGCTGGCGCAGATCGACCAGGCCCTGCTGGCCCAGGCGCAGGCCGCGGGCCATGCCCTGGAGAACCTGCAGTCCAACGCCGAGCACGTGCTGGTGGACCGCGTGCAGGCCGCCCGGGACGACGGCACCGCCTTCATCCTGATCAACCCGGCGGCGTTCACCCACACCTCGGTGGCCCTGCGCGATGCGCTGGCCGCGGTGGACCTGCCCTTCATCGAGATCCATCTGTCCAACCCGCATGCACGCGAGCCCTTCCGCCAGCACAGTTATTTCAGCGACAAGGCGGTCGGGGTGATCTGTGGGTTCGGTGCGGACAGCTATCGCTACGCGATGGATGCAGCGCTGACCCGGCTGGCGGCCGCTTCGGCGTGATGACGCTGCCGCGGGTCCTGGCCAGCGTCGCGCTGTGGGGCTGCCTGTGCGGCGCCGCCATCGCCGCTGATCGCAGCGCGGAAGGCATCGACTGCGCGCAGCCGAGCGGCACCATGGAATCAGACCTGTGCGCCTCGGATGTGGCCAGCGAGGCCGATACCGAATTGAACGCGGTGTACGCCCAGGCGCGCCAGCAGTTGCGCAGCCAGGCTGCCGAAGGCGCCTGCACGCACTGCGCCGATGCCGAGAAGCAGCTGGTCCTGGCCCAGCGCGCGTGGATGCAGCTGCGCGACCACGACTGCGACGCGGTCTACGCCTTCAACGCCGATGGCACCTCGCGCAATGGCGCGCAGATGCATTGCCTGACCACCCTCGCGCGCGACCGTACGCGGCAGCTGCGCGATTTCTACGAACTGCTTTGACCCGAGCGCACCGCGCTTTCCCTCTCCACTGACATCAAGACCACAGAGGCCCCTATGGATCTCCGCAAAATCAAGAAGCTGATCGACCTGCTGGAAGAGTCGAACCTCGCCGAAATCGAAATCAAGGAAGGCGAAGAGTCCGTGCGCCTGTCGCGCGCGCCCGTCTCCGGCTACGGCATGGTGCAGGCCCAGCCGCAGATGATGATGGCCCCGGCACCGGCCCAGGCCGCTGCCCCGGCGATGCCGATGCAGTCGCCGACCGAAGCCTCCACCGGTGGCACCGCCAAGGCCGGCAACGCCCTGCCGGACGGCCACGTGCTGCGCGCGCCGATGGTCGGCACGTTCTACGCCTCGTCCTCGCCGGACAAGCCGGCCTTCGTGTCGGTCGGCCAGGCCGTCAAGGCCGGTGAAACGCTGGCGATCATCGAAGCGATGAAGATGTTCAACCCGATCGAAGCCGATGTTTCCGGCACCATCGTCGCCATCCTGGGCGAAAACGGCCAGCCGGTCGAATTCGACCAGCCGCTGTTCGTGATCGGCTAAGGATTAGTCCATGCTCGACAAAGTCGTTATTGCCAACCGAGGGGAGATCGCGCTGCGCATCCTGCGCGCGTGCCATACCCTGGGCATCCGCACGGTGGCTGTGCATTCCACGGTCGACCGCAACCTCAAGCACGTGGCCATGGCCGACGAGTCGGTCTGCATCGGTCCGGCACCGTCCTCGGAGAGCTACCTCAACATCCCGGCCCTGATCGCTGCGGCGGAAGTCACCGACGCGCAGGCCATCCACCCGGGGTACGGCTTCCTCTCGGAGAACGCCGACTTCGCCGAGCGCGTGGAAGAATCCGGTTTCATCTTCATCGGCCCCAAGGCCGACACCATCCGCCTGATGGGCGACAAGGTGGAAGCGATCCGCGCGATGAAGGCGGCCGGCGTGCCGTGCGTGCCCGGCTCGGGCGGCCCGCTGACCGACGACATCGTGGCCAACACCAAGATCGCCCGTGAAATCGGCTACCCGGTCATCATCAAGGCCTCCGGTGGCGGTGGCGGTCGTGGCATGCGCGTGGTGCATGCCGAGGCCTCGCTGAAGGCGGCGATCGAGACCACCAAGTCCGAAGCCAAGGCCGCTTTCAGCAACGATCAGGTCTACATGGAGAAGTTCCTGGAGAATCCGCGCCACGTGGAGATCCAGGTGCTTGCCGACGGCCAGGGCAACGCCATCCACCTCGGTGAACGCGACTGCTCCATGCAGCGCCGCCACCAGAAAGTGGTGGAAGAAGCGCCGGCACCGGGCATCACCGCCGAGCTGCGCGACGAGATCGGCAAGGTCTGCGTGGAAGCCTGCATCCGCATCGGCTACCGCGGCGCGGGTACCTTCGAGTTCCTGTTCGAAGACGGTCGCTTCTACTTCATCGAAATGAACACCCGCGTGCAGGTGGAACATCCGGTGACGGAGATGGTGACCGGCATCGACCTGGTCTGCGAGCAGCTGCGCATCGCCGCCGGCCAGAAGCTGAGCATCAAGCAGAGCGACGTGGTGCTGACCGGCCACGCGATCGAATGCCGCATCAACGCCGAAGATGCCGAAACCTTCGTGCCGAGCCCGGGCCAGATCACCGCGTTCCATCCGCCGGGTGGCCCCGGTGTGCGCGTGGATACCCACATCTACAGTGGTTACCGCGTGCCGCCGAACTACGACTCGATGATCGGCAAGCTGATCGTGCACGGCCCGGATCGCGAGACCGCGATCGCGCGCATGCGCGTGGCGCTGAGCGAACTGGTCGTGGACGGCATCAAGACCAACGTCGCGCTGCAGCAGCGCATCATGCGCGACAAGGGCTTCCAGGCCGGTGGACAGAACATCCACTACCTGGAAAAGCGCCTGGCCGAACGCAAGAACAAGTCGATCGCGTTGACCTGATCGCTTGCGCGGGACGCTGGACAGCAGAAAGGCGGGGATTTCCCCGCCTTTTTGTTTGCGCGAACCGAGCTGCCATGGCCCGCGATGCCGGTGGCGCCAAGCCGGGGTTGGTTGACCCGAGCCATGGCGA
Source organism: Stenotrophomonas sp. BIO128-Bstrain (assembly GCF_030128875.1). Taxonomy (NCBI): domain Bacteria; kingdom Pseudomonadati; phylum Pseudomonadota; class Gammaproteobacteria; order Lysobacterales; family Lysobacteraceae; genus Stenotrophomonas; species Stenotrophomonas sp. BIO128-Bstrain. The sequence goes on along the minus strand of NZ_CP124620.1, from coordinate 4,289,588 downwards.
AGGCACGCCGCGGCCCCGCAGGACGGGGCATGCCGCGCGTGCTTACCGCTTGGCGGTATCGGCCGCGGTGACCTGCGAATTCTTCACCGGCTCCACGCCCAGCGACGAGGTCGGATCGACGATCACCATCGTCTCGGTGGAACCATCCGGCCACACCACCTGGAAGGTGCTACCGGTCGGCAACGAAGCGAACGGCATGCCACTCTGCGCGCGATACACCGCAGCGACCTGACTGGCACCGGCACGACGCACTTCGGCATCGGCCTTGACCGAGGTCAACTGCACCTTGGACAGGCTTCGGTAACGATCATCGTAGGTATCGATCATCACCAGGCCCACTGCTCCGGCCGAGTACGCGAGGAACAACGCCACCCAGAACCAGAATTTCGCACCGTGCAGGATTCGACGGTAATTCATCGCCCATTCCTCTGCTTGACCAGCTCTTCGACCAACACGTTCATTTTCCCCGCACCTTGCCGCGATACCGCGGCGTCATACACAAAAGTGGCAAAGTCCTGCCCACCGTTCTGCGAACAGATCCCTCCGTTCGCGCAGAAATTGTTCATCAGCACACTGTCCGGGCCGCAGGCCATACCCAGTTCGCAGGCCGCCAGCCGCCAGGCCAGTTCGCTGAACTGATCGCCGGCCACCAGGCCGCTCATCGCGCTGTCCCCGCTGGCGCGCTGACCCATGCCTGGCGCGAGCGCCATGAAGGCTTCCGGATCGCGCGAATCCATCACGCGCTCGACCAGGCCGCGACGATAGGCCGGGGCGGTTTCCAGCGGATGACCTTCGGCGAACAGCGACGCCTCCGCAGCCAGGTTGCCGGCCTTGGCAGCCTCCAGACGCTGGGTCAGGATCAACGGGCGGCCGAGATTATCGCTGCTGACGAAGCCCGCGCAGCGGCGCGACACGCGCTCGCGCGCGGCGACCATCGGTGCCGACGCGCTCATGCCCATGCCGGTGAGCAGGGTGTTGTCGAGCTGGTAACCGCCCGGGTCCATCGCGTACATGGCGCAGTAGTCGTACACCCGGCTCACCATCCACCCGGCCTCGGCGTTGCCATTGGCGGCCTGGAACTGCAGCCGCTGCGCGTAGGCGAACAGGTCGGTGTCGCCTTCGATATCCGCGCGCAGGTCCAGCGGAAGGCCCGAGGCCACCGCGGTGCCGCGCTCGCTGCCGAGCAGACGCCGGGCCAGCTGCCGCGCTTCGGCCGGAACCGCGCTGGTGGCCTCGCCGGCCTGCGGCCCATCCACCTGCGAGGTGGCCGGTTCGGCGTGCAGCACCCGATCGCCCGCGCGATAGCCCACCACCCCCAGCAACGCCAAGGCCGGTACGACCAGCAACCAGGTTTTCAGGGTCGGCACGAGCGCCATGGGCAGGACGTCACAGGCTGTCAGCGGTTGACAGCAGAACGCCGAGTTTAGCAAGCAGCCGCGAGGCTGTCTGAACCGGCTGTCAGGCCAATCTTACCGGCCGGCGAGACGCCCGCGCCGCGCGGCCGCCGGGACCATCGGCCCGCACTGGTCTAACATGCACGGTTTTCCGCCGGTCCCCTGCCCCATGCCCTTCCTGGAACTCACCCTGCACTGCACCGAAGCCACCCAGCCGCGCTATGAGAATGCGCTGGACGACGTGGGCGCGCTGGCGGTGACCCTGCTCGATGCCGATGCCGACACCAGCAACGAGCGCGCGATCCTGGAGCCGGGCGTGGGCGAGACGCCACTGTGGAACGACCTGGTGCTGACCGCGCTGTTCCCGGGCGACACCAATGCGCTGGCCCTGCTGGCCGCGCTGGACGCCTTCGATCCGGGCCTGGACTGGGCCAATGCCAGCTTCCGCGCCGTGGCCGACGAAGACTGGGAACGCGCCTGGATCGACCAGTTCCAGCCGATGGCCTTCGGCGACCGCACCTGGATCGTGCCGTGGAACCACGACCTGCCGGAGGCCGCGCAGGCCGAGGATGCCGCCGTGGTCCGCCTGGACCCGGGCCTGGCGTTCGGCTCGGGCACCCACCCCACCACCGCGCTGTGCCTGCGTTGGCTGGACGGGCTGGCCACCGAAGGCGCGCTGGCCGGCAACACCGTGCTCGATTTCGGCTGCGGCTCGGGCATCCTTGCCCTGGCGGCGCTGAAGCTCGGGGCTGCCCGCGCGGTGGGCGTGGACAACGACCCGCAGGCGGTGATCGCCACCGGTGACAACGCCGAGCGCAATGGTCTTCAGGACCGGGTGCAGGTCTATCTGCCGGAGGACGAACCGCAGGCCACGTACCCGGTGGTGGTGGCGAACATCCTCGCCTCGGCCCTGGATGCACTGGCCGAAGTGCTGGCCGCGCGCGTCGCCCCGGGCGGTCGCATCGCGCTGTCGGGCATCCTGCACGGGCAGGAAGGTGAACTGCTGGAGCGCTATGCCCCGGCCTTCGAGCAGCTGGCCGTGGCACAGGATGGCGACTGGATGCGCATCACCGGCGTCCGCCGTGCTTGAATAGCCCGTCCCCTGCCCGGTCCCTTGCCCATGTCCGAGCCTCCGATGCCGCCGCGACGCCCGCTCGCCACGTTCCTGCGTCCGTCTGCGCCGGCCCCGGCCGAACCGGCGGATCGTCCGGCCGTACCCGATGACACGCCGCCTGCGCCGTCGATGACATCCGTGGGCGATCGCATCGCGCCGCTGGCGGTGGAACAGGTGATCGATGCACAGCCGCTGCATGCGCCGCAGCGGTCCGCGCCGGCACCTGGCATCGGGGTCGACTCCGACGCTGATGCCGCATACCGGTTCGTCGCCGACGCGGCGCCCGCAGCCGCGCCGGTCGGGCAGGCGCAGGCGCCAGCGCCATCGCCTTCGACAGCGCTGTCCGATGACGGGCGCGCCTTGGGCGGGGACGCACCCACCCCGGCCACGGCTGCCCTGCCGCAAGCCGACGCGATCACCACGCCGAGTTTCCTGCGCCTGCCCGGTGCGCGCCTGCGCACGCCACGCTGGCAGTGGGGCATGGTTGCCGGGCTGGCCGCGCTGCTGCTGGTGCAGATCGCGGTGGCCGACCGCGCCCGGCTGGCTGCCGATGCCGGCACGCGGCCCTGGATTACCGGGCTGTGCAGCGTGCTGCGCTGCGCCTTGCCGGCCTGGCGCGAGCCGACCGCTTTCAGCATGCTCAGCCGCGATGTACGCCCCGTTGCCGGCGTGGCCGGCGCGCTGCAGGTGCAGGCGAGCATCCGCAACGATGCACGCTGGGCCCAGGCCTGGCCGTCGCTGCGGCTGTCCCTGTCCGATGCCGATGGCCGCGTGATCGGCACCAATGTGTTCGCGCCGGCCGACTATCTGGATCGCGCGACGGACCCGGCCGCTACGCTGGAACCGGGCCAGAGCGCACAGATCGCCTTCCGCGTGCGGGAGCCTGCGGCGTCTACGGTCGCATTCACCTTTGAGTTCCTCTGAGGCACCGCCGGGCTGCCAGAGCGTGGCAGGCGGCCCACGCACGCGCTAGACTGACCCCATCATCATTCCGCCGTGGGCTGTTGTCCGCCCCGGCTCTTGCACCGGGAAACTCCTTGAACGCTGTCCTTTCTCGTCCTGACAACAGTCGTGGCGCGCCCAAGCCACCCCTGCGCGAACACGTGGCCCAGTCGGTCAGGCGCTACCTGCGGGACCTGGATGGCTGCGATGCGGACGATGTCTACGAGATCGTGCTGCGCGAGATGGAAATCCCGCTGTTCGTGGAAGTGCTCAACCATTGCGAAGGCAACCAGAGCCGCGCCGCTTCGATGCTCGGCATCCACCGCGCCACCCTGCGCAAGAAGCTGAAGGAATACGGCATCACCACCTGATGCCGGGCCGGGCGCGCGCATCGTGCCCGAGGAAAAGAAGGCCGGATCGAGCACGCCTCGGTACCGGCCTTCGTCGTTTCAGGGGCCCGCAGGCCGTCGTGGTGACCACCAACGCGGCCATGCCAGCGCCACTGGCCTACAATATGGCCCCGCTCCGCTTCGATCTCCTGCCCCCATGAGTTCCGATCTGCTGCCCGTGCGCCGGGCCCTGCTGTCCGTTTCCGACAAAACCGGTCTGATCGACCTGGCCCGCGCCCTCGCTGCGCGCAACGTGGAGCTGCTCTCCACCGGCGGGACCGCCAAGGCGATCCGCGAGGCTGGCCTGGCAGTGAAAGATGTCGCCGACGTCACCGGCTTCCCGGAAATGATGGATGGCCGGGTCAAGACCCTGCACCCGATGGTGCACGGCGGCCTGCTCGGCCGCGCCGGGCTGGATGACGCCGTCATGGCCGAACACGGCATCGGCGCGATCGATCTGCTGGTGCTGAACCTGTATCCGTTCGAGTCGGTCACCGCCAAGGCGGACTGCACCCTCGAAGACGCCGTGGAGAACATCGACATCGGTGGCCCGGCGATGCTGCGTTCGGCCGCGAAGAATTTCGCCCGCGTGGCGGTGGCGACCGATCCGTCGCAGTACGCCGAACTGCTGGCCGAACTGGACGCCAACGACGGCAAGCTTTCTGCCGCCAAGCGCTTCGCCTTCTCGGTCGCCGCGTTCAACCGCGTAGCCCAGTACGACGCGGCGATCAGCAACTACCTCTCGGCCGTGACCACCACCGACACCGCCGTGCCGGTGCGCGCGGAGTTTCCGGCCCAGATGAATTCGAACTTCGTGAAGGTGATGGATCTGCGCTACGGCGAGAACCCGCACCAGAGCGGCGCGTTCTATCGCGACCTGTACCCGGTGCCGGGCACGCTGGCCACCTTCCAGCAGCTGCAGGGCAAGGAACTGAGCTACAACAACCTGGCCGACGCCGATGCCGCGTGGGAATGCGTGCGTCAGTTCGACGTTCCGGCCTGCGTGATCGTCAAGCACGCCAACCCGTGCGGCGTGGCCGTGGGCGCCGGCAACGGCGATGCCTACGAGCTGGCCTATGCGACCGACCCGACCAGTGCCTTCGGCGGCATCATCGCCTTCAACCAGCCGCTGGACGCGGCCACCGCCAAGGTGATCCTGGACCGCCAGTTCGTCGAAGTGCTGATCGCTCCGGATTACGAGCCGGCCGCGCTGGAATACGCGACCAAAAAGGCCAACGTGCGCGTGCTGCGCATTCCGCATGGCGAAGGCCGCAACAACTACGACACCAAGCGGATCGGCTCGGGCCTGCTGATGCAGAGCGCCGACAACCGCGGCATGAGCCGCGACGAACTGACCGTGGTGAGCAAGCTGGCGCCGACCGACAAGCAGTTCGCCGATCTGCTGTTCGCCTGGAAGGTCGCCAAGTTCGTCAAATCCAACGCCATCGTGTACGCCAAGGACAACCGCACCATCGGTGTCGGCGCCGGCCAGATGAGCCGCGTCTACTCGGCGCGCATCGCGGGCATCAAGGCCGCCGATGCGAACCTGGTGGTGGAAGGCTCGGTGATGGCCTCCGATGCGTTCTTCCCGTTCCGCGATGGCATCGATGCCGCCGCTGCGGCCGGCATCAAGGCGGTGATCCAGCCGGGTGGCTCGATGCGCGACAACGAAGTGATCGCCGCGGCCGACGAACATGGCCTGGCGATGGTCTTCACCGGCGTGCGTCACTTCCGCCACTGATGGGGGGATCGACACGGATGTCGTCCTCGCTCCGCAATCGCCTCGCAGCGGTGGTCATCGCCACTGCTGCGGGGGTGCTGGGCTGCACGCCTGCCAGTGAACCGGGGGCGTCTTCCGAACCGGCCAAACCACACCGCGTGCTCGACACCACGGCGCAGCCGGAAGACACCGTCCGGGTCCGGGGCGATCACACCCAGCGCCTGCTGGCCTTCCTTCGCACGCGCTATGGCGACAAGGCCGTCCTGGATGCGCCGTGGAAGGATGCGTGGGAGGACACCGAGGTCGAGGCACTACGCCCGGTCACCCGCAGCGTGTGCGCGCGTGACACGGTCACGGCCGACGGTCATGAGCAGACCCTGCTCGCGGTGTGCCAGACCCTGGACGACGCAGCCACGGTCGAGCCGGGCCGGGTCGATCTGTATGTGCTGCGCGTGGGCACAGACGACGGAGAGGCCAACCGCGGCGGCATGTTCGCCCCACTGCCTGCCAAGAAGGATCCGCTGCTGGTGATGGCCCAGCGCCTGCAGGGCCCATACGGGCGCCACGGCGCACCCGGTACGGTCCAGATCGCGCAGCTTGGCCCGCAGCGCCATGCCTTCCAGATCACCCACGAAGAACACCGGCGCGGCCATCGGCGCGTCTGGCGCAGTTACATCGCCGAACACAATCATCGTCTGCGCGATGTCGCCCGGTACCGCGATCACCTCGACAATCTTGCCCTGCACCGCTGTGACGGCCATCCGGCCGACTGCGGCGAGGGCGTGTTCTCGGTCGACTTCAGCACGACGGTGGGCGACAGCAACGCCGTGGATGGCTACTGGCCGCTGACGGTGCGTGCCAGCGGCCACGACTGCACGGGCCCGGCGACCGCGTTCTACCACCTCATCTTCGATGCCCGGCAGCGCGCGTATCCGGTGCCGGACGACCTCCAGCGCGACGGCTGCGCCGACAGCTGAGGCCGTGGGTTGCCACGGCCACCGACCGCCCCAATGCACCCGCCGCCCGCACCGCGTAAAATCACGTTCCTGCCCTCTTACGCGAGAACTGCATTGAAGATCCTGGTCATCGGCGCTGGCGGCCGCGAACACGCCCTGGCCTGGAAGCTGGCCCAGTCCGCGAAGGTCCGTGAGGTCATCGTCGCCCCCGGCAATGCAGGCACCGCCACCGAGCCCAAGTGCCGCAACGTGGACGTCAAGGTCACCGATCTGGACGGTCTGTTGGCGCTGGTCGGCACCGAAGGCATCGGCCTGACCGTGGTCGGCCCGGAAGTGCCGCTGGTGGCTGGTGTGGTCGATCGCTTCCGCGCCGCCGGGCACCGCATCTTCGGGCCCACCGCCGCCGCCGCGCAGTTGGAAGGCAGCAAGGCGTACGCGAAGGATTTCCTGGCCCGCCACGGGATCCCGACCGCGTTCTATGCCGTGCATACCGACATCGAACCGGCGCTGGCCTACCTGCGCGAGAAGGGCGCCCCGATCGTGGTCAAGGCCGATGGCCTGGCCGCCGGCAAGGGCGTGATCGTGGCGATGACGCTGGCCGAGGCCGAGGACGCGGTGCGCGACATGCTCTCCGGCAATGCGTTCGGTGATGCCGGCGCCCGCGTGGTGATCGAAGAATTCCTGGACGGCGAAGAAGCCAGCTTCATCTCGATGGTGGACGGCAGGACCGCGCTGCCGATGGCGACCTCGCAGGACCACAAGCGTGTCGGCGACGGCGACACCGGCCCCAACACCGGCGGCATGGGCGCCTACTCGCCAGCCCCGGTGGTGACCGATGAAGTACATGCGCGCGTGATGCGCGAGGTGGTCAACCCGACCGTGCAGGGCATGCTCGCCGACGGCATTCCGTTCACCGGCTTCCTCTATGCCGGCCTGATGATCGATGCCAATGGCGCGCCGAAGGTGATCGAATTCAACGTGCGCTTTGGCGATCCGGAAACCCAGCCGGTGATGCTGCGCCTGCAGTCGGACCTGGTGGATCTGGTCGAAGCGGCGATCGACGAGCGCCTGGATACCGTGGAGGCGCAGTGGGACCCGCGCCCGTCGCTGGGCGTGGTGATGGCGGCCTCGCCGTATCCGGAGACCCCGATCACCGGTGACGTGATCCACGGCCTGGACGCTGTCGCCGCGACGGCCAAGGTGTTCCATGCCGGCACCACGCTGGACGCGCAGGGCCAGGTGCTCAGCGCCGGCGGCCGTGTGCTGTGCGTGGCTGCACTGGGCGGCACGGTGGGCGAAGCACAGCGCAACGCCTACGCCGGCGTCGGTGCGATCCACTGGGCGCATGAGTTCCACCGCGGTGATATCGGCTGGCGGGCGATCGCGCGCGAGCAGGGCTGAGGCGGGTCAAGGGCAGCGACGGCTGCCGTACAGCGCAACGGCCCGGCATTGCCGGGCCGTTGTTCTAGAGGACGGCGTCGAGGCCTTTCCGGTCGTTTCATCAGCACGTGGCGTGCCCGGCTGTCGGAAAGATCAGTGGGCAAACACGGGTGCAGTGCTGCCAGAACAGAAAAGGCCCGGCATCAAACCGGGCCTTTTCGCGTGACCACGCCAGTCACTGCATCACGCAGTAAACAGCGCCTTCATCTTCTTCAGGGCATTCGCTTCGACCTGGCGGATGCGTTCGGCGGACACGCCGTACTCATCGGCCAGCTCCTGCAGCGTCACCTTGCTGTCCGCATCCAACCAGCGACGGCGGATGATGTCGCGCGAACGCGCATCCAGTTCGGCCATGCCTTCGCGCAGCAGCTGCAGCTGATTGTCTTCGCTGTCCATCCGCTCGTACGCCATCGAAGGATCTTCTTCGTTGGCGCGCAGGTAGGCAGCCGGCGACGGCGGCGCATGATCGTCATCGTCATCGCTGGAGAGATCGAAACCGATATCGCGACCCGACAGGCGCGACTCCATCTCGAGCACTTCACGCTCGGACACGTTCAGGTCCTTGGCCACCGCGCTGACTTCGGCCGCGTTCATCCAGCCCAGGCGGGTCTTGGACTTGCGCAGGTTGAAGAACAGCTTGCGCTGCGCCTTGGTCGTGGCGACCTTGACGATGCGCCAGTTCTTGAGGATGAACTCGTGCATTTCCGCACGGATCCAGTGCACCGCGAACGACACCAGGCGAACGCCCATGTCCGGGTCGAAGCGCTTCACCGCCTTCATCAGGCCGATGTTGCCTTCCTGGATCAGGTCGCCCAGCGCCAGGCCGTAGCCGTTGTAGCCACGGGCGACGTGCACCACGAAGCGCAGGTGGGAATGGACCAGCTCGCGCGCGGCGTCCAGATCCAGCTCGTCGCGGAAGCGGCGGGCCAGATCCTGCTCGTCATCGACCGACAGCACCGGGATCTGGTGCACGGCACCGATGTAGGCGTCCAGCGAACCGAGCGCACTGGGAATCGGGAGATTGTTTGCCACAAGGGCAGTAGAGGTGTTCTGGCTCATAGCACTCATCTTAGCAGTCCCGGAATTGGACTGCTAAAGGGGAAAGAAGTTCCAGCGTTCTGTTCATGGGACGCTGGCACCGAAGACACCCCTAACGTACCGCGAAATGATGACAGTGGCGAGAGGCTGGAAACAAACCATCAAACTCCATGAAATCAACAAGATAGACGGATGAATTGGGCGCTGGCGCGTGTTTTCTGGCTGAACAGGCTGCCGGATGCGCCCATTCAGCCCGGAAAGGTTGTCGGCAGTTCAGCCAGGCATGGCCTGGCTCTACCCCCTGCGCCACCGCTACGCGTGGCAGGCCCAAACCCACCGACGCCTGGTAATAGCCCGCCATGTTCAACCCGCAAGCGGCAGGTGGCGCACTCCATCATCGCGATGCTGGCCGTCCAGATGACGACCGCCAGTGATTACGCCGCCGGCTCCAGCGCGGCACGCGGCGGCAGCGACCAGTCGATGCGCGCGTTGCCGCGGCGCTGCAGGTAGTCATTGGCCATCGAAAAATGACGGCAGCCCAGGAAGCCGCGATGCGCCGACAACGGCGAAGGATGCGGCGCCTTGAGCACGCGGTGCCGGCCGGTATCGATGACCTTGCCCTTCTGCTGGGCGTAACTGCCCCACAACAGGAACACCAGGCCCTCGCGCTCGCGGTTGAGCGTGTCCACCACATGGTCGGTGAAGCCCTCCCAGCCACGCCGCTGGTGAGAGCCGGCGTTGCCCGCCTCCACGGTCAGCACCGCATTGAGCAGCAGCACCCCACGGTGCGCCCACGGCAGCAGGCAGCCGTGGTCCGGGCGCGGGATGCCCAGATCGGCCTCGATCTCTTTGTAGATGTTCAGTAGCGATGGCGGCACCGGTACGCCCGGCATCACCGAGAAACTCAGGCCGTGGGCCTGGCCATGCCCGTGATACGGATCCTGGCCGAGGATGACCACCTTGACCTGGTCGAAGGGCGTGGCGTCGAACGCGGCGAAGATCTGCGGGCCAGGCGGGAACACCTGCGCCCCGGCTGCTTTGCGCTGGCGCAGGAACGCGGAGAGTTCGCGCATGTCCGGGCGCAGCAGGTAATCACCGATACGCGTCTTCCAGCTCGGTTCGAGCTGGATGCTGGGCACTACATCGTCATTCATCGCACTGCAGGCTTGTCGTTGAGGCGGGACAGACGCAGCTGGAACAGCACCTTGGTGATGAGCAGCCGCTCTTCGATCGGCTTCTGCACCAGATCGTTGGCACCGGCCTGGAGCAGACCGGATTGATTGTGCGGGTTGCCGTCGCCGGTCATCACCAGCACCGGCAGGCGGCGCTTGCCGTAGCCGAAGTCCACGCGCACGCGCTGCACCACATCGCGGCCACTGAGTTCGCCCTTGAGCGTGACATCGGTGAGCACCAGATCGATGCGGTGACTGCTGCGGCCGAGCGACTCGGCGGTGAGCAGCGCGAAGGCGTCTTCGGCCGTCAGCACGTGCAGCACGTTCAAGCCCTGCCGTTCGAGCATGCGCTTGGTCGCCTCGGCCACCACGCGGCTGTCCTCGACATACAGGATCGTCGCGCCCGGAATCGTCTCCGGCTGGACATAGCCGCGGATGAAGGTGGCCAGCGCTTCGTGGCCGAGCGCCTTGTCGAAGTAGTCGGTGACGTACTCGGTGAAGCGACGCTGCTCCAGATGCTGCTGCGCGTCGCCGGACACCACGATGACCGGCACATAGGCCTGGCCCGCCGCGTCGCGCACGATGCGCGCCAGGTCGAGCCCGTCGCCGTCGCTCAGGGTGAGCGAGGTGGTGACCAGACTGACCGGCCCGGCGTCGAGTGCCGCACGCGCCTCGGCGATGCTCGCGCAGCCCACCACCTCCACCGTCGGCAGTTCGCGTTGCAGCACATCGGCAATCAACTTGCGGACCAGCTTGGAGCCGTCGACGACCATCACGCGCGGTGCGTCGTCGACGAGGTGCTTGAGGGCTTGCGGGCGCATGCGGGGCTCAGGTTTCGGTGGGACGGGTCTGGCGCAGGAAATGTCCCGTCACCAGCCAGGCGCCCAGCCAGCCCAGCACTACGGTGCCGAGCAGCACGAACGAGGAATGCAGCAGGTCCAGACCATGCAGCACGAACGGGCTGCCATAACTCTGCGAGAGCGCCGCCAGCGGCGGGCGCAGCGCCAGCCCGGCGGCACCGATCAGGGCCAGCGCCACCGCGCCGGCGCCCAGGCCGTACCACGCGCCCAGGTACAGGAACGGGCGACGGATGAAGCCATCGCTGGCACCGAGCAGCTGCAGCACACCGATCTCATCGCGGCGGGCCTGGATGTCCAGGCGCACGGTATTCCCGACCACCAGTGCGGCGCCGAGGCCGAGCAGGACCGACAGCACCTGCACCAGGCGCGTGCCGAATCCGAGCCAGCCATCCAGGCGCTTGCGCCACAGCGCATCGTGCTGCACCAGATCGGCCTGCGGCAGGCCTTCCAGCGACTGTGCCAGGCGCGTGTCATCAGCGCCCTCGCCCGGGGTCACGATCAGCAGGGTCGGCAGCGGGTTGTCATGCAGCGCATCGATCGCTTCGCCCAGCCCGGCGCTCTCGCGCAGCTCGGCCAAGCCCTGCTCGGGTGTCTGCACGGTGACGTTGGCCACATCGGCGCGGCCGCGCAGGGTCTCGGCGACCTGGCCGGCCGCATCGGCACCGGCATCGGTCTTGAGGAACAGGTTGATGTCGCGCGATTGCTGCACGCTGCCAGCGAAGTGCTTGAGGTTGTCCAGCGCGATCGACAGGCCCAGCGGCAGGGCCAGCGCCAGTGCCATGACCATCACGGTCAGCAGGGTCGCCCACGGCTTGCGCCACGCGCGGCCGAGGCTGAAGACCACGCTGTGGCCGTGGTGGTGCAGCCACACGCCAAGGCGCGATGGCGCGGCGGTTTCCTTGGTCACCGGGGTATTCATTCGGCCAGGTCCTGCGGCGAGATGTCATCGACCAGGCGGCCGTGGTCCAGGATCAGCACGCGCTTGCGCATGCGCCGCAGCAGGGCCAGATCGTGGCTGACCACCAGCACGCTGGTGCCGCGGTCGGGCAGTTCGGCGAACAACGCCATGATTTCTGCCGCCAGGGTCGGATCAAGATTGCCGGTTGGTTCATCGGCGACCAGCAGCTTGGGCTCGCCGACAATCGCACGGGCGATGCCGACGCGCTGCTGCTCGCCGGCCGACAACTGCGAGGGCAGCGCTTTTTCGCGATGGCCCAGGCCCATCCGTTCGAGCACCGAGCGCACGCGCTTGCCGATCTCGTTGCGACGGGTGCCACGCAGGATCAGCGGCAGGGCGACATTCTCGGCGATGCTGCGGTCCATCAGCAGGCGGTGGTCCTGGTAGACCGCACCGACCTCGCGCCGATGCCGCGGAATACTGCCGCCGCGTACCTTCAGCAGGTTGCGCTCATCGAAGATCACCGCGCCGCGGCTGGGCCGCTCGTCGAGATGGATCAACTTGAGCAGGGTGCTCTTGCCCGCACCGGAATGACCGGTAACGAACAGCATTTCCCCGGGGGCGACATCGAAGCTGACGTCCACCAGTGCCTGGTGGCCGCCGGCATATTGTTTGCTGACATTGTCAAAACGCAGGACGCTCATCCCCTGATTATGCAGGACGAGGGTGGCGCGTAGGTAACGGCAACCTGATGGGGGGCTGATCGGTAGCGCCGGCCAGCGGCCGGCACTACCTCAGCCGTCAGGTCTTACGAACCGGAGAGCATCCGGCGGATCTTGCGGCCCAGGCGGGTCAGGAACGAGGCGCCCGGATCGGCGGCCGGCGTGCCGCGCATCGGCTTGGCGGTCACCTGCACCGGGGTCACCGGGCCGGTGGCTGCCGCGCCTTCGGCACCTTCGACCGGACGGCCGTGGCGACGGCGACGACGCTTGCGCGGGGCGCGCTCGCCTTCCACGGCCGGGCTGCCTTCGGCGGACGGGGCGGCGATCGGTGCGAGCTGCGGCTTGGCCACGGCATCGGCGGCGGCAGCCACCGGCTGCTCGCCTTCCACGCGCGGCTTGCGCTCACGGCGCGGCTTGCCATCGGCACTGCGCTCACCCGGGGCGCGGCGCTCGCCACGACCGCCGGACGGCTTGCCGCCGCGGCTGCTGCCACCGCCACGACGCTGCTCTTCCGCCGCACGCGCTTCGCGCGCTTCACGGAAGATCTGGCCGACGCTCTCGTTCTCGTCGCCCTCGGCATCACCCTCGCCTTCGGGCGACGGTGCACGCGGCGCGCGCGGAATCGGGGTCAGGATTTCGCTGGTGACCGGCTCGACCGGAATCTTCTGGTCGATGTAGGCCTCGATATCCGGCAGGCCCATCGCGTAGCGCTCGCAGGCGAAGCTGATCGCATCACCCTCTTCGCCCAGCCGCGCGGTGCGGCCGATGCGGTGCACGTAGTCTTCCGCATCGAACGGCAGGTCGTAGTTGTAGACGTACTTGATGCCGTCGATGTGCAGGCCGCGGGCGGCCACATCGGTGGCCACCAGGATTTCCAGCTGGCCCTTCTGGAAGCGGTTGAGCAGGCTTTCGCGCTTCTTCTGCGGCACATCCCCGGACAGCACGCCGACGCGGTAGCCGGCCTTCTCCAGCGAACGCGCGACGCGCTCGACGAACACCTTGGTATTGACGAACACCATGGTGCGGGCGCCTTCGCTGCGCGAGAGCAGGCCCAGCAGCAGCGGGATCTTCTCTTCGTCGGCCGGGAAGTAGATGCGCTGGCGCACGCGGGCGGCGGTGATCGATTCGCTCTCCACCACCAGCTTCTGCGGCTCGTTCATGTGCTCATAGGCCAGCTCCAGCACGCGGTGGCTGAGCGTGGCGCTGAACAGCAGCGTCTGGCGCGTGGTGCGCTCGGGCATGCGGCGCAGCAGGAAGCGGATGTCCTTGATGAAGCCCAGGTCGAACATGCGGTCGGCTTCGTCGAGCACGCAGATCTCGCAGGCATGCAGCGAGACCACCTTGTGCTGCTTGACGTAGTCGATCAGGCGGCCCGGGGTGGCGATGATCACGTCCACGCCCTGCTGCAGGATCTCGCGCTGCTTGTCGTAATCCACGCCACCGTAGACCAGCGCGAAGCGCAGGCCGAGGTCGGAGCCGAACTTCACGGCGTCCTTGTGGATCTGGATGGCCAGCTCGCGGGTCGGCGCCAGGATCAGCGCGCGCGGGTCTTCCGGCTTGCGGTCGGCCAGCGCCGGGCGGGTCAGCAGGCGGTTCACCACGGCGACCAGGAAGGCCAGGGTCTTGCCGGTACCGGTCTGGGCCTGGCCGGCGACGTCGCCGCCGGGCAGCGCGACCGGCAGGGTCAGCGCCTGGATGGGCGTGCAACGGGTGAATCCGGCTCCTTCAAGGCCGGCCTGCAGGGCCGGATGCAGCTCGAAGGAGGAGAAGGTCAAATCGGTCAGCGGTTTGTCGCTCATGAGTCCGTCTTGGTAAGGCCATCCCGGCAGAGGTGCGGGGTGGCTTGCAATCTTGGGGGGCACCGTCGCAAACGGCCCCTGCGCCGGGATTGGCAGGGCCGGACTCCAGGTCCAGGGCGCCGCACAATGCCCCAGTTTAGCGCAATGTCGGCGTCAAACCGGGATCACCCGTCGCGCAGCGCCATGAGAATGTCCGCCCGGCGTGCTTTTGCGGCAGGTTTCAGGCCCTGGAAGGCTCTCCACCTCGCATTCACCGGCCCTGCCGCCGGTTGAACGGGGCGGCGGAAGGGGCTGGAAGCGTCGTGCCAGCCCCCGCATATCAACCAGGATCGTCGCGATAACGCAGGTGGGCGATCACGGGACGCTTCTTTCCAACCAGCGTCTGTCCGGTCACGGCGATAGCGGTACACTGCGCCCCGTGAGCGTCCAGGCATCCGCCGAACGCACCGCTGGCCGCCCGCGGCCACGAGGCACCAGACGAGGGTGACGCCCGGTTGGCGTTGCCCAAATTCAACTTCCTCCGGCCCTGCCGGGTGCATTACCAGACGAGAAACCAAGATGAGCGACAAGGTTGTACATGTCGGCGACGCCGACTTTGATAGCGCAGTGCTGAATTCCAAGGAACCGGTACTGGTCGATTTCTGGGCCGAATGGTGTGGTCCCTGCAAGATGATCGCCCCGGCCCTGGACGAACTGGCTGACGCCTACAACGGCCGCGCCAAGATCGCCAAGGTCAACGTGGACCAGAACCGTGCCCTGGCCGCCAAGTACCACGTGCGCTCGATCCCGATGCTGCTGGTGTTCAAGGACGGCGAAGTCCAGGCCCAGCAGATCGGTGCCGTCGGCAAGGCCCAGCTGGCCGGCATGCTCGACAAGGCCCTGGCCTGATCGCTGCAGGCAGCCGGCCCCGTCCGGCTGCCACGCGGGCCCATCGCCCGCATGAATGACCCTGCCCCACCCGGCTTGCGCGCTGCCGCGAGCCGGTGTTAGTGTCGGCATATCCGGCCGCATTCGCGCGCCGCATCTTCTGGACGCAGTTTCCTTCCAGATCCTTTCCCAACGTTCGCCGCCCTGCCGGGCGCTCGCACCTTCTAGCGAGGAATCCAGCACTTGTCCGATATCACTACTTCCGAACCCGGGAGCGCCGACGCGCCCGCCGAGAAGCGCGTGCGCAAGCCGCGCGTCGCCAAGGCCGCCGCCAACACCGCTGCCGAGGCAGGTTCCCCCCCCTCACAACCCGCTCTGCCTCTGGCTGCCGCGTCTGACGCGCCGGCGCCGGCTGCTGCTCCTTCGGCAGCCCCGCAGGCATCGGCGCCGGCAGCTCCTGCCGGTGGAGACGCATCGCCCTCGCAGGGCGGTGGTCAGCAGGACACCGGCGACGGTGGCCAGCGCAACCAGAATGGCCGGCACCAGAACCAAAACCAAAACCAAAACCAGAACCAGCAGGGCGGGCAGAACCCGTACCAGCAGGGTCAGGGTCAGGGCCAGAACCAGGGCCAAGGCCAGGGTCAGGGCCAAGGCAACCGCCGCGACCGTTTCCGCAATCGCCGTGACCGCAACCGCGGTGGCGATCGCTACAACGACGACGGCATGCCGCAGGACAACGGCGAACAGCAGCCGTTCGTGCGCAGCCAGCAGGCCAACGTGCCCGAAGGCTTCCCGGTCTATTCGCTGAGTGACCTCAAGCGCATGCCGGCACAGAAGCTGCTGGAAATCGCCGAACAGCTGCAGATCTCCGAAGGCGTGGCCCGTGCCCGCAAGCAGGACGTGATCTTCGCCCTGCTCAAGGTGCTGACCCGTCATGGCGACGGCGTTGCCGCCGACGGCGTGCTGGAAATCCTGCCGGACGGCTTCGGCTTCCTGCGCGCGGCCGAAGCCAGCTACCTGGCCGGCCCGGACGATACCTACATTTCGCCCAGCCAGATCCGCCGCTTCAACCTGCGCACCGGCGACCACCTGTCCGGCCGCATCCGCTTCCCGAAGGACGGCGAGCGCTACTTCGCGCTGTCGATCGTGGACACCATCAACGGTGAGCCGCTGGAAGCATCCAAGAACAAGGTGCTGTTCGAGAACCTGACCCCGCTGTTCCCGCGCAAGCGCTTCACCCTGGAACGCGGCAACGGTTCGTCCGAAGACATCACCGGCCGCATCCTCGATCTGATGGCACCGCAGGGCAAGGGTCAGCGTTCGCTGATCGTCTCCCAGCCCAAGGCCGGCAAGACGATGATGATGCAGCAGGTGGCCACGGCGATCACCACCAATCATCCGGACGTGCACCTGATCGTGCTGCTGATCGATGAGCGCCCGGAAGAAGTGACGGAAATGCAGCGCACCGTGCGCGGCGAAGTCATCAGCTCCACCTTCGACGAACCGGCTGCGCGCCACGTGCAGGTCGCCGAAATGGTAATCGAGCGGGCCAAGCGCCTGGTCGAGCACAAGAAGGACGTGGTGATCCTGCTCGACTCGATCACCCGCCTGGCGCGTGCCTACAACAACGTGGTGCCCAGCTCCGGCAAGGTGCTCACCGGTGGTGTGGACGCCAACGCCCTGCACCGTCCGAAGCGCTTCTTCGGCGCCGCGCGCAACGTGGAGGAAGGCGGCAGCCTGACCATCATCGCCACCGCGCTGGTCGATACCGGCAGCAAGATGGACGAGGTGATCTACGAAGAGTTCAAGGGCACCGGCAACAGCGAAGTGCACCTGAGCCGCCGCATCTCTGAAAAGCGCGTGTTCCCGGCGATCGACATCAACCGCTCGGGCACCCGTCGCGAAGACCTGCTGATCGAACCGGAACTGCTGCAGAAGATCTGGATCCTGCGCAAGCTGCTGCATCCGATGGATGAAATGGCCGCGATGGAATTCCTGCTCGACAAGATGAAGAACACCAAGTCCAACGACGAGTTCTTCGGTTCGATGAAGCGCTGATAGGCGCATCTTCCGGACAGAGAAAGGCCCCGCATCGCGGGGCCTTTTTCGTTGAGGGGTGCCCGGGTAGTGCCGGCCGTTGGCCGGCTCCACGCATCCCCACACCACGCAGGTAGTGCCGGCCGCTGGCCGGCTCCACACATCCTCCGCCGAACGCCGGCCGGACAGAGCCCGGCGCTACGGGCAGCGCACCCCGCCCGCCGCATTGTCTGCATCCACCGATACGCGCACCTGGGTGAACGCCGCCGCGAACGGCTTGTCGGCGCTCACCACGAACGGTGCTTCCACCGCACCCAGGTCCACGCCCTGCTTGGCAAAGCACGCCAGCGGTACGGTCACGGTCTGCTTCTGCCCCGGCGAAAGGGTGGCCAGGACCGGCGCGATATCCACGCCGCCCTCGCAGCCGGTACCGCACTGCATGGTCACCTTCACCGGCGACACCGGGCGCTGCACCAGCTGCACGTCAAACTGCAGCGCGCCGTGATTACGGGCCAGCGCACCCAGGTTGCGCCGCGAGGAACTGCGTGCGATCAACTGCGCCGGCGCCAGCCAGGTCACTTCCTTGGCATCCTGCTGGGTATTGATCTGCACGGTGCGTACCTGCACTACCGGCGCGGCGGCCGGCCAGCGCAACGTGGCGTTGAGGTCGTTGCCCAGCGGCTGGGTGGCACCAGCGGCCGCCACATGCAGCGCGAACGGCGGCGTGTCGGCCCGGTTGAAGATCGGCACCGTGGTGACCTCGCCGCAGTTGTCCGGGTTGGCTTCGGGCAGGCGGTCGACCTTGCCCGGGGTGCGGTAACTCAGGCCGTGGCCAAGCGCGAACAGCGGCGGCTGCTTCGGATCCGGGCGGTCGATCGGCGCCGGGCACGGCACGCCCGGCCACGGGAAGCTCAGCCGCCCGCGGAAATCATGCGCGGGCTTGCCGTCCTTGCCAGCCACCAGCACGTCGGTGATGCCCTTGCCTTCGGTACCCGGCAACCACGCCGCCACGAAGGCCTGGGAGTGGTTGAGCAGATCGTTGGTGTACATCGGGCGCCCGGAGAAGTACACGGTCACCACCGGTTTGCCACTGGCCTGGGCCGCGCGCAGCACGGCCAGATCCTGCGGATAGGCACGGCTGTGGCTGACCGGATCGGACGCGAGGATGTCGCCGTTGGTTTCGGCATATGGCGTCTCGCCGATCACGGCCACCACGACGTCGAACTGCGCGGGATCCAGCGCCGTCGCATCGGCGCTGTAGGCAACCTTCTGTGCGCCAAGTTCGGCACGCAGCGCACCCAGCACCGAATCGGCAGTGGGGAAATCGGCATTGCGGTTCTCGGTGCCCTGCCAGGTCAGCGACCAGCCACCGGACTGATCGGACAGGTTGTCGGCACTCTTGCCGACCACCATCACCCGCGCATCGCGGCGCAGTGGCAACACCTTGGCCTCGTTCTTGAGCAGCACCAGCGACTCACGCACGGCCTGGCGCGCCAGCTCACGGTGCTGCACGGCGGCGACGTCACCGGCATGGCGGCTGTCGGACGGCTTGTGATCGAACAGGCCCGCGCGCAGCTTCACGCGCAGGATGCGGGTGACCGCATCATCGATGCGCGCCATCGGGATCTCCCCGCTCTCCACCTGGGCGATGGTATTGGCGATGAAGGCCTTCCAGTCGTCGGGCACCATCACCATGTCGATGCCGGCGTTGATCGCCTGCGCACAGCTGTCGTTGCGGCAGCCCGGCACCTGGGCGATGCCGTTCCAGTCGGAGACGACGAAACCGTCGAAGCCCATCTTCTCCTTCAGCGCGCCGGTCAGCAGCGCTTTGTTGCCGTGCATCTTGCCGTAGTCGACGCCACCGCTGCGGTCGTTCCAGCTGTTGAACGAGGCCATCACCGTCTGCACGCCTTCGCCAAGCGCACCGTAGTAGCCCTGCCCGTGCACGTTGATCATGGTGGCCTTGTCGACCAGCGCTTCGCCCTGGTCGCGGCCGCTGTCGGTCGCGCCATCGCCGATGTAGTGCTTGGCGGTGGCAACGACATTGCCGTCGTCGCCGAAGCGCCCCTGCGCACCCTTGACGTAGGCCTGGGCGAATTCCCGTACCACGTGCGGGTCGGAGGAATAGCTTTCGTAGGTGCGCCCCCAACGTGGATCGTGCGCTACTGCCAGCGTCGGCGCGAACACCCAGTCGATGCCGGTGGCACGCACCGCGTGTGCGGTGGCCCGGCCGATCCGCTCGATCAGCGCGGCGTCGCCGGCCGCGCCCAGCCCGATGTTGTGCGGGAACAGCGTGGCACGGTAGACGTTGTTGTGGCCGTGCACTGCATCGGTACCCCAGATCACCGGGATCGGTGTGCGCGCATCGGTGGCCAGCGAGGCCGCCCGATACGCATCGGCCAACTGCAGCCACTGCGCGACCGTGGCGTGCTTGTCCATGCCCGGCCAGGAGCCGCCGCCATTGAGGACCGAGCCGATGTAGTACTGGCGGACCTGGTCGGGCGTGATCATCTTGATCTCGGGCTGGGTCATCTGGCCCACCTTCTGCGCCAGCGTCATCTGCGCCACGATCTCCTGCACCCGCGCCTCCAGCGCAGCATCCGGCCCGATCGCGCTGGTCACATGGGGCCAGTCCTTGAGGCGTTCACCGGTGGCCGGTGCGGCACCGGCCGTCGAGGCCAGCGCAGCCAGCAGGCAGGTAGCGAGAATCGTCTTGTTGGAGCTGGTCACTGGACATCTTCCTCTGATGAAATACGCGCGAACGGAACGGGCGGGACCGCAGCCGGGCAGCGGTCAGCGCCCCTCTCTGACAGCGCTGTCATATAAGCCCATGGCAACGCTGTCAACCGCCCGCGGCCCCGCTTGCGAACGGCGTCCCGCTGCAGCGGGGATCACCACCGGAGATGATGTCCAGGCCGTGCTTGAACTGCTGCATCGCGGCATGGAAAACCCGAACCCGCCACGCACGTCGCCGGCATGGCAACATCCGCCTGCATCGGCAACATCGATGTGACACACGCGCACTACCATCGGCACCTGGCCGCCCGCCCCTCCGAGAGGAACCCCCGCACCATGCGTAGTCGTATCGAGGATGTCGCCGCCGTTGCGGGTGTATCGATCAAGACGGTCTCCCGCGTGCTCAACAACGAGCCCAACGTGCGCGCGGAAACCCGCGAGCGGGTGCTGGCCGCCGTGACGCGGCTGGGCTACAAGCCCAACCTCTCCGCGCGCAGCCTGGCCGGGCAGCGCTCGTATGCACTGGCGCTGGTCTACAACAATCCCTCGCGCAACTACCTCATGGAAATCCAGAACGGGATGCTGGAGGCGTGCCATGCCCACCACTACAACCTGATCCTGGGCCCGGTCGGCACGGCGCGCCGCACCCTGCCCGACCTGGCTGCGCTGTTCGAGAATTCGCGCCCGGACGGGGTGGTGCTGATCCCGCCGCTGACCGATGACGCGGTGGTGCTGGCCTACCTGGAAGAGCATGAGATTCCGTATGCGTCCATCGCACCGCGGCATCCGGACGGCTGCATCGGCGTGCGCATGGATGAGACCACCGCAGTGGTTGAACTGATCGGTCATCTGGTCGCGCAGGGGCATCGCCGCATCGGCCATATCAAGGGCCCGCGCGCGCACGGGGCCTGCCAGTGGCGTCTGGCCGGCTACCGCCAGGCATTGCGCCAGTACGGCATCGCCTACGATCCGGCGCTGGTGGTCAACGGGCAGTTCTCGTTCGAATCCGGCATCGAGGCGGCCAATGCACTGCTGGACCTGCCAGAGCCGCCGAGCGCGATCTTCGCCGCCAACGATGACATGGCCGCCGCGGTGTTCCGCGTCGCCGGGCAGCGCGGCCTGCGCATTCCCCGCGACCTGTCGGTCTGCGGCTTCGATGACACGCCGATCGCCGGGCACATCTACCCGGCGCTGACCACCGTGCGCCAGCCGACCGCCTCCATGGGCAGGCTGGCCACCGAGCAGTTGATCGACCGCATCCGCTCCCCGGAGGCCGGGGTCATGGTCACCGTCGACCATGCGGTGCTGGTGCGCGAATCCACGCACCCCCCGCGTCGCCGCTGAGCGCCTGCCTCAGTGGCTGTGGCGTGAACCGCGCCAGGCGTAGAAGGCAATGAACAGGTAGCACAGCATCGGCAGCAGGAAGGACACCTGCAGCCCGTGATGGTCGGCCAGCCAGCCCATCGCCAGCGGGATCACCGCGCCGCCCACGATCGCCATCACCAGCAGGCTGGAGGCCTGCCCGGTCAACGTGCCCAGGCGGGCGATGGCCAGCGCGAAGATGGTCGGGAACATGATCGAGTTGAACAGGCCGATGCTGACCACGCTCCACTTGGCCAGGTTGCCGCTGCCGAGCATCGTCACCGTCAGCAGGGCGATCACGATCAACGCGAAGACCCCCAGCATGCGGCGCGGGTCCAGCCGGGTCAGCAATGCCGCACCCAGCAGACGGCCGACCAGCGCCCCCCCCCAATACAGCGACACGTAGCGCGTGGCTTCCTGCTCGGTCAGCCCCTCACCGATACCGGGCATCGAAAGGAAATTGACCAGCACGCTGCCGATCGAGACCTCCGCGCCCACGTAGAAGAAGATGGCCAGCACGCCATAGCGCAGGTGGCGATGGCGCAGCGCATCGCGCAGGCGGCCACTGCCGGTGGCGGCCGCGCCTTCCACGCCGGGAATGGCCGGCAGGCGGAACATCCAGATCGCCACCGCCAGCACGAACAGCGCGACGGCCAGGCCGAAGTACGGCAGCTGCACCGATTGCGCTTCGGCGGCGCGGTAAGCCAGTGCCTCGGCCTGCGGCAGCAGGGCCAGTTCATCGGCGGTGCGCGGCGCGGCCGAGAGAATCAGCAGGCCGCCGAACAACGGCGCGATCGTGGTGCCCAGCGCGTTCATCGACTGCGCCAGGGTCAGCCGGCTGGAACTGGTCTGCTCCGGACCGAGCAGCGCAACATAGGGATTGGCAGCGACCTGCAGCACGGTGATGCCGGTGGCCAGCACGAACAGCGCGCCGAGGAACAGGCCATACACATGCGCCTGTGCCGCCGGCCAGAACAACAGCGCGCCCACACCGGCGATGGCCAGGCCGGCAACGATGCCGCGCTTGTAGCCCACCGCCGCGACAAGGCGACCGGCGGGCAGCGACATCAGGAAGTACGCGCCGAAGAAGGTGAACTGGACCAGCATCGCCTGCACCCAGGTGAGCGCGAACGCCGCCTTCAGGTGCGGAATCAGGATGTCGTTGAGGCAGGTGAGGAAACCCCACATGAAAAAGATGGCGGTGACCACGGCCAGTGCAACGCCATTGCTTTGCACATGTTGTCCGCGGACGGCAGCAGGAGTGTCCATTGCATGTCCTTCCAGATTGGGAGAGCCGGCCAGTCGGCGGCCAGACATGGAACCTGCTTGGACCGCGATTGTCCAGCGCTGTCAGCCATCCGCTGTCCGTGGCCCGCGATGCTGCGGTGCGTGCACGCGATTCACTTCGCGCAGTTTCGTTCTGCACTGCACAACGCGTGTGCATCCTCCTTCCGGCGGCCGACGTCCCGGTGAAATCGGGCCACAACGCCTGCGTTGCAGTGCTTCCGCCGCGCAGGTGCCGGATGTGCAGGCAACGTGGAACGCGTGACGATGGCCAGGCAAAGCGCAGCGGGGACGTCGTTTGTTGACAACGCTGTCAACCATGGCTCCAATCCGGGCCGTGCGCACTGGAACCCGCGCCGACACAACGCAGAACCGCCACGATCGAATTCCCTGGGGAGGGATCATCATGAAGACGTACAAGGCCGTACCCCGCAAGGCGATGCTCACCTCCGCACTTCTCGCTGTCCTGGCCGGCCCGGCCTGGGCGCAGGATCCCGCGGCCCGGGAAACCTCCACGACAGCCCCGAATGGCGTCGACCCCACCACGCTGGATGCGGTGCAGGTCACCGGCATCCGTGGCAGCCTCACCTCGTCGATGAACCTCAAGCGCGACAGCCAGGGCGTGGTCGACGGCATCGTTGCCGAGGACATCGGCAAGTTCCCGGATACCAACCTGGCCGAATCGCTGCAGCGCATCAGCGGCGTGTCGATCGACCGTACCTCCAGCGGCGAGGGCTCCAAGGTGACCGTCCGCGGCATCGGCCCGGACTACAACCTGGTGCTCCTGAACGGCCGGCAGATGCCGGCGTCCAACCTCGGCAACGGCGGTGCCGGCCTGAACGGCTCGCGATCGTTCGACTTTGCGAACATCGCCTCCGAATCGATTTCGG
This sequence comes from Stenotrophomonas sp. BIO128-Bstrain, assembly GCF_030128875.1. Lineage (NCBI taxonomy): Bacteria > Pseudomonadati > Pseudomonadota > Gammaproteobacteria > Lysobacterales > Lysobacteraceae > Stenotrophomonas > Stenotrophomonas sp. BIO128-Bstrain. The sequence goes on along the minus strand of NZ_CP124620.1, from coordinate 4,265,968 downwards.
CCGTGGAGGTCTACAAGACCACCCGCGCCGACAATCCGACCGGCGGCATCGGTGCCACCATCAACATCAAGACGCTGCGTCCACTGGAGGCGGCGCCGGTCGTCAGCCTGGGCCTGAAGGCGGTGCACGACACCTCCAACGACAACGTGCCGCGCACGCTGCAAGGGTCCAACATCACCGGTGAGCTGTCGGGCATCTTCAGCCAGACCTACGCCGACGGACGCTTCGGCGTTGCACTCAGTGCCAGCCACCAGGAACGCGATTCCGGCTTCAACCAGGCGACCGTTGCCGAAGGCTGGGCGACGCTTCGTGGCAGCGACACCACCGACTGGCGGGCATTGCCACAACCCGGCACGGGCTATGCCGACCGGATCACCAACCGCCCGGGCCCCGATGATATCTATGGCCGCCCGCAGAACTCGGCCTACAACGTCAATGCGGTACAGCGCCAGCGCACCAACGGGCAGGCCACGTTCCAGTGGAAGCCGCTGGACAACGTGACCACCACGCTGGACTACACCTATGTCGAGAACAAGGTCCAGCAGCAGCGCAGCGAACTGTCGGTGTGGTTCAACTACGGCCCCGGCGACAGCACCTGGACCAACGGCCCGGTTGCCGCGCCGATCGTCTACAGCGAAGACGTGGTCAACGGCGACGTGGCCATGGGCGGCATGAAGCTGGCGACCAAGAACAACATGGAAGCGGTAGGCTTCAACGTCGAGTGGGAGGTCAACGACGCGCTGGACATGACCTTCGACTACAACCGCGCCAGTGCCGAATCGCAGCCCGATGGCCCCTACGGCTCGGCGGGCGTGCTTGGCGTCGCCGCTTACGTGCGTGGCAAGACCACGGTCGATTACAGCGGCGACCTCCCCATCATCAACATCGCACTGCCTCCTGGCGGCATCCAGGCATCGGATGCCCTGGTGACCGGCTCGGTCTTCCAGAACAGCTACAACAAGTCTGAAGTGGAGCAGCTGCAGGCCAAGGGCGTGTTCCGCTTTGCCGACTACTCCGCGCTGGATTTCGGCGTGGGCCACACCAAGGTGGACAACCGCTCGGCGGCGGCCATCATGCAGCGAGACAGCTGGGGCGGCGTCGGTACGCCTGCGGACTACGATGACAGCATCTGGTACGCCGATGACATGGCCAAGTACTTCAAGGCGTTCTCCGGCCACAACGATCCGCGCCTGACGGGCCAGTTCCTGGTGTTCGATTTCGACCGCCTGCGCGATCGTGCCGCCCAGGTGGCCAATGGCGTGGAACCGGCCTGCCCCACCTGCTATGTCGCCCCGACGGAATACTCCGAGGACATCCGCACCACGGAAACGTCCAAGAGCGCCTACCTGCAATACCGCACTACCTTTGACTGGAACATGCCGCTGCATATTGCCGCGGGTGTGCGCTACGAAGAAACCGAGGTGGAATCGCAGGCGCTGGTGCGCGTCCCGACCTCCATCAGCTGGAATTCGCTCAACGAGTTCAACATCACCTACGCCGACGAAGGCGCCTTCGTGGGTGGCAAGGGCAAGTACGACTACATCCTGCCCAATCTCGACCTGAAGCTGGACCTGAGCGAATCGTTGGCGCTGCGCGGCAGCTACAGCCGCAGTCTCGGCCGTCCAGGCTGGACGCAGATCGAAAGCGGGCAGCGTCTGGACAACATCGTGCGCACCCAGGGCGGCACCGGCTCGCGTGGCAACCCGGCACTGGAGCCGTTGCTCTCGGACAACTTCGATCTCTCGCTGGAGTGGTACTACGGAGAGGCCAGCTACGCCTCGGTCGGCTTCTTCCGCAAGAACATCAAGAACTTCATCAGCAATACGATCGCGCGTGAGGATGCAGGCAGCCTGCACACCCCCGTGGGCGGCGCCTACTGGAACGAGGCACTGGCATCGGGCTGCGTGGCCACCGATACGGTGTGCATCCGCAACTACATCTTCACCAACCATGCCGGCGACCCGGGCGTGACCTCCACCGGCGTCAATTCCGCAGGGCAGCAGACCGGCAGCATCGTCGGCCAGCCGGGTGATCCGATTGCCGGGTTTGACGTCACCCTGCCGGCCAACCAGCGTTCGGACCACCTCCAGGGTTGGGAAGTGGCCGTGCAGCATCTGTTCGGCCAGTCCGGCTTTGGCGTCGCGGCGAACTACACCAAGGTGAAGTCCGGCCTGACCTTCGACAACCTCAGCCTGGGCGACCAGTATCCGATGATCGGCCTCAGCGATTCTGCCAACGCGGTGCTGTTCTACGACAAGAACGCCTGGCAGGTGCGTGCGGCCTACAACTGGCGCGACAAGTTCCTCAACGGCATCGGCGGCCAGGGCCCCAACCCGAACTACACCGAAGCCTACGGCCAGCTTGATCTCAACATCAGCTACGCGGTCAGCGAGCAGCTGACCCTGAGCCTGGAAGCGATCAACCTGACCGACGAGACCATGCGCACCTACTCGCGCCACACCAACATGCTGCGCTACGCCACCCAGACCGGCCCGCGGTACATGTTCGGCGTCCGTTACAAGTTCTGAGTCGGCACTGCCGAGCTGCAGCACCGGAAGGCCGCGCTCATCCCGCGGCCTTCCGCTTCCCTCACCTGCGCGCTACCGTGGGCGCCACCCGCCCCTGCCATCAGGATGCCGATGTCCGCCATGCCCGGCCCGATCGAGGAACTGCATGATCTGGATCCGGCGCAGCTGCACGCGCAGTTGCCCGGCTGGACCACGCCGAAGGTGATCCGCGGGCTGGTGGCCGGGTGGCCGCTGGTCGCCGCAGCGACCCGGTCCGCGCAGGCGGCGGTTGACCATCTCAAGCAGTTCGATCACGGCGCGCTGCCGGTCACTGCCACCACGGCGCCACCGGAGGCCCGGGGACGGGTGTTCTACAACGCGGACATGAGCGGCTTCAATTTCCGCCGCGAGCAGATCCCGTTGAAGGTCGTGCTCGATACCCTGCTCAAGTACGCGCCGGCACTGGCACCGCCGTCGATCTATGTGGCATCGACCACGCTGGACAGCTTCCTGCCTGGCTTCCGCCAGACCAATGCGCTGGAACTGGGGGTGGACGATCCGCTGGCCAGCATCTGGATCGGCAACCGCTCGCGCATCGCCGCCCACCAGGACGTGCCGGACAACCTGGCCTGCGTAGCCGCCGGCCGCCGCCGCGTCACCCTGTTCCCCCCATCGCAGGTGGGCAATCTGTATATCGGGCCACTGGATTTCACGCCGGCCGGGCAGGCGGTCAGCCTGGTCGATTTCGCCGCACCGGACCTGGTGCGGTTTCCACGCTTCAGCGCGGCACTGGCGCACGCACAGGTGGCCGAGCTGGGGCCGGGCGATGCCGTGTTCATTCCATCGCTGTGGTGGCACCACATGGAAGGGCTGGAGGCGTTCAACGTGCTGGTCAATTACTGGTGGCGGCCGGTGCCGGCGTGGATGGATGCGCCGATGAACGCATTGATGCTCTCGCTGCTGGCGCTCCGCGATCTGCCGCCGGCGCAGCGCGCGCATTGGCAGGCGATTTTCCAGCATTACGTCTTCCAGGCCGATGAACACACCACCGCGCACATCCCCGAGGCCGTACGCGGTGTGCTCGGACCACTGGACCAGGCCGGCGCCGATCACCTGCGCGGCGTACTGCGCAGGCGCCTGGAACGCTGAAGGCCGCCACCGCGGTGCCCACTTCACCCACGTGGGGGTATAATCCGCAATAATCGCCGCCCAAAGAGTTGTTGACCGCCCGGGGGCGGGGTCGTCGAAAGGCGGGCGCGGCACGCGCACCGGTTCGGCACTGTGTCGTGCGCTCCTGACTGCTTCGCTGCTGCCGTTCCATCCGCGTGTTCCGGTTGGTGCTGCACCCTGCTGCCCGTGAACCGCATGCGCCCGTTGTCCGCCCGCCTCAACCTCGGCACGTTGATCCTTGCCCTGGCCCTGCTCAGCGCGATCATCGCCCTGGCCAACACCCTGCATGCCAGCTACCGCGTGCAGCGCGAACAGTTGATCGGCAACACGCTGGAAGCCAACCGCGTGTACGCCAGCAAGCTCGCCGAATCGACCCAGAACTTCGTGCTCTCCGCTCAGCAGCAGGTGGCCTACAGCGCCACCGTGCTCGGCCAGCGCCAGCATGATCGCCAGGCGCTGGAGGCCGAGGCCGCCCGCCTGCAACTGCAGACCAACAGCTTCAACTCGGTGTTGATCGTCGATGCCGGGGGCACCGTGCTGGCCACCTCACCGCAGAGTCTTGCCCTGCAGGGCGTGCTGCTCAACAGTGCTGGCAACCGCGACGCCCTCGCCCGGCGTGCGCCGTTCATCAGCGATCCGTACCAGTCGGCCACCGGCCGGCTGCTGGTGGCGATCTCGCACCCGATCTTCTCCGCGCAGGGCCAGTACCAGGGCTACGTCAGCGGCACCATCTACCTGCGCCAGCGCAGCATCCTGCAGTCGTTGCTGGGCAAGCACTACTACCGCGATGGTTCCTACCTGTACGTGGTCGACCGCAATGGCCGCATCCTGTACCACATCGAGCAGGACCGGGTCGGCCAGTTCGCGCTGCAGAACCCGGCCGTGCAGGCAGTCACCCAGGGCCACTCGGGCGCCCAGCAGGTGCGCAATACCCATGGCGTGCAGATGCTGGCCGGGTACGCGCCGGTGCCGAGCGTTGGCTGGGGGGTGGTGGCCCAGCGGCCGACCACCGCCACGCTGGCCTCACTGTCCAAGCTGATGTCGGCGGTGATCTGGAATGCGATTCCGCTGGGCATCCTGTCGCTGCTGATCACCTGGTGGTTTGCGCGGCGCATCTCGCTGCCGCTATGGCAGCTGGCGCGCAACGTGCAGAACCGCGACACCGGCATCGCGATCCGCCACGTCACCGGTATCCGGGCCTGGTACTACGAAGTCGCCCAGCTCAAAGCCGCCCTGCTGTACAGCTTCAACCTGCTGCAGGACCGCATCGGCAAGCTCAACCGCGCCAGCATGACCGATCCCCTTACCGGCCTGCAGAACCGGCGCGGCCTGCAGCAGGGGCTGGAAGACTGGCAGGCACGCGGCCAGCCGTTCGGGATCATCGCGCTGGACATCGACCGCTTCAAAAGCATCAACGACCGCTTCGGTCATGCGGTCGGCGACGCCGTGATCCTGCGCATCGCGCAATTGATGCGCGATGGCTCACGCGACACCGATCTGCTCTGCCGCAACGGCGGCGAGGAGTTCCTGATCCTGTTGCCGGGCATCGATGCCCTCCATGCCGCGCAGGTGGCCGAGCGCCTGCGTATCCAGGTGGCCGCCGAAGTGTTCGAGCAGGTCGGCACGGTCACCGTGTCGCTGGGCGTGGCCCACTACCCGACCTATCACGATGATCCGCAGCAGGCGCTGCGGCTGGCCGACAAGGCGCTGTACATGGCCAAGGAACAGGGCCGCAATCGCACCGTGGTGTACCCGCAGCCCGGCAGTCCGGGCGTTGGTTGAGGGACCGCGGGCGCGACGCCCGCGCTCCTGTCAGCCTCAGCCGCCGAGCGGCGTCAGCAGCTTCGGCGCCTTGCTGGCGGCGTCGGCCATGAACACGCCGCCGGCGGGCAGCAGGTCGGCATTGGCATCGGCGCTCAGTGCCTTGTCGCTGCGCCACGGGGCCTGCTGGTGCGGGCCGGGAATGTAGGCATCCCAGCGGCCGTAGCGCTCCACCTCATCGCTGAACGAAAATCGCACCGGCACCCGGATGGTCCAGCTCGCCTCGTCCTTCTGATCTCCGGTAGAGGGCGCCTTGAAGGTCCACTTACGTGCGGCGCCCATCGACACGCGGGCCAGCTTGTCGCGCATTTTCCGCATGTTCGCCTCGTTGGCGATCACACGAAGATTGACCTGCTCGGTGGCCACATCCAGCACCTTCCCGTCGCGCCCGACCTGTATCAGCAGCAATACATCGCCACGCCCGCGCGCATTGAAGACATCCTCGGGATACACCGGCGGCGTCATCTTCACCTTGGTGACGTTGTCGGTCGAGGTTTCGTCGTACGTTTCGAAATTCGCTGCCAGCAGCGTGATCAGGCCGGTGCCATCGGGGTTGTTCTTCGCACCCAGGCGGATGGTGGCCGGGGTACGTGCCTTGACGGTCTGGCCATTCACAAGCACCGGGGCGAAACGCCACGTCTTGACGGCATTTTCGACGAAGGTGACGATGGTCTCGTCGACCTGCGCGCGCTTGTCCAGACGGAACGCCTCGACCTGCCCTTCGGTGCCGATATCGATCTCGCCGGTAAGCACCATGCTGGCTTCGGCCTGCTCGCGCACCTCGCGCTTGGTCTGTGCGTCCGCATCAGGGACCACGACCATGCCCACGCCGCTGAAGGCCAATGCCAGGGCAAGAATAGGGGAACAACGCATCGCACTCTCTCCTTGTGGATGCCTGACAGCGTAGCGCAGTGGGAATCGGGTGGACAATCAGGCCAGCCGCAGCGCCCCGGCGTACGGCGGGGTATCCGGAAAATCACCGGCCGCGAAACCGGCCTGCAGCCGCTGCCACCAGGCCGGATCAAACAGATGCCCGAAGTGCTCGCGCACCGCGGCCAGCTCGGGCGGCGGCAGCCCCATGAACATCCAGAAGCGCTCGGGAAACACGTCCTGGGGGCCGATCTGGAACCATGGCTCGTCGGCCAGCGCTTCCTCTTCGTTGCGCGGCGCCGGCCAGGCGCGGAAGGCACACTCGGTGATCAGGCACAGCTCATCGTAGTCGTAGAACACGGCACGCCCATGCCGCGACACGCCGAAGTTCTTCGGCAGCATGTCGCCGGGAAAGATGTTGTTGCGCGCCATGTCGGTGATCGCCTGCGCGTAGTCGAGCGCGGCAATGCGACGCGCCTCGGCGGTCTGCTCGCGCAGGTACAGATTGAGCGGACGGAAGCGTCGCTGCACGTAGCACAGCGCGATCACCAGTTCCTCGCCCTCCTCATGCACGCTGCCGGCGCACTGGGTCAGCAGTTCCTCGCGCAGCGCCGCGGAGAAACGCGACCGCGGGAAGCGCAGGTGCCGATAGGGCTGTGCGTCGAGCAGCCGGCCGACACGGTCCAGGTTGAATACCAGCGCATACTTCTCTTCGACCTGGTGCCGGGTCATGGTCTTGGGCCAGGCGAAACGGTCGCGGATCAGCTTGAACACCAGCGGATAGCTGGGCAGGGTGAACACCGCCATGACCATGCCGGGCGTGCCATCGGCGTGCACCAGCTGCTCGCCGGGCTGGTCCTGGAAGTGACGGAAGAACGTGCGATAGCGCTCGGTCTTGCCCTGCTTGGCGCGCCCGAGCACGGTGTAGATCTCATCGACCGGCTTGCCCGGCAGCAGGCTGCGCAGGAACACCACCGCATCGCCAACGGTCGCCAGGTCGGCCTGGAAGTAGCTGCGCGAGACACCGAACAGATGCGCGAGATCGCGGCGCCGGCTCAGCACCGCATCGACGCGCAGGCCGCGCTCGTCATGGACCAGTGCGATCACGCAGGGCGAGAAGCAATGCTCGCCGAAGACGCGCCCGACCAGATAGGCGCGGCGCTCACGATAGAACACCGTATCGAGCAGTTCGATGCTGCGCACCGGGTAATCGCCCCAATGTGCCAGATCGTCCTGCAGGCGCACGGCCACCGCCGCGGCGCAGCGCAGCTGGTGTGCATACGGCACATCGAACCGATAGTCGCCGAGCACGCGCATGAACGCGTCCGCCGGACGCGTGGGAGAGAGCGTGTAGCTGTGTCGCGCGACCGGATGGGTGATGGCATCGGACGGCTCCACATCCATCGCCATGAACTCGATCGCCCCGTCCACACCGCGGGTGGCGAACAACCGCCGCGCCAGTGTGTTGTAGAAGGTCTTGTAGAGCTCGGCGTCGATCAACCCGGCCAGCAGCGCAGCGTAGGCGGGGCGTATGCGCAGCCACAGCGCGCGCTCACCGATGTCCGCGCCCGCTGCGCGGCGCAGGGCATCGACGGTCCCGGCGATGCACTGGTCATACAGCGCGATGCGCTCCACGGCGTCCTGCCGCGCACCCGCCCAGTCGCGCTGTTCGAAGCGCCGCCGCGCACGCCGGCTGATCGCCGCGAAGCGCGCATGGTAGTCCTCGAAGCCATCGCGGATCAGCCGCGCCAGCGCATCCGCTGCCGGGTTCATGCGGCACCCCGGACGGCGCAGTGAGAGAACCGGCAGGAACAGCGAGCGCGCATGCAGCCACTTCCAGAGGACCTGCCGCCACCATACGGCAGCGACTGGGCGGTTGCCCAGTCGGCGCAGGTGTGCACCCGGGTTCCGGGGTAGAGTCGCCCCATCAACCATCAACTATCGAACAGGGGCAGTGATGACGACAGGCCGTCGCAGGACAGTGTGGGCGAGCGCCTTGTTGCTGGCGGCAATACTGATAGCCGTGTTCTGGGGCCAACGTGACCCGTCACGGGCATCGCAGACCATGGCAGGACCTTCTTCGACACCTGCGCTGTCCGCGGAGGCTGTCGCTCCAGCCCCTCATGCGCTTAAGTCTGGACCACTCGCGGCCGGCTTCGAAGATGCCACCCGCAGAGAGTTCGAACGTGTCAGCGCTGCGGCCGGAGGCGGTGATGTCCACGCGCAGCGTCGGTTGGCCGAGCTGTACGAGAAGTGTTTTCTGGTGAACCTCCGGCGTGCGTCCTATCTCGAGGGCGTCGAAAGCGCGGCCAGGGTGCATCCGGATCCAGATGCCGCGCAGCAGATGCGCCTGACCGGCGAACGTGTTTTCGCGCAATGTGGCGGTGTGGATGGCGGGCAGGTGATTCCACTTGACGCCATGCTGGCTTGGCGCGAGCAGGCCGCACGCCAGGGTGATTTTGCTTCGCAGCTTTGGTTGCGTCTTCGCCATACCGCTACGGCACCTCTCACGCCGGCGGAGTATGGCCAGTTGATGGAGCAGGTCATTGCGGGCGACGACGCGACGGCGATGGTGTATCTGGGGGCCCTTGCTCAGGGAGCCGCTGCGACGGGAGCCGCGGGTGGAGATCCGCTCATCACCGGATTGGCGTGGCAGATCACCGCCTGCCAACGTGGACTTGCCTGCGGGGTGGGAAGTGAATTGATGGATGCGCTGTGCTTCAACACGGGTGCCTGCACGGAGACAGATGGCACCGTCGTCCTGCGTTTGATGGCCGCAGAGCAGCAGGCTGCGCTGGATGCGGAGATCGCCCTCCTCTCGACCCAGTTTGGCCGCCGTCCCGGCCGCCAGTGAACTGCCGCCCGATCAGAAGCAATCACCCATAAAAAAACCCGCGCCGGAGCGCGGGTTCTTCATCGATCACCGCAGTGGCGGGACCGTTGCCTTACAGCGCAGCCAGCGCGCTGTTGAAGGTGCTGCTGGGGCGCATCGCGGCGCTGGCCTTGGCCACGTCCGGGCGGTAGTAGCCACCGATATCGACCGCCTTGCCCTGCACCGCGGCCAGCTCACCGACGATGGCCTGCTCGTTGTCGGCCAGTGCCTTGGCCAGTGGCGCGAAACGGGCCTTCAGCGCGGCATCGTCGTCCTGCGCGGCCAGGGCCTGGGCCCAGTACAGCGCGATGTAGAAGTGGCTGCCGCGGTTGTCGATGCCACCGAGCTTGCGCGACGGCGACTTGTCGTTGTCCAGGAACTGGCCGTTGGCCTGGTCCAGGGTCTTGGCCAGCACGGTGGCACCGGCGTTGTCGTAACGGTTGCCCAGGTGTTCCAGCGAAGCGGCCAGGGCGAGGAACTCACCGAGCGAATCCCAGCGCAGGTAATCCTCTTCCACGAACTGCTGCACGTGCTTGGGGGCCGAACCACCGGCACCGGTCTCGAACAGGCCACCACCGGCCATCAACGGCACGATGGAGAGCATCTTGGCGCTGGTGCCCAGCTCCATGATCGGGAACAGATCGGTCAGGTAGTCGCGCAGCACGTTGCCGGTCACCGAGATGGTGTCCTCACCCTTGCGGATGCGGTCCAGCGAGAAGGCGGTCGCCTCCACCGGCGCCAGGATGCGGATGTCCAGACCGTTGGTGTCGTGGTCCTTCAGATAGGTCTCGACCTTGGCGATCACCTGTGCGTCGTGCGCGCGGTTGGCATCCAGCCAGAACACCGCAGGGGTGTTGCTCAGGCGGGCGCGGTTGACGGCCAGCTTCACCCAGTCCTGGATCGGCGCATCCTTGGTCTGGCACATGCGCCAGATGTCACCGGTCTGCACGGCGTGCTCGAACACCACCTTGCCGGCCTCGTCGGTGAGGCGCACGGTGCCGTCAGCCGGGATCTGGAAGGTCTTGTCGTGCGAGCCGTATTCCTCGGCCTTCTGCGCCATCAGGCCCACGTTGGGCACCGAGCCCATGGTGGCCGGGTCGAAGGCACCGTGGGTGCGGCAATCGTCGATTACCGCTTGGTACACGCCGGCGTAGCAACGGTCCGGAATGACGGCCTTGGTGTCCTGCAGCTTGCCGTCGGCGTTCCACATGCCACCGGAGTCGCGGATCATCGCCGGCATCGAGGCGTCGACGATCACGTCGCTGGGCACGTGCAGGTTGGTGATGCCCTTGTCCGAATTGACCATGGCCAGGCCCGGGCGCTTGCCGTACTCGGCAGCCAGGTCGGCCTTGATCGCTTCCTGGGTCGCTTCGGGCAGCTGCGGCAGGCGCGCGAACAGATCGCCAATGCCGTTGTTCGGATCGAAACCGGCCTGCTTGAGCACGTCGGCGTGCTTGGCCAGCACGTCCTTGTAGAACTCCTCGACGACGACGCCGAACATGATCGGGTCGGAGACCTTCATCATGGTCGCCTTCAGGTGCAGCGAGAACAGCACGCCCTTGGCCTTGGCATCGGCGATCTGCGCCTGCACGAACGAGGCCAGCGCATTGCGGCTCATCACGGCGGCATCGACGATTTCACCGGCCTTGACCGCGGTCTTTTCCTTGAGCACGACGCTGCTGCCGTCGGCCTTGAACAGTTCGATCTTCAGGCTGCCGGCGTTGGCCAACGTGGCCGACTTCTCGCTGCCGTAGAAGTCACCGCCATCCATGTGCGCAACGTGCGACTTGGAGTCCTTGGACCACTTGCCCATGCGGTGCGGGTGCTTGCGGGCGTAGTTCTTGACCGACAGCGGCGCGCGGCGATCGGAGTTGCCTTCGCGCAGCACCGGATTCACCGCACTGCCCTTGACCTTGTCGTAGCGCGCCTTGATGTCGCGCGAGACGTCGTCGGTCGGCACGTCCGGGTAGTTCGGCAGCGCGAAGCCCTGGTCCTGCAGTTCCTTGATCGCGGCCTTCAGCTGCGGGACCGAGGCGCTGATGTTGGGCAGCTTGATGATGTTCGCATCCGGGGTGGTCGCCAGCTGGCCCAGTTCGGCCAGGTGGTCGGCCTCTTTCTGGTCATCCTTCAGGTAATCCGGGAACAGGGCCAGGATGCGGCCGGACAACGAGATGTCGCGGGTTTCCACGGCGATGCCGGCGGTGGCGGTGTAGGCCTCGACGATCGGCAGCAGCGACTGCGTGGCCAGGAACGGGGCTTCATCGGTGAGCGTGTAGAGAATCTTGGGCGTGTTCGACATGGGGGATCAGGGCTCTCTTGCAGATCTCGTGAATGATGGCCGACGGCAATGCCGGGCCGCGTGCAACCGTGTCGCGTGCAGGGCCTGGCACAGCGGGCCCGCACTTTCCCTGGGGACCGCGCCGACCAACGGCGCGCACGGCGGGAAACCCCCGCATTGTCGCGTTTTCAGCCCCCCGGAGCAAAGCCATCCCATACGCAAACGTACTGGAACGGTGTGATGCATCAGCGCCAACCGGCAGCTCAGGCGCCCTCCGGGTGCAGATCCGCTCATTCGGAAACTGCTGCGGCCTCTGGGAGACCGTCCACCCATTCCGCAAGGGGCTTTCCCCACACGCTTTGGCGAGGACACGTGAGTGTCTGGCTGCTGTGGTTGCGCTTGAAACTACATACCCGGAAGCCGCCAACTGCCGCTGCCAGGTCCTTTCGCTGTGAGGCGCCGGTCGCCGTGCCGATCAGATGCAGCGGCATGACACCCGATCGGTCAGGCTTGACGAAGATGTCGTATCGGGTCGAATCGCCCTCGGCCGTTCTGTAGCCTGAAAGCTGATAGCCAGGAAGGGTTAATTTCAGATCGATAGACGATCCCGGACTGGGCGGTTGCGGTGCGTCACCTTCATAGACCAGCAACACGCTCCGCTGATCTTTCAGAACGTCATGAATCCCGAAATCCGCAGGTGATTCGTAGCTGATCGACATCCCGGCGGGGACCCGCAGGCACGCGCCATAGAGGAGGTGATCGCAACTGTGGCCCCATATTGCTGCTTCCTGTCCACATGCGTATCCAGGAACAAACGCCATAGCAGGCGCAAAGAAACACCACATCCCCGTTTTGCTCATTGCCGCTCCTTGGATCCCAGCGCCGCGCCACGCCCCATCCTCCGACTATACGAGTTCCGCCATCCGCGGATAGTGTGGATCGGGTGATGCCACCGCTGGAGCCTGCTGCGAGCCTGAAACCGAGTCCTTCCGTGAGGCGGCAATCATCTGGCTACGCGGGCCGCGCTGCGCTCGACCCACACCGGCGGATGTGCGCGCAATGGCATCAAGCACTTCTGCTTGCCACGCCGATGGAAAAAGAACAATAAAAAAGACGCAGCCTCGCGGCTGCGTCCATCGTGAGCCTGTTGCCGGGAGAGAGTCGGCGTCTAGGCTTACTTGACCTCAAACTCCTGCGGCGATCCAGCCGCCTTACCATCTACCGTGACTTCCGCGCGGTACTTGCCCGCCGGCCAGCCATTGGCATTCTTGAAGGAGATGTTGGTGGTCTCGGCACCGGTGGTATTGACCACCTGGTTCTGCTCACCGGCAACCTGCCCGTTCTGGAAGGTCAGCTTGGCCGCGACGTTGGCGTTGTTGGCGCTGCCGTCCGTGCGGATCGAGACGATGATGTCGTCCTTCGGCGCGAACAATGCGGCCGAGGTGACGGTCTTGTCCGCCGCAGCGGTCTTGCCGACGGTGACGGTCGAAACGGTCACGCCGGTGGCAGCGGTCATCGGCTGCGGCGCGGCTTCGGTCATCGGAGCCGGCGCGGCAGGCGCGGTCGCCGCCGGCTGTGCGTTGTTATCGGCGGTGTCTTCTTTCTTCTTGCAGCCAGCCAGGGCTACGGTGGCCAGAAGCGCAGCGAGAACGGCAGTACTGATGGACGACTTCTTCATGGAGATTGCTCCCTGTGTGATGGTGGGCAGTAAAGTGGATCAGGCTTTGGGCGGCAGTTTCAGGGTCTGGCCGGGCTGGATCTTGTCTGGATCGTCCAGCACGTCGCGGTTGGCCTCGAAGATGCGCTTCCACGCATTGGCATCGCCCAGTTCCTGCTTGGCGATCTTCGAGAGCGAATCGCCCTTCTGCACCGTGTAGGTGCCTCCTACCTTCTCCGCGGTGGTATCCACCGAGGCGGTCACACCCGAGAAATCGACCTGATCGACTTTCT
>NZ_CP124620.1:3845000-3950000 GCF_030128875.1 Stenotrophomonas sp. BIO128-Bstrain | reverse complement strand
GTCAAAGAACTTTGGAGTCGGCCTCAGCGCCTTCCTCCGTGTGCCCCGACGTTTCCGTCGTTGCGAGCCGCCCATTATAGCCGGCTTTTCCGCCTCGTCAACACCTTTTTCAAGGCCGTTTCACCGAAGTGAAACGTTGTTGCCGATGTTGCTTCGTCGTGCGACCCGGAGGTCTTTTCGTCGAAGCGAGCCGCCTATTATGTCAGGCTTTTCGAATCTGTCAACACCTTGTGAGGATAACTTGAAGTTCTTCTCGAAGATGTTGCTGTAAGTGCATAAAAAGCATGTGCTTACATAAAAAGGAAAACCCCGCTGCGTGAGCAGCGGGGTTTTCGGGGTAAAAACCCTGGCGATGACCTACTCTCGCATGGCTTAGGCCACACTACCATCGGCGCAGCTGCGTTTCACTTCCGAGTTCGGGATGGGATCGGGTGGTTCCACAGCGCTAATTTCACCAGGGAGACAGTTGGAGCGTCGCCATCCTAAGGAACGGATAAGGCGCCTGCCTCTCGTAAGTCTTGTGACGTAGCGTGCACTTGGGATCTATCGACATGTCATGTCGGCCAAGGCAACTTGAGGTTATATGGTCAAGCCACACGGATCATTAGTATCAGTTAGCTCAATACATTGCTGTACTTACACACCTGACCTATCAACCACATAGTCTATATGGTTCCTTCAGGGGGCTTGTGCCCCGGGAGATCTCATCTTGAGGCGCGCTTCCCGCTTAGATGCTTTCAGCGGTTATCGCTTCCGAACATAGCTACCCGGCAATGCCACTGGCGTGACAACCGGAACACCAGAGGTTCGTCCACTCCGGTCCTCTCGTACTAGGAGCAGCCCCTCTCAAATCTCCAACGCCCATGGCAGATAGGGACCGAACTGTCTCACGACGTTCTGAACCCAGCTCGCGTACCACTTTAAATGGCGAACAGCCATACCCTTGGGACCGACTACAGCCCCAGGATGTGATGAGCCGACATCGAGGTGCCAAACACCGCCGTCGATATGAACTCTTGGGCGGTATCAGCCTGTTATCCCCGGAGTACCTTTTATCCGTTGAGCGATGGCCCTTCCATACAGAACCACCGGATCACTAAGTCCTAGTTTCCTACCTGCTTGATCCGTCGATCTTGCAGTCAAGCACGCTTATGCCTTTGCACACAGTGCGCGATGTCCGACCGCGCTGAGCGTACCTTCGAGCTCCTCCGTTACTCTTTAGGAGGAGACCGCCCCAGTCAAACTACCCACCATACACGGTCCCCGATCCAGATTATGGACCTAGGTTAGAACGTCAAGCACGACAGGGTGGTATTTCAAGGATGGCTCCACCACAGCTAGCGCCATGGTTTCATAGCCTCCCACCTATCCTACACAGACGAACTCAACGTTCAGTGTAAAGCTATAGTAAAGGTTCACGGGGTCTTTCCGTCTTGCCACGGGAACGCTGCATCTTCACAGCGATTTCAATTTCACTGAGTCTCGGGTGGAGACAGCGCCGCTGTCGTTACGCCATTCGTGCAGGTCGGAACTTACCCGACAAGGAATTTCGCTACCTTAGGACCGTTATAGTTACGGCCGCCGTTTACTGGGGCTTCGATCAAGAGCTTCGCCTTGCGGCTGACCCCATCAATTAACCTTCCAGCACCGGGCAGGCGTCACACCCTATACGTCCACTTTCGTGTTTGCAGAGTGCTGTGTTTTTGATAAACAGTCGCAGCGGCCTGGTTACTGCGGCCCTCTTCAGCTATAGCTCGCATGAGCCACCAAAAAGGGCGCACCTTCTCCCGAAGTTACGGTGCCATGTTGCCTAGTTCCTTCACCCGAGTTCTCTCAAGCGCCTGAGAATTCTCATCCTACCCACCTGTGTCGGTTTACGGTACGGTCTGCGTAAGCTGAAGCTTAGGAGCTTTTCCTGGAAGCGTGGTATCAGTGACTTCGTCTTAAAGACTCGTCTCGGTGCTCGGTCTTAAAGGATCCCGGATTTGCCAAAGATCCAAACCTACCGCCTTTCCCCCGGACAACCAACGCCGGGTAC
This sequence comes from Stenotrophomonas sp. BIO128-Bstrain, assembly GCF_030128875.1. Taxonomy (NCBI): domain Bacteria; kingdom Pseudomonadati; phylum Pseudomonadota; class Gammaproteobacteria; order Lysobacterales; family Lysobacteraceae; genus Stenotrophomonas; species Stenotrophomonas sp. BIO128-Bstrain. The sequence continues at coordinate 3,947,962 of NZ_CP124620.1, read as the reverse complement.
ACCTAACCTTCTCCGTCCCTCCATCGCACTTACGCGAGGTGCAGGAATATTAACCTGCTTCCCATCGACTACGACTTTCGTCCTCGCCTTAGGGGCCGACTCACCCTGCGCCGATTAACGTTGCGCAAGGAAACCTTGGGCTTTCGGCGTGCGGGTTTTTCACCCGCATTATCGTTACTCATGTCAGCATTCGCACTTCCGATACCTCCAGCAGACTTCTCAATCCACCTTCAACGGCTTACGGAACGCTCCTCTACCGCGTACATATAAATATGCACACCCCAAGCTTCGGTTCACTGCTTAGCCCCGTTAAATCTTCCCCGCAGACCGACTCGACCAGTGAGCTATTACGCTTTCTTTAAAGGGTGGCTGCTTCTAAGCCAACCTCCTGGCTGTCTGTGCCTTTCCACATGGTTTTCCACTTAGCAGTGAATTTGGGACCTTAGCTGTGGGTCTGGGTTGTTTCCCTTTTCACGACGGACGTTAGCACCCGCCGTGTGTCTCCCATACAGTCCGTCTCGGTATTCGGAGTTTGCAATGGTTTGGTAAGTCGCGATGACCCCCTAGCCATAACAGTGCTCTACCCCCGAGAGGATACATATGAGGCGCTACCTAAATAGCTTTCGAGGAGAACCAGCTATCTCCGGGTTCGATTAGCTTTTCACTCCTAATCACAGCTCATCCCCGTCTTTTGCAACAGACGTGGGTTCGGGCCTCCAGTACCTGTTACGGCACCTTCACCCTGGCCATGACTAGATCACCCGGTTTCGGGTCTACTGCCCGCGACTATGCGCCCTTATCAGACTCGGTTTCCCTTCGCCTCCCCTATACGGTTAAGCTTGCCACGAACAGTAAGTCGCTGACCCATTATACAAAAGGTACGCAGTCACTCTTTCGAGCTCCTACTGCTTGTACGCACACGGTTTCAGGATCTATTTCACTCCCCTCTCCGGGGTTCTTTTCGCCTTTCCCTCACGGTACTGGTTCACTATCGGTCGGTCAGTAGTATTTAGCCTTGGAGGATGGTCCCCCCATGTTCAGACAGGGTTTCACGTGCCCCGCCCTACTCGTCTTCACTGGAGTGGCCCTTTTAAATACAGGGCTATCACCTTCTATGGCCAGCCGTTCCAGGCTGTTTTTCTAGAACCATTCCAGCTTAAGGGCTAGTCCCCGTTCGCTCGTCGCTACTCAGGGAATCTCGGTTGATTTCTTTTCCTCTGGTTACTTAGATATTTCAGTTCACCAGGTTCGCTTCCAGCAGCTATGTATTCACTGCAGGATACCCGCAAGCGGGTGGGTTTCCCCATTCGGACATTACCGGATCAAAGCTTGTTGCCAGCTCCCCGATACTTTTCGCAGGCTGCCACGTCCTTCATCGCCTCTGACCGCCAAGGCATCCACCGTGTGCGCTTATTCGCTTGACCATATAACCGCAAGTTGCCTTGGGTTACATATATGACCTGGGGGTACAAAGCCCAGATACGAAATATAACGACTCAATTAATAAGAAGACATTTAAGTCTTCCGCCTTAGCCTCACGACACGTCTAAGATAGAATCTCAAAACGCTCGCTACGTCACAAGTTTTAAAAGAACACGTACCAGCCACAATGCTGATCCGTAATAAATTCTTTGTATGCGCTAATCATTCAGAGTGGTGGGTCTGGGTAGACTCGAACTACCGACCTCACCCTTATCAGGGGTGCGCTCTAACCACCTGAGCTACAGACCCAATGTCCGTTCAGCTCATTGCTACCGCGTCGATAAACTCGCGGCGTGTGGTGGAGCCTGTCGGGATCGAACCGACGACCCCCTGCTTGCAAAGCAGGTGCTCTCCCAGCTGAGCTAAGGCCCCATATACGGGACTATCCACATCGGCCAGGCCGACGTGAAACTCTGAATGCAGGTTACTTGTGAAGACGCCCGACAGGACGATGCTGTCTTTGCTCAAAAGGAGGTGATCCAGCCGCACCTTCCGATACGGCTACCTTGTTACGACTTCACCCCAGTCATCGGCCACACCGTGGCAAGCGCCCTCCCGAAGGTTAAGCTACCTGCTTCTGGTGCAACAAACTCCCATGGTGTGACGGGCGGTGTGTACAAGGCCCGGGAACGTATTCACCGCAGCAATGCTGATCTGCGATTACTAGCGATTCCGACTTCATGGAGTCGAGTTGCAGACTCCAATCCGGACTGAGATAGGGTTTCTGGGATTGGCTTGCCCTCGCGGGTTTGCAGCCCTCTGTCCCTACCATTGTAGTACGTGTGTAGCCCTGGTCGTAAGGGCCATGATGACTTGACGTCATCCCCACCTTCCTCCGGTTTGTCACCGGCGGTCTCCTTAGAGTTCCCACCATTACGTGCTGGCAACTAAGGACAAGGGTTGCGCTCGTTGCGGGACTTAACCCAACATCTCACGACACGAGCTGACGACAGCCATGCAGCACCTGTGTTCGAGTTCCCGAAGGCACCAATCCATCTCTGGAAAGTTCTCGACATGTCAAGACCAGGTAAGGTTCTTCGCGTTGCATCGAATTAAACCACATACTCCACCGCTTGTGCGGGCCCCCGTCAATTCCTTTGAGTTTCAGTCTTGCGACCGTACTCCCCAGGCGGCGAACTTAACGCGTTAGCTTCGATACTGCGTGCCAAATTGCACCCAACATCCAGTTCGCATCGTTTAGGGCGTGGACTACCAGGGTATCTAATCCTGTTTGCTCCCCACGCTTTCGTGCCTCAGTGTCAGTGTTGGTCCAGGTAGCTGCCTTCGCCATGGATGTTCCTCCCGATCTCTACGCATTTCACTGCTACACCGGGAATTCCACTACCCTCTACCACACTCTAGTCGCCCAGTATCCACTGCAATTCCCAGGTTGAGCCCAGGGCTTTCACAACAGACTTAAACAACCACCTACGCACGCTTTACGCCCAGTAATTCCGAGTAACGCTTGCACCCTTCGTATTACCGCGGCTGCTGGCACGAAGTTAGCCGGTGCTTATTCTTTGGGTACCGTCAGAACAACCGGGTATTAGCCGACTGCTTTTCTTTCCCAACAAAAGGGCTTTACAACCCGAAGGCCTTCTTCACCCACGCGGTATGGCTGGATCAGGCTTGCGCCCATTGTCCAATATTCCCCACTGCTGCCTCCCGTAGGAGTCTGGACCGTGTCTCAGTTCCAGTGTGGCTGATCATCCTCTCAGACCAGCTACGGATCGTCGCCTTGGTGGGCCTTTACCCCGCCAACTAGCTAATCCGACATCGGCTCATCTATCCGCGCAAGGCCCGAAGGTCCCCTGCTTTCACCCGAAGGTCGTATGCGGTATTAGCGTAAGTTTCCCTACGTTATCCCCCACGAAAAGGTAGATTCCGATGTATTCCTCACCCGTCCGCCACTCGCCACCCATAAGAGCAAGCTCTTACTGTGCTGCCGTTCGACTTGCATGTGTTAGGCCTACCGCCAGCGTTCACTCTGAGCCAGGATCAAACTCTTCACTTAAAAACGCATAGTCCGAAGACTAAAAATTTAAAGCTGCAGATGCTTGACCGCTGGCAACGTTTCGCTTGCTTTAAAACAATTGATATGTTGCTTGATCAAACGTCTGCAAGATGGACAATCATCCTTCCTGCAGGCGCCTTCACAAGATACCTGCGCATACTGTCAAAGAACTTTGGAGTCGGCCTCAGCGCCTTCCTCCGTGTGCCCCGACGTTTCCGTCGTTGCGAGCCGCCCATTATAGCCGGCTTTTCCGCCTCGTCAACACCTTTTTTCAAGGCCGTTTCACCGAAGTGAAACGTTGTTGCCGATGCTGCTTCGTCGTGCGACCCGGAGGTCTTTTCGTCGAAGCGAGCCGCCTATTATGTCAGGCTTTTCGTTTCCGTCAACACCTTCTTTCGAAGCTTGTTGCCGTCGCTGCGGGTGGGTGTTCACCGGGGTGAAGACCGCGTCGCAGCGAGGGAGCGAATACTAAAGACTTCTGAAAATTCGTCAAGCGTTTTCGTCGATCTTTTTCATCATCGCGTCATCCGTGCGTGCTGCTCGACAACAAGCGCGGCAGCACGCGCGTTGCGCGTGCTGCCGCAGGCTTGCTAACAATGCATCTCTTGTCATCAGGAATGCATGCGATGTCTGCGGTAGGCAAACGTTCGTTGTGGCGCGATCTCTCCCTGCCTGCGGTGATGGCAGGTTTCATTACCGTCTTGGTGGGCTTCGCCAGTTCGGCGGTGATCGTTTTCCAGGCCGCACGCGCGGTCGGCGCAGACCAGGCCCAGATCGCTTCGTGGATGTGGGCGTTGGGGCTTGGCATGGGCGTGCCGTGTATTGGTCTGTCACTGCGCTATCGGATGCCGGTCGTCACTGCATGGTCCACGCCCGGTGCGGCGATGCTCGTGGTCGGTGCGGGCGCGGTCGGCTACAGCGACGCGATCGGTGCGTTCGTGCTTGCCGCCGTGCTTGGCATGTTGGCCGGCTTCTCGGGAATCTTCGCGAAGCTGATGAAGCGTGTGCCGATGGCGCTGGCCGCGGGCATGCTTGCGGGTGTACTGCTGCGCTTCGGGCTGGATGTGTTCGTCTCGATGGGCACCCAGCTGGGCATGGCATTGGCGATGTTCGTCACCTGGCTGATCGGGCGACGGCTGTTCCCGCGCTATGCGGTGATCGCCACCCTGCTTGTCGGTGCCCTGGTGGCGGCCGGTCAGGGCCTGCTTCATATGGAACAGGTGGGACTGGAACTGGCCACGCCGGTGTTCACCTGGCCAACGCTGTCGTGGGCAGCGGTGTTCGGCATCGCCCTGCCCCTGTTCGTGGTCACCATGGCCTCGCAGAACATCCCGGGCGTCGCGGTGATCCGTGCCTCCGGGTATGACACGCCCGTCTCGCCCGTGATCGGCTGGATCGGCGTGGTCAATACGGTGCTCGCCCCCTTTGGTGCCTATGGGCTCAACCTGGCCGCGATCACCGCCGCGATCTGCATGGGGCGCGAAGCGCACGAGGATCCGGCCCGCCGTTACACCGCCGCCGTGGCCGCGGGCGCCTTCTATATCGTGGTCGGGCTGTTCGGGGCGACGGTGGCCGCCGTATTCGCTGCCTTCCCCAAGGAGCTGGTCGCCTGCGTGGCCGGCATCGCGCTGTTCGGGACGATCGCCAACAGCCTGGCCACGGCGCTGCGCGAGGAGGCCGATCGTGAAGCGGCGCTGGTGACGTTCCTGGTCACCGCCTCGGGCCTGTCGCTGGCCGGGATCGGTTCGGCGTTCTGGGGGTTGGTGGCTGGCGGGATCTGTCTGGTGGCATTGCGGCCGCGCCCGGCCGCACACTGACAGGTCACGCGCCTTACAGCCGCCTCAACACGACGGATGGCGGTCTTGCACCGCCACGGCGGCATCGATCTCGGCGTCGATGATCACCTCGTGCGTGGCGGCGCTGGGCGCGCGATCAGGATCCTCGGCCGTCTCGCCCGGCCGGGCCGGGGACGGAACCGTACTCATAGCGGGCGAACCGCCAGGGTCTGCTGCAGCACATGCTGCGCGCCCGGCGCCAGGGTCACCACGTCCGGACCGGCGTTGGCCGCCTCCAGGCACACATAGTTGCGCCAACCGGCCCCGACGTCGGCCATCTTGCTGGCACCGGCTTCACCCGGGTTCCACGCCACCAGCGAGCGGCTGCCGGTGGTGGTGATCTCGATGCGGCGCTTCAGGCCCGGGTCCTTGAGCAGGTAACGGCCGCCGGCCTGCGTATAGATGCGGTCGCTGCGGCCCGGATCGCGCGGGTCGCGCAGGCTCCACTCGCCCTGCTGCGGGCGGGGGGCGGCGTAATTCTCGAACTTGTCCAGGTAGGACAGTCCCTCCAGCCCTTCCACGCTGACCTGCATCGCATCGCTGACATGGAAGTAGTTGTGCAGGGCCTGGGTGAAGGCGACCGGTTGGCGGCCGGTGTTCTCGGTGATCAGGCGCTGCTCCAGCGTGCGGCCGATCCGCAGCTCCATGCGCAGGCGCAGGTCCAGGTTCTCCAGCACCGGTGGCGACAGGGTCAGCACCATGGTGCCATCGGCCTCGCGGCGGGCCTGCTGCAGCGTCCATGGCACGTTGCGGACGAAGCCATGCGAGGGCACGTCGTTGCCCTGCCCCTGGCGGCCGAAATACGGCCAGCACACGGGGGTGCCGCCACGGATCGGGGTCGGCAGTGGCTGGGCACTGGGCGAGAGCCACATCACGTCCTGCCCGCCCTTGGGCACATAGGACAGGAGCTGGCCGCCGAACACGCTGATCGCGGCGGTGGCGAACGGCGTCTCGACCTTCCAGGCAGGGAAGCCCTGGATGTCGGCCAGGCTGAGCCCGGGCACCTTGGGCAGGGCAGCGCGCGGCGCGGCCGGCGACTGGACGTACTGGGCGTGGTTGGGCGGCAGGGTGAACACGGTGGAGGTCGGCATGGTCGATGTTGATGAAAGAGGAGCACCGCGCAGGGCGGTGAGGATGCGCTGGCCGGCACGGCCATCGGCGGGGGTCCAGCCCAGGCGCTGCTGTTCGGCCTGGATGGCGCGCCGGGTGGCGGTGCCGATCATGCCGTCGGCTGTGCCGATATCGTGGCCGCGGGCCAGCAGCAGGGTCTGCAGTTCACGGCGTTCGGTACGGCCGATGCCGGGATCGTCGGTCGGCCAGGCGGCCACGATGCCCTGGCCACCGCGCAGGCGGTCGGCCAGGGTGGCGATCGCCAGGGCGTAGCTCTCGGCGGCGTTGTACGCGTAGATCGCGTCGTAGTTGCGGAACACCAGCCAGGCCGGGCCCTTGATCCCGGTGGGCAGCAGCAGCGCGGCACTGCTGTCGGCGGGCAGCCCGGCCGGGGCCAACGCGCCGCCGGCCACCGGGACGATGCCCTGTGCACGCCAGTCGGCCAGTGGCCTGCGCTGGGTGCGGCCGGCCTGGCCGGCGTTGAAGCCGGCCGGAACCGTCACTTCCATCCCCCAGGGCTGGCCGGTGCGCCACCCGGCCTTCTTCAGATAATTGGCGGTGGAGGCCAGCGCATCGGGAATCGAGGCGACCAGATCGCGACGGCCATCGCCGTCGCCATCCACCGCGATGCGCGCATAGGTGGAGGGCATGAACTGGGTATGGCCGAACGCGCCGGCCCACGAACCGGTCAGGCCTTCGGCGCGCAGGTCGCCGGCATCGATCAGCTTGAGCAGGGCGAGCAGTTCGCCGCGGAAGAAGGGCTGGCGGCGGCCTTCGCAGGAGAGCGTGGCCAGCGACTGCAGCAGCGGGCGCTTGCCGAACACGCGGCCGTAGTCGCTTTCCACGCCCCAGACCGCCACGATGGTGGCCGGATCAACCCCGTACTCGGCCGAGACCCGGGCCAGCAGGTCGCGGTGCTCGACCAGGCGGGCACGCCCGTCCTCGACGCGCTGGGTATCCACCAGCGCGGCAAGGTAGTCCCACAACGGGGTAGTGAATTCCGGCTGCGCGTCCAGCAGCGGCAGCACGCTGGGATCCGGGGTCAGCCCGGCGGTGAGCACATCGAAGCGCTCGGCGCCGATGCCCTGCTTGCCGGCCTGCGCCTTGAGCGTGGCCAGACAGGTGGAGAACGCATCCGGGGCGGCCACCGCCAACGACGGTGCGCCGAGCCACAGCCCGGCCAACAACAGGGGCGACCATCGCATTGGCGGAATCCTTGCAGCCAGTGGACCTGCATCATAGCGGCAATGCTGCGCAGGTCAGACCGGCTGCAGCAGGCGGAGGCCGAAGGCCGGATCGGTGGCGTTCCAGTGGGCCGTCACGCGCAGGCCCGCGGCCGCGGCCATCGTTGCGAACACCACGTCGGTGTACTTGTGGCTGTACTCCACCGTCATCGCCTCGCCTGCGGCGAAATCGAAGCTCTGCCCGTCCACCTGCACGCGCTGCTCGCGCTGGCTGACCAGTTCGGTTTCGATGCGCAGGCGCGGCACGCTGTACCGCGCGCGATGACGGAACCCGTCGAGATCGAAATCACTGCCGATGTCGCGGTTGAGCCGGCGCAGCAGATTGAGGGTGAAATCGGCCGTGACGCCGGCGGCATCGTTGTACGCGGCTTCGATCAGCCCCGCATCCTTGTGCAGGTCGATGCCGATCAGGGCCATGCCGTCGGGGCCCATGGTCTGGCGCATGGCCTTCAGCAGCGCAATGGCCTCGTCCTGCGCGAAGTTGCCCAGCGTCGAGCCCGGGAAGAACACCAGGTGGCGCGCCGGCTCGCGCTGCGGCGATGGCAGCTGCACCGGCTGGGTGAAATCCGCGCAGACCGGCAGCATTTCGATCTCCGGCAGCAACGGGGCCAACCGGGTGATGCTGTCCAGCAGTGCGGCACGGGAGATCTCGATCGGGGTGTACGCCACCGGGTCACGCAGTGCCTGCAGCAGCAGCTCGGTCTTGCGCCCACTGCCGCTGCCCAGCTCGACCACGTGCAGGCGGGGACCGACCACCTTGGCGATGTCACGCGCGCAGTCCTGCAGCAGCTGCAGCTCGGTGCGGGTCGGGTAGTACTCTGGCTGCTGGGTGATCTGCTCGAACAACGCCGAGCCGTGGGCATCGTAGAAATACTTGGACGGCAGCTGCCGCGGCGTGGCGGAGAGGCCACGCAGGATGTCGGCGGTGATCTGGTCGCGGTCCGGCTGCAGATCGGTCAGCGCCTGGAGTGCATCACGGACCGAACTCATGCGGCGTCCCGGGCCAGGCGCAGGCCGGCGAACTGCCACCGGGCCGACGGCGCGAAGAAATTGCGGTAGCTGGCGCGCAGGTGATCGGCAGGCGTGGCACAGCTGCCGCCGCGCAGGACCCATTGCCCGCACATGAACTTGCCGTTGTACTCGCCGAGATTGCCCGGGAAGGTGCGGAACCCCGGATACGGCCCGTAGGCGCTGCTGGTCCATTCCCAGACATCGCCGAACAGCTGGACGATATCGCCTGATTCTTCCGCCCCGCCGGGGTGAAGCTGATCGCAATCGGCAAAACGACCCCGCAGCGGGCGGCCCGCGGTGGCCGCCTCCCATTCGAATTCGGTGGGCAGGCGGGCCTCCTGCCAGCGCGCGTAGGCGTCGGCTTCGAAGTAACTGAGATGGCAGACCGGGGCGTGCGGATCGAGCGGGCGCCACCCGCCGAGGGTGAACTCGCGCTCCAGTGCGTCATCCCAATACAGCGGATGCTGCCAGCGCTGGTCCTGGCACAGGGTCCAGCCTTCGCTCATCCACCAGCGCGGCTCGCGGTAGCCGCCGGCCTGGACGAACCGGCGATACTCATCATTGCTGACCGGGCGATTGGCCAGCGCATGCGCCGGGACCAGGGCGCGGTGTACGGGCGATTCGTTGTCGTAGGCGAATGTCGGCTGGGTAGGCCAGACCGGCGCGCCGATCTCCACGATCTGCTCGGGACTGCTGAGCCACTGCAGGGGCAGCGCACAGGCCGGCGCCACCGCAAGATCCTCACGGTAGGCCGGCTGCAGCGGGTTGGACCAGAACGCATGCTTGATATCGGTCAGCAGCAGTTCCTGATGTTGCTGTTCATGGTGCAGGCCGAGCAGCAACTGGTGCCGGGCCTGCTCGCTGAGGCTGCCGGCCTGCAGGGCGGTGATCACGCGCTGGTCGATCCGGGCACGGAACTCCAGCACCTCCTCCAGCGACGGGCGCGAGAGCAGGCCACGCTGCGGACGTGCATGTGCCGGACCGATGCTCTGGTAATAGCTGTTGAACAGGTAATGCCAGTCCGCATCGATCGGTGCGTAACCGGGCCGGGTGGCCAGCACGAAGCGCTCGAAGAACCAGGTGGTGTGGGCCAGGTGCCATTTGGCCGGGCTGGCATCGGCCATGCTCTGCACCATGGCGTCTTCGGCGCTCAGCGGGGCGGCCAGTGCGACCGTGCGGGCCCGCACGCCGGCGTAGCGGGCGGCCAGCGACGACGGCGGGGCGGCAGTGAGCGGTGGTGCGGCAGCAACGGCGGTATTCATTGCGATCAGGATCGACCAGCCGGAGTGAGTGCCACGTCATGGCACGGCATCGGTCTGGTGACAGCGTTCAAGTTGAATACGCGATCCCCGTACGCGCCCGGGCGACGACGCTGCGGGAGTGCGTGCGGCCGCGCTGGGTCAGGGCAGCGCGTCGAGATAGAACCAGCGCCCCTCTTCGCGCACGAAGCGGCTGTGCTCGAGCATCTTCACCGCACTGCCGCCGCCCACCTTGTAACGGGCAAGGAACCGGACCTGGGCGTGGTCCGGATCCGACTGGGTGTGGGCCTGGATCGTCAGCCCCAGCCAGTGGGTGCGCTGGCCGGGCGCTTCCTCCAGCGACAGCTCGGCCGGGCGCGTGGACGGGTGCCAGCTGGCCAGCAGGTAGTCGGCCAGGTGGCGCACGTAGGCGCTGTAACGCGAACGCATCAGCGCTTCGGCATCCGGGGCGGGCGCGCCGGCGTGATAGCGGCCGCAGCAGGCGGTGTAGGCCAAGGGGCGGCCGCAGGGACAGGGATCGGAGTTGGCGGTGGTCATGGGGGTATTGTCGCGCGATGACCGGGCGTATGCTGGCGCGCCTTCTGCCGCGATGTCCCGCCGTGCTTGAGCTGGTTCCCCCTGAGCTGTTGTGGTTGGTGGCGATCGCCTTCATCGCCGGTCTGGTCGATGCCGCGGTCGGCGGCGGCGGGCTGGTGCAGTTGCCCGGGTTGTTCACCGTATTGCCGCAGCACACGCCGGCGATGCTGTTCGGCACCAACAAATTCAGTTCGATGTTCGGTACGGCAGCGGCGGCGTTCCGCTATGCACGCAATGTGCGCTTCCCGTGGCGGCCAGTGCTGTTCGCCGCGGGCACGGCCTTCGTGTTCTCCTTCGCCGGCGCCACGGCGGTCAGCCTGCTGCCCAAGGACGCGGTGCGCCCGCTGGTGCTGGTGCTGCTGGTGGCGATGCTCGGCTACACGCTGTGGAAGAAGGACTTCGGTGCCCTGCACCGCCCGCGCGAGATCGGCCGCAAGGAGCTGGTGACCGCGCTGGCGATCGGTGCGGTAATCGGGTTCTACGATGGCTTCTTCGGGCCGGGCACCGGCAGCTTCCTGATCTTCCTGTTCGTGCGTTTCTTCGGGCTGGACTTCCTGCGCGCCTCGGCCGCCTCCAAGGTGGTGAACCTGGCCACCAACGTGGCGGCGATCTCGTTCTTCGTGCCGACCGGCAACATCCTGTGGCTGTTCGCGCTGCCGATGGCCGTGGCCAACATCATCGGCTCGGTGGTCGGCACGCGGATGGCGCTGCGCGGTGGCACGCCCTTCATCCGCAAGCTGTTCGTCGGCCTGGTGGTGGTGCTGATCGCCCGGATGGGCTGGGATACCTTCGCCGGCTGACAGGACGGGCCAACCCTGGGGGCTGACCCGTCGATTGCTCAACGCTTGGGCTTGACCGGCTTCTTCGCGGCGGTCCTGGGTGCCGGCCTGGCCGCCGCCTTGCTGGCGGCCTTCCTGGCCGGCGCTTTGGCGGGTGCCTTGGCCGCGGCTTTCTTCGGGCGCGATGCCGGTGCCGGTGCATCCGGCGTCGCCGTGGCGGCGTCGGCCTGCCCGGCAGCCGGTTCGGCGATCACGGCATCGGCGGCCTGCCCTGGCACCTCGACCTCCGCCGGCGCTGCGATCACGGCCGCTGCCGATACCGGCGCCACCGCGGCCTCACCGCCGGCGCGGGCGCGTTCGGGCAGCTTCAGGCGCTTGCCTTCCTCGTCGTACTCGATCAGCAGCACGCCGGAGTCGTGGCGACCGCTGATCTCCACAAAGCACGCACCGCCGATGAACGGCTCCAGCGTCATCACCGACTTCAGCGGCGTGGCCACGACCATCTGGAACCCGAAGTTGTCGAAGATGTTCATCGCCAGCGCGGTGAACTCGTTGTCGGCCTTGTCGAAGGCTTCATCGAGCACGACTGCCGCGTAGCTGGGCAGCTGGCCGTCGGCACCGCCGAGCTGGTAGCGCAGCGCGGCCGCCAGGCAGGTGGTGGCCAGCTTCTGGCGCTGGCCGCCGGATTTGCCCGCGCCGCTGCGGTAGATCTCGACCTGCTGGCGGGTGGCGGCATCGAGCTCGACGCCGACAAATTCCACATGCAGGCGCACGTCGAGTACCAGCTCGCGCCAGCGCTTGTCCTCGCCTTCCTGCGAGCCGAGCTTGGCGACCAGTTCACGCAGCACCGCGAACTGCGCTTCGGCCAGTTCGCGCTGCTCGGTCTGCTGCTGGGACAGGACATCGCGCAGGCGCTGGTGGAAATCCAGCACCTCGGGCAGGCGGCGGTCGGTGAGTTCAATGGTCAGCAGCGTGCCGCGGTTGAACGGCACCTGCTCCAGCGAGGCATTGACCTCGTCCAGGCGCTGGGCGATCGACTTGCGCGCCTCGGCGGTGTGGCGCTGCAGGGCCAGCAGGTTGTTCTTGCTCTGGCTCTGCAGCAGATCGAAGAAGCGTGCCTCGTGCTGCGGCAGGCCATCGTTCTCCAGCCGCTGCAGGCGGGCCAGGAAATCGTCGGCGCTGGACAGGCTGACGGTGAAGTCGCCGCTGTCTTCCGGCCAGGCCTGGCAGTAGCGGCGGAAGCAGCCCAGCAGCAGGTTCTCCAGCCGGTTGTGTTCGGCCTGGGAGCCGCCGAGCTGTTCGTTGAGCGTGTTGCTGATCTGCCGGAAGTGCGCTTCCAGGTTTTCCAGGCTGAGCACGCCGAGCGCTTTGAGGCGTTCGTCCAGGCCCTGCTGCTGCAGGGGCGTGACCACGCGCTTGGCCAGCGGCGCGCACTGCTCGTGCAGGCGCGCCAGGCGTTCGTGCTCACGGCCGAGCTGGCCGCGCTCCACGCGCACGTCTTCATAGGTGCGCTTGGCCTGGGCCACATCGGCCCGGGTCTTTTCGATCTGTTCGCCGAGCCTGCGCAGGTCGGCATTGCCTTCGCGCAGGTCGTGCAGGGCCTGGGCGATGTCGTCCAGGCGCTGCAGCGGCGCGGCCACATCGATCTCGTCCCAGCCCAGCGTGCACAGTTGATGGCAGGCCAGGCGGGCCTTGCCATCCTGTTCGCGCTGCGCGCGCAGCCCGGCCACGTCGCTGTCGCAGGCGGCGATGCGCTGCGCCAGTTCGATCGCTTCGCTCTCGTACAGGTCCAGTTTGTCGCGGTTGTTGAAGCCGAGCAGCCAGCGGCGGCGGTCGCTGATGTTGTGGCGATCGTCCTTCTCGAAACGCTCGCCCGGGTGCTTGACCTGGCCTTCCTTGGTGATGCCGCGGTCGGTATCGCGCAGGTGGCGCGCATCGACGCATTCGTAGTCGAAGCGCTTGCCCAGCTCGCGGCGCAGCCAGCCGGCATAGCCGTGCTCGCGCAGCACCAGCTTGTGCAGCAGCGAGCGTGCACCGGGCTCGCGGCCATGCAGCGCATCATCGTTGCGGCGCACGCGGTAATACACCAGGCGGGTACCGAGGTGGGTCTGGTTGATCCACTCCGAGACCTGGGCATGGTGGCGCTCATCGACCAGCAGCGACTGCGCGAAGCCGTGCAGCACACGCTCGATCGCGCCCTGCCATGCGGCGTCTTCATCGCGGACCTGCAGCAGTTCACCCACGAACGGCAGCGCCGCCTCGGGAATGCCGGTGTCGCTGCTCAGGCGCGCGCGCAGCTGCTGCATCGGCGCCGGAATGCTGGACGGGGTGCGCTTGAGCGCCTCCAGTTCCGAACGCACCTCGGCAAAGCGGCGCTCGTCGTCGCGCTTGCCGCCCATGCGCTCGGCGATGGCTTCATCCAGCTCGGCCGCGGCACGCTGGCCGTCGTCCAGTCTGGCCTGGGCGCGGGCCAGCTGTTCGGCGAAGCCGTGCGCGGTCTCGGCCAGGGTTTCGCCGAGCTCGCGGCTGGCATGGTTGGCCTGGTTGCGCTTGGCCAGGCGGCGGTCGCGTTCCTGGGCGACACGGCCCTGTTCGCGCTCCAGCTCTTCGATGCGCTCGCCGCCCTGCTGGCGACGCTGCGCCTCCAGTTCGGCGAGGTGGCTTTCATGGTTCTCCAGCGCGCTGCGGCGCTGGCCTTCTTCACCGGACAGGCCGCGGTCGCGGGTGTCCAGTTCCAGCAGGCGCGCCTCGAGCAGGGCCAGGCGACGCTGCTCGCGCACACCGTCGATGCCCAGCTTCATCTCGTCCAGGTCTTCACGCTGGCGGCGCAGTGCCTGCAGATCGGCGTAGTGACCGCGCGCCGGCAGCAGGGTTTCGACCTGGCGGCGCGCGGTGACCACGGCCTGGTGGGCGCCATCGAGTTCGGCGAAATCATCGACCAGGCGCTCGGCGGCATCGAAGGTGCGCGGCGCATCGAGCATGAAGTCGCGCAGGAACACGTTCAGATCGCCGAGGTTCTTCGCCGACTGCGTCTTGTGCAGCAGGCGCAGCGCCATTTCGTTCTCTATCCCGAGCACGTGGCGGAACCGTTCGGCATAGCTGGCGAAGCTGTCGAAGTGATGCACATCGCCCAGGCGCTGCTTGAGCTTGCGCAGGTCCAGGTCGAAGCCGCCGAGGTCGCGCGCGATGTCGAAGCTGCGCTCTGCGACCATGTAGTGCTTGCGCACATCGGCCGCGGCGGCGCCGTTGCCGGCGATCCAGAACAGCCGCACCAGGCTGACGATGCGGCCGTCGTTGCTGCGGTACTCCAGCACCAGCGCGGTCCAGGTGGCGCCCTTGCGCAGGTACTGGGTGGCGATCTCGCCGGTGCCGCTGTCCTGCTGATCAGCCCACGCGCCACGCACATAGGAGACCAGGTTGCGGTCGCGGCCACTGCGTTCGGCTTCGCGCGCGGCGGCGTTGAAGTCGACCAGGGCCGGCGGCACCAGCAGCGCGGACATCGCATCGAGCAGGGTCGACTTGCCCGAGCCGGAGCGGCCGACGAACAGGAAGCCACGTTCGGCGATCGGCACTTCGGTCAGGCCGGAGAAGGTGCCCCAGTTGTGGACCTGCAGGCGGCGCATGCGGAACTGCTGCGCGCGCGGGTCGGGCTGGTCGCCGGGGAACAGGGCGGGTGCGGGAATGTGGACGGTCATGGCAGGGCTAGCAATCCAGGCAGGGCAGCGGCGCGCGGGCGCGCGCTCAGGCGTCGAGGTCGGCCGGCGCTTCGCGCAGGCGGCGGTACACCTGGGCCAGGGCGGCGACATCTTCGGCGGAGAACATCAGTTTCAGTGCCGGCGAGACTTCATGACGCGCATCGTCACCGCCAAGGCGGGTGAGGATGTGGTTGTCCTTCATCTTCTGCACGGCACTGGCGACGCGGCGGTTGAAGCCGGCGCGGTCGGTGGACAGGTGGCGCTCGTACACGGCCAGTGCTTCGGCCAGCTCGCCATCTTCGACCACCGCGCGCACGCCGCGTGCATCGGCTTCGGCCAGCTGCTGGCGCAGGTGCAGCAGCAGCACCGAGTCGATGAAGGTCAGCGGCGAGGTACGCAGCAGCACCGGCGCGTCGATATCTTCGGTATCGGCCTGGCGGGTGAAGGCCACCCCGCTCTCGCGGTCCAGCACCAGCTCCAGGAACAGGTCCGAGAGCGCTGAGCGGATCGCCGCTTCACTGCGGATCAGCGCCGGCCACAGCTTGGCGTGGCGCAGCTGGTCGATGCTGGGGCCGATCAGCAGCTGGCACAGCGCACGGCGGCCATCGAGCGGCAGCCGGCCGGTATCGCCCATGTAGAAGACATCGTTGCTGCGTCGCAGGACCGGCGTCACCACGACCGGCTCGTCGTCATGCTCGTCGGCGCCGCCGTCGATCGGGGTGTCGGTGGATTGTTCATGCCAGCTCATGGCGTTTCTCCTGGGTGAACCAGATCAGCGGAATGCGGGCGCGACGCCATTGGCCATCGCCGCCGCGCCATTGCGCGATCTCCTGTTGATCGGTGGCGACCTCGCCATGGCGGGTGCCGAGGGAGAGGTAACCGATGATGCTGCCCAGCCCCTGCGGGGCCTCACGGTGGTCGAGCACCTGCGCGATCGACAGCCGCGGCTGCTCGCCAAGCAGGTCGTGCAGATCGCGGCGCAGGGTGCGGAAGTCGATTTCCGAGGCGGCGACGAGATCGCCGACGCTTTCCAGCGAGATCGCGGCGGTGTCGTTGCGCTGCACGCTGCCATCGACCTGCGCCTGGCGCGGGTCGTGCAGCTTCCACTGCGACAGCGAGCGCAGGCGGCTGGTGGTCAGCTGCAGGTCGCGGCCGATGCTGCGCTGGGCCGGGATGTGGTCGCGAAGGCCCAGCGCCTCGCCCTGGGCCTGCTTGAGCAGCTGGTTGAGGCGGCGCTGTTCCAGGTAGCCGCGGCTCTGCACGAAGCCACGCAGGCTGCGCGCGAAGTGCTGCAGCACATCGTGGACCTGGCCACCGCGCTCGAGCATGGTGGTGGTGAAGCCGCGCAGGAAGGTGCGTTCGTTGCGGTCCAGCTTGCGGGCAAAGCCACGGGCAAGCACGGTCTCCAGCGCGGCGTCGAGCTGGGCGCTCTGTTCGGCATCGTTGAGCAGGCGCCAGAACGCCTCGAAGCTGCGCCCGGCATCGCTGTCGCCGATCACGTCCACGCCTTCGAACAGCTTGGAGAGCACGTCGCCGCGCTCGCCTTCGTCATCGATGATGCGTTCGCGGAATTCGCGGTTGAGGCGTTCGAAGTCGTCACGCACGCGGCGGAAATCTTCGGTCAGTTCGTCGGCCAGGCCGATGATCTGGCGGGTCCGTTCCAGCGCGCGCTTGCCATCCAGCGAGGACACCTTGCCGCCGCTGACGCGGGCGATCTCGGCATCGATGCGGTCGCGCTCGTCGCGCAGCGCGGACAGGCGTGCGTCCGGATTGGATTCGGTCAGCGCAGCCAGCTGCGAGAGCTGCTCGATCACCAGTGCCAGGCGGCTCTCGGTGGCGGCAGCGCGCGCCTGCTCCAGGCTGTCGGCGAAGCGGATCGCCTGCGCGGCCTGGGTGGACAGTTCGTACTGTTCCTGGTCGGCACCCTCGGGCAGGCGGCGTTCCAGCCAGCCCTGGGCCAGCCAGTGGGCGATGTAGGCCTGCGCGGTGCGCGGCAGATCGCGCGACAGTTCATCGGCCTTCAGATCATCCAGCGCGCGCTGCAGGCGTTCGTGCAGCACCGCGGTGGACAGGGTGCGCTCGTCCTGCATCAGCAGGCTCTGCAGCAGGCCGATGATCTCCGGCGCGTGATCGGCCGCCAACAGCTTCCACTGCGACTGTTCGCGCAGGTGGCGGTAACGGGTAATGCGCTCGCGATGCTTCATTCGAGACCGGGGACAGGAAGACGGGCCGCGCGGGTCGCAGCGGCCGGGAGGGAAACGGGACGCGCACGCACCCGCAGGGCCGGGCCGAAGCCCAGCACCTGCCGGCCGCGCGCGACGGCGCGGGGAATCAGCGCTTGCCGCCCACTTCGATGAAACGCAGGAATTCGGCGCGGGTACGCGCGTCCTCGCGGAAGCTGCCCAGCATCTTGGAGGTGACCATGCTGACGCCACGCTTGTGGATGCCGCGGGTGGTCATGCACTCGTGCGCACCTTCCACCACCACGCCCACGCCGACCGGCTGCAGCACGTCCTGGATGCACTGGGCGATCTGCGCGGTCATCTTTTCCTGGACCTGGAAGCGGCGTGCGTACGCCTCGACCACGCGGGCCAGCTTGCTGATGCCCACCACCTTGCCGGCCGGCAGGTAGCCGACGTGCACGCGGCCGATGATCGGCGCCATGTGGTGTTCGCAGTGGCTTTCGTACTCGATGTCGCGCAGCACGATCAGTTCATCGTAGCCGGCCACTTCCTCGAAGGTCCGCTCCATGTAGGCGCGCGGGTCATCGCGGTAGCCGCTGAACCAGTCGCCATAGGCTTCGGCGACGCGGCGCGGGGTATCCAGCAGGCCTTCACGGGTCGGATCTTCACCGGCCCAGCGCAGCAGGGTGCGCACCGCCGATTCGGCCTCGGCCTGGGTGACGGGGTTGGCGTCGTTGTCTTGCTTGCTCATTACATACAGCACCCGAAGGGGGGCGAGCATCGTACCCGACAGACCCCTCGGGCGTCCTGCGCTGGGGCTCGGTGGCCCTGCCCGCGCAGGCCCTCGTTGGGCGACGGTTGTGCCGGAGGTATTGATAGGAGGGAAATTAGTAGTATCCTATCTATTCTGATGAACCGATCCTTCGACGAACGCACCCAGCTGCAGATGCAGCTCAGCTCCGGCCTGCTGTACGCAGGGCGGCAGTGGCAGCGCCTGGCCGACCAGGCCCTGGGCAGCTACGGCATCTCCGCCGCGTGCACCATGCCGCTGCTGATGATCGGGCGCGCCGGCGGGGGTATCCGCCAGGTGGCGCTGGCCCATCAGCTGGGCATGGAAGGCCCCTCGCTGGTGCGCCTGCTGGACAAGCTGGCCGCCAGCGACCTGGTCCGCCGCGAATGCGACGCCAGCGACCGCCGCGCCAACCTGCTGTGGCTGACCGACAAGGGCGAGGCCCTGGTCAGCGAGCTGGAAACCCAGTTGATCGGCCTGCGCCAGGACGTGTTCGGCGAGCTGTCCATGGATGAACTGCGCACCGTGCTGAAGCTGTGGCAGCTGCTGGCCGACGCTGCCGACCGCGTGACGTAAGCCTGTCCCCCCGTTGTGCCGCCCGGTGTCGTCCCTCGACGCCGGGCGATCCCCTTTCCGCTCCCCTGCGAATCCTTTGCCTCGATGTACGGTGAATTCAGTCTCTATGGTGTGTTCGTCCCGACCCTGCTCGGGCTGATGCTGCTTGCCTACCTGCTCAAGAGCGGGTTGCGCGTGGTCCTGCAGCGCACCGGCGCCTACCGCCACATCTGGCACCCCGCCCTGTTCAACCTGGCCGTGTACGTGATCGTGCTCGGCGGGTTGTTTTCCCTGATGCGTTGGATGCAATCGTGAACAAGATCCTCAAGCAGACATTCCCGGTCGTGTTGACCGTCGTGGCCGTGGTGGCCGCCGTGCTGGTGCTGCGCCACCTGTGGGCGTACTACATGGACGAACCGTGGACGCGCGATGCGCACGTCAGCGCCGACGTGGTGCAGGTGGCGCCGGATGTGTCCGGGCTGGTGGAGGCGGTGAAGGTGGCCGACAACCAGCCGGTCAAGCGCGGTGAGGTGCTGTTCGTGGTCGACCGGGCGCGCTATGAGATCGCGCTGGAGCAGGCCCAGGCCGCCCTGGGCGAGCGCCGCGCCACGCTGGACCAGCTGCGCCGCGAGATCGCGCGTGACCGCAGCCTGCAGGATCTGGTCGCCGCCGAGGATGCCGAAGTGCGCCGCGCCAAGCTGCTCGCCGCGCAGGCCTCGATGGCGACCGCACAGGCCGCGGTGGATCTGGCCAAGCTCAACCTGGCGCGCACTGAAGTGCGCAGCCCCAGCGATGGCCACGTCAACGACCGCACCGTGCGTGCCGGTGACTATGTGACTGCCGGGCGCCCGGTGATGGCCGTGCTCGATACCGGCTCGTTCCGCGTGGACGGCTACTTCGAGGAAACCCGCCTGCAGGGCGTGCATGCGGGCCAGAAGGTCGACATCCGCCTGATGGGCGAGGCGCAGCCGCTGCAGGGCCACGTGCAGAGCATCGCCGCCGGCATCGAAGACCGTTACCGCAGCGAAGGCAGCAGCCTGCTGCCGAACGTGACCCCGGCCTTCGACTGGGTGCGGCTGGCCCAGCGCATCCCGGTGCGCATCCATATCGACCGCGTGCCGGCCGGGGTCAACCTGATCGCCGGGCGCACCGCCACCGTTACCATCCAGCCGGACACCGCGCCGGCCACGCCGGCACAACCGGCACGGACGGCGCTGTGAACCGCCCGGCGCTGCACCGCATCGCGCTGGGGCTGGCGCTGACCACGCTGGCCGCGTGCCGCACCGTCGGCCCGGACTACGCGGTGCCGGCCGGCTCCGCGTTCCAGCGGCCGGAGGCCAATGCCGCCTTCCTCGACACCGGCAACCCGCAGGTCGCCGCTGGCGCCACGCTGCCCGCACGCTGGTGGGAGCTGTACCAGGACGACACCCTCAACGCGCTGGTGCAGCAGGCGCTGCGCGACAACGTGGAACTCAAGGTGGCCGATGCCAACCTGCGTCGCGCTGCTGCCGTGTACGAGCAGGCGCTGGATGCCGGTGGGTTCGAATACGAGGCCGAGGCCGGGGTGAGCCGCGCGCAGCTGTCGGCCGAATCATTCCTGCTTGAACACGAACTGCCGCCGATCAACCTGGCCGACGGCAAGTTCGCGGTGTCCTATCAGTTCGATCTGTTCGGCAAGCTCAAGCGCGCCTCCGAAGCCGCGCATGCCGACGAGCAGGCCACCGCCGCCGCGATGGACCTGGCGCGCGTGTCGCTGGTGGCGCAGGTGGCCGGCAGTTACGTCGACATCTGCCACGCCAACCACGAACTGCATGTGGCCGAGCACTCGCTGCAGCTGCAGCAGCGCAGCCGCGAGGTCACTCAGCGCTTGATCACCGCCGGCCGCGGCACCCCGCCGGAGCTGGCGCGTGCCAACGCCCAGGTGGCGATGCTGCAGGCCGCGTTGCCGCCGCTGCGCGCGCACCGGCAGGCCTCCGAATACCAGTTGGCCGCCCTGCTCGGCCGCACCCCGGGCCAGCTGCCCGACGGCGTGAGCGACTGCAGCCAGGCCCCGACCCTGGCCCAGGCGCTGCCGATCGGCGATGGCCGCGCGCTGCTGCAGCGCCGCCCGGACATCCGCCAGGCCGAGCGCAAGCTGGCCGCCGCCACCGCGCGGATCGGCGTGGCCACCGCCGAGCTCTACCCGGACATCCGCCTCGGCGCCTCGGTCGGTGCCGCCGGCCTGCTGGAGGATTTCGGCACGCCGCTGACCCAGCAGTGGTCGATCGGCCCGCTGATCTCCTGGACGCTGCCCTCCTCCGGCACGCATGCACGCATCCACGCCACCGAAGCCGGTGCCGATGCGGCGCTGGCCGAGTTCGACCACAGCGTGCTGCAGGCCCTGCGCGAAACCCAGACCGCGCTGAGCCGCTATGCCCAGGATCTGCAGCGCCTGCAGTTCCTGCAGCAGGCGCAGCAGCAGGCCGACCTGGCCGCCAGCCAGAACCGCCGCCTGTACCAGGGCGGGCGCACGCCCTACCTGGCCAGCCTGGACGCGGACCGCAGCCTGGCCAGCGCCGATGCGACGCTCGCCGAGGCGCAGGCGCAGGTCTCGCGCGACCAGATCCAGTTGTTCCTGGTGCTCGGCGGCGGCTGGAACGCCGACGCCGTCGCCACCGGCACGGCCGCGAGGTAAGCCATGCTGCTGCTGGACAGACAGGCCTGGTTGTTCTCGGTCAAGACCTTCCTGGCGGCGCTGGCCGCGCTGTACATCGGGCTGGCCGGCAATCTCTCGCGCCCGTACTGGGCGATGGCCACGGTCTACATCGTGACCCAGCCGATGCTCGGCCCGACCCGTGCCAAGGGCGCCTACCGCATCCTCGGCACCCTCATCGCCGGTGCGGCCACGCTGTGGATGCTGCCGCACCTGGTGGAAACCCCGCTGCTGCTGAGCGCGGCGATGTCGCTGTGGCTGTCCACCTGCCTGTTCATCGCCCTGCTCAACCGAGGCCCGCGCGGCTACGCGTTCCTGCTGGCCGGGTACACCACCGCCTTCATCGGCTTCCCGGCGGTGACCTCGCCGGACACCATCTTCGACACCGTGGTGGCGCGCAGCGAGGAGATCATCCTCGGCACCGTGGTGGCGGTACTGTTCGCCTCGCTGTTCTTCCCCGCCTCGGTGCGGCCGATGCTGCGCGCGCGGATCGGCAGCTGGATGGGCGATGCCGCCGACTGGTGCCGGCAGATCCTCTCGCGCGGTCACGCGCATGGACCGCGCAACCGCCTGGCCGCCGATCTGGTGCAGTTCGAAGCGCTGATCGAGTTCATGCGTCGCGACGACCCGCGCCACGCCGGGGCGGCGGTCTCGATGGAGCGCCTGCGCGAACGCATGCTGCTGATGCTGCCGGTGCTGTCCTCGATCGCCGACCGGCTCGGTGCGCTGCGCGCGGGTGGCCGCGCGCTGCCACCGGGGCTGGAGCCCTTGATCGCCGATCTGGCGCAGTGGCTGGAGCAGCCGGGCCGCTCCAGTGCCAGCGCCTACGCCACGCTGCGCGCGCGCATCGTCGCGCTCAAGCCGGCGGTGGATGGCGAGCTGGATCACCTGCTGCTGGTCACCCTGCTGCTGCGCCTGGAAGAGCTGGTCGATCTCTGGCAGGACTGCACCACCCTGCACGCCGCCATCGACGCCGGCACCGCGCCGAGCAATACCGCGCACTACCGCGTGCGCACCCAGCGCGTGGACCACGTGCGCCATGTGGACTACGGCATGGCGCTGTTCTCCGCGGCCAGTGCCGGTGTCGCCCTGATGACCTACTGCGTGCTGTGGATCGGGCTGGGCTGGGAAGGTGGTGGCAACGGCGCGATGATGGCCGCGGTGGCCGCCGCGTTCTTCGCCGCGCAGGATGATCCCGCACCGAGCATGCTGTCCTTCCTGCTCTGGGCCATCGTGGCCAGCCTGGTGGCCGGCGTGTACCTGTTCGGGATCTTCCCGGCCGTGCACGACTTCGGCAGCCTGGCTCTGGTGCTGGCGGTGATCTTCCTGCCACTGGGCCTGCTGCTGCATCGGCCCAAGACCGCGTTGATCGGCTTGCCGCTGACGGTGAACCTGGTGGCGCTGCTGAACGTGCAGAACACCTACAGCGCCAACATCCAGAGCTTCATCAACTCCGCCGTGGCGATGTTCATCGGCATTGGCTTTGCGGTGGTGATGACCCGGCTGTTCCGCTCGGTGGGTGCCGAGTGGACCGCGCGCCGGCTGGTGCGCCAGGGCTGGACCACGCTGGCCGATGCGGCCGAGGGCCGCGGCCAGCAGGATCGCCAGCAGTTCGCCGCGCGCATGCTGGATCTGCTCGGCCTGCTCGCACCGCGCCTGGCAGCCACGCCGGAAGGCAGCGACATCGCCTCGGTGGACATGCTCACCGAGGCGCGCATCGGCCTGAACATCCTGCAGCTGCGCCGCTCCCGGCACGGCCTGCCGCCGGCCAGCGTGGCCGCGATCGAGGCCATCCTGGACGACATCGCCGCGTACTACCGCGCGCAGGTGGACAAGCGCCGCCCCCTGCCGGCACCGCCCGGGCTTCAGGCACGGCTGGAGGCCTCGCTCAAGCGCGTGCAGACCGTGGAGGCGGGCAAGGCCCGCGACGAGGCCCTGATGGGGTTGATCGGGCTGCGCTATGCGCTGTTCCCCGAGGCACCGGTCATCGAGGCCGCCGCCGACCCCGCCGCGGCAGCACCGGGCCTGCCGGCGCCGCGCTGAACCGGCCCCGGCGCGCGCCGGCCGGTCCGCGCCGATCAGGGCTATCCTGACGCATGCATTTGCGCATGGATCAAGGTGATTCCCGATGAGTTACGACCTGATGGTGTTCGACCCCGCCGTCGCCCCGCGCGAGGCCGAGGCCTTCCTGCAGTGGTACGACGCGCAGACCGAGTGGAACGAGACGCACGATTACGACGACCCGAAGGTGTCGGTGCCGGCCCTGCAGGCGTTCTTCGCCGCGCTCGCCGAGCATTACCCGCCGATGGACGGTCCGCTGTCCGATGAGGAAGACGACCGCCCGGAAGTGACCGACTACAGCATCGGCCAGCACGTGGTCTACGCCTCGTTCGATGACGAGGTGGCCGAGAACGCGCACGGCCTGGTGCAGGTGCTGGCCAACACCCACCAGCTGGGCTTCTTCGATGTCAGCGGTGACGGCGCCATCGTGTTCCCCGATGGCACCGTGGTGATTCCGGAGTAAGACCGGACACGGGGCTAGAACAACTGCCCCTGCGCCGGCGCCGTCACGACGGCGTCGGCCACTGCGTTCCCCTCGCGGCCCTGCAGGCGAGCAGCCAGACCCGACAGCCGGCTGGCGTGCCGCGCCAATGCGGCCTCCAGCACCTCCGCACTGCCCAGCACATGCAGCGCCTGCCGCGCGCGGGTCATGCCGGTATAGATCAGCTCGCGCGACAGCACGCGATTGTCGCGTCGCGGCAGCTGCAACCAGACCTCATCGAACTCCGAGCCCTGCGCCTTGTGCACGGTCATCGCGAACGCGCTTTCGTGCGCCGGCAATGCACCCGGGTGGAAGCCACGTGGTTGATCCGGCGTTTCGCCGGGGAACCACGCGGTCACGCTGCCGTGGCGATCGATCAGGCAGATGCCGATGTCGCCGTTGAACAGGCGGTGCCGGTAGCTGTTCTCGGTGATCAGCAGCAGCCGGCCGTGGAAGTAACCCGGCGCCATGCCCGGCCGCGGCACACCTGCCAGCAGCGCTTCGATGCGGGCATTGAGCCCGCGCGCGCCCTGTGGGCCTTCGCGCACGGCGGTGAGCAGGCGGATGCGGCCGGCATTGGCCAGCGCAGCGCCGGGATCGGCGGCTTCGCCGAGGCCGCGCCAATGCCCGAGCAGCTGCTCGCGGTGATGCTGCAGCGGATCGCTCTGGTCTTCGTGGAAGTGCACACCGGCCAGCGTGCCCGTCCTCAGCAGTGCCAGCGCGGTGGCGCTGTTGCCGTCGCGCACGGCATGCGCCAGCGGTGCCAGATCGAGCGCGTCGGTCTGCCGGTAGCCCCGCTGCAGCTGCACGCGCCGGCCGGCGAACCGGCGTGGCGGTGCCAGCGGTTGCAACGCATCGGCAGCAAGCAGCACGCGCAGCGCCTGGGCATCGTCAGCCTGGGTACCCAGGCCATCGCCGCTGGCACGGAGGATGGCGCTGAGCACATCGCCGGCTTCCACCGAGGGCAGCTGGTCCGGATCACCGAGCAGCACCAGCCGGGTGCCATCGGCGATCGCCTCGACCAGCTTGGTCATCAGCGGCAGGTCGATCATCGAGGCCTCGTCCACCACCACCACGTCGTACGGCAGCGGGTTGTCGGGGTGATGCCGGAAGCGTGGCGAATCCGGGATCACCCCGAGCAGGCGATGCAGGGTGGTGCCGGTGCTCGGCATCGCGTCGCACAGCGCCGGTGCGATGCCCACCAGGCGCAGCCGCTGCACGGCCAGGCGCAGGCTCTCGGCCATGCGCTCGGCGGCGCGGCCGGTGGGCGCGGCGAGCGCGACCCGTGGCAATGCCTGGTCGGCCTGCACCGCCTGTGCGGCAAGCAGCACCAGCAGCCGCGCGATGGTGGTGGTCTTGCCGGTGCCGGGGCCGCCGGTCACCAGCACCAGTGGATGGCGCAGCGCGACGGCCGCGGCGCGGGCCTGGTGATCGATCCCATCGTGGGCCTGCGGGAACAGTTGGCCGAACAGCGTGGCCAGGGTGCCGGGATCGGCGTCGGGCAGCGGATGCGTGGCGATGCGCTGCAGGCCCTCGGCAAGCCGACGTTCGTATTCGCGGTAGCGACGCAGATAGAGCAGGCCGTTCTCCAGCACCAGCGGTGCATCGCCAGCGACCACGTCCTCCGCGCCGGGTACCTCCACCCACGGCGACGCCTGCAGCTGCGCCAACCACGCCTCGGGTGCCGGCCAGTCGACATCGACCTCGATCAGGCGCTGCGGCTGGGTCGGATCCAGGCCGGCGTGTCCTTCCGAGACCGCCAGCGAGGCCAGTGCGGCACCGACCAGCACCGCGTCGGGCGTGTCAGGGCGCAACCTGCGCAGGCTCTGCGCCAGCGCATGGTCCAGCGTGCGAAGCACGTTGCCACGGTAGAGCGTGGTGAGCAGGCTCATGCCTCCCCCCGTGCGCGCGCGGCCATGCGTGCCTGGGCGTGTTCGCCCCCGGCGAAAAGGGCATCCAGGGCATCGACCAGGGCCGGATCGAAGCGATGCGCATACAGGCCCGGGCTGTCGTCGCGGCGGGCATCCAGGCCGCGGCAGAACAGATAGCGGATACCGCCCATGTCGCGCGCATAGTCGTACTGCGCGCCCAGCCGGAAACGCAGCCACCGGTGCAACGCGACGGTGTAGATCAGCGCCTGCAGGTCGTATTCGCTGTGCTGCATGGCGCTGGCCAGACGGGCCGCGTCGTAGCCGGGCAGGCGATTGGATTTGTAGTCGAGCACGTACCAGCGGTCCGCACGCACGTAGGTGAGATCGATCTTGCCCGTCATCAGCCCCTCCAGCCGCCGGCGGGTGCCGAAGCCATGGCGGTCGCGCACCAGCCCGTGCGCGTGCAGCAGGCTCAACAGCGCTGGAACGGCGGTCGGCTGCATCGCGAAGTGGAACTCGATCTCGGCACGGCGTGCATCGGCCGGCAGGTCGTGCAGTGCGCCGCCTTCCGGCAGGGGCACGGTCAGGGTCTGGCCGACCAGCCCGGTCAGCATGGCCACGCCATCGTCCAGGTCTTGCTCGGCATAGCCTTCCGCGCGCAGCGAGGCGCGCAGGACCTCGGCTTCCTCGCCGGGTGCGGTCTCGCCGGCCTGCCAGCCGCCCCACTGCGCGAAGTCGGTGTTTTCCAGCGCATCGTGCAGCACGTTGCCGAAGCGGCTGCCCATGAAGCGCGGGTCGCTCTCTTCGCTGGCCACGGCCGGTTGTTCTGCTTCCAGGGTGAGGTCCACGCCGGCCGGCTCATCGGCTGCGGGTGCCGGCACTTCGGTCGCGGCCGCATCGGTGTCGTGGCCCGCGTCGGCATGCGCCAGCTGGGTGAAGCTGTACACCCACCAGTCGTGCGGCACGCGGCGGGTCAGCGCGCGGACCGGTGGCAGTTCGCCGTCGCGCTCGAAGGCGAGCTGCGCCGGGCGGGGTTCCACCGGGCCCTCGATCACGGCGATGTCCGGATGCGCACGCAGCGCTTCCAGGTCCGACAGCATCGGTGCCAGGCGGGTCTTCGCCAGCCCGGCCAGATCACCGGCGGCGATCCACAGGGCGTGCTCGGCCCGGGTCAGCCCGACGTAGAGCAGGCGCGCGTCTTCGGCGTCCTGTTCCTGGGTGCTGCGCGTGCTGGCCGCATTCCAGCTGTCGTCCTTGTCCAGTTTCCAGTGCAGCTCGCGGCGGCCGTTGGCGTACACCGTGCAGTTGGCCTCGGTGTTCGGTGCGCCCCCCCCGATGCCGACGAACGGCAGGAATACCAGCGGATACTCCAGCCCCTTGCTCTTGTGCAGGGTGATGATCTGCACGCGGCGCGCATCCGATTCCAGGCGCAGCAGCTGCTGTTCGTCGTTCTGGTCGGCATGCGCCATCTGCACCTGCAGCCAGTCGAGCAGGCCGTGCATGCCCAGCGTCTGCCCGGCCGCCTGCTGCAGCAGTTCACCCAGCTGCAGGTAGTTGGTCAGGCGGCGCTCGCCATCCAGCAGGCCCAGCAGGCGCTCGGCGTGTTCGGCGCAGAGATCGGCGATCACCGCGAACGGGCCGCCGCGCTGCCAGCGCTCACGCCATTCCAGCAGCCGCACCTGGAAGGAGCGCTGCGCATCGCCTTCGCGCTCCAGCGCATCGATCGCCTCGGCATCTTCGCCGAGCAGTACGGTGGACAGTGCGGCGCGCAGCCGCCCTTCGTCGGCCGGCTGCAGCAGCGCCAGCAGCAACAGGCGCAGGTCGTGCGCTTCGGGCGTGGCATACAGGCTCTGCTTGCCCGCAGCGACGGCGGGAATGCCTACCGCACCGAGCGCCTGCTGGATGCGCGTGGCCTCCTTGTGCGAGCGCACCAGCACCGCGATGTCGCCGGGTTGCACCGGCACGTCGCGCAGCAGCGCGCGCCCTTGCCGGGCTTCGCTGAGGATCTGGTGGATCGCGGCCACACAGGCATCACTGGCCTGCTGCCGCGAGGGATCGGCCTTGAGGTCGCCGCCCTCGGTATTGTGCAGCACGCGCACGGTCAGGCCAGGTGCGGGGAGACCGTCGCGCAGGAAATCCGCATCCATCCGGGTGCTGCCGGGGTGCACCGGTTCGAAGGCGATGTCAGCTTCGAGGAAGGCGCGCTCACCGGCGTTGGCGTACAGCGCTTCGATCGCGTGCAGCACCGCCGGACGCGAGCGGAAATTGCGGTCCAGCGCGGGCGCGGCATCGGCCTGGCGCTTGGCCTTGAGATAGGTGTGGATATCGCCGCCGCGGAAGCCGTAGATCGCCTGCTTGGGGTCGCCGATCAGGAACAACGCCGGTGCCAGGCCCGCGTCCCGGGTCTCCTCCGAGTCGCCAAACACACGCTGGAAAATGCCCCACTGGCGGTCATCGGTATCCTGGAACTCATCCACCAGCGCGATCGCATACTGCGCGCGCAGCTGCTGCACCAGGGTGGCGCGGTGCGGGCCTTCCAGGGCATCGGCAACGCCATCGATCAGGTCATCGTAGGTCTGCACGCGGCCGATCCGCTTGAGCTCGGCCAGCCGCGCACGCGCTTCGTCGCGCAGATCATGCAGGAACGCGGTGGCCTGCTGGCGCAGCCACTGCTCGCGCGCATCGGCGGCATGCCACCAGGCCTGCAACGCGTCGAACAGTGGCGAGGCCGGGCACTGGCCTTCCATGCCGTCCTTGCAGAAGGCCAGCAGCTGCACCGGCAGCAGTTTGCCCAGGTGGCTCTTGTCGCCACGCGGCCAGTGCTGCGCGCTGCGGCCGGCCAACAGCTCGCCGAAGGCCTTGTCGAAGCTCGGCCGTTTGGCACGACGGCCGTCGAAGACCTTGCGGTCGAAGGCCACGGCGATCTGCGCCTGGGCGTCTTCGACGTGCGTCTGGATCGCCTCTGCCAACGCAGCCGCGGTGAGCCGCAGTTGCGGGGCGGGATCGTCGAAGGTACGCGTGGGCCGCGCTGGCAGCAGCGGCAACGGCTTGATCAGCGTGGAGAGATCGCCTGCCAGCGCCTCGGGCGAGGACCACAGCCAGGTCAGCGCATCGACCGTGGCCGGGTCGTTGGCATGCACGCGCCACAGGTCGGCGGCCAGTTCTTCGTGCAGCTCGCGTTCGCTTGGCAGCAGGGTCGGCGGATCGAAGGTATGCCCGCTCTCCAGCGCATGTTCGCGCAGTACGCGGGTGCAGAAGCCGTGGATGGTGAAGATCGAGGCGAGGTCGATTTCATCAGCGGCGGTCTGCAGCCGGCGCGCCAGCGCGGCGGGTGTCTCTTCACCGAGGGCGAGCTGGCGTTGCAGGATCACCCGGGTCAACGCGACCTCCGGGCTGTCCTGTTCGCCCGGCGCGCGCTCCACCAGTTGCGCGGCCAAGGCCAAGCGCTCGCGGATGCGCTTGCGCAGTTCCTGCGTGGCGGCATCGGTGAAGGTGACGGCCAGGATCTGGCCGATGCGCCATCCCTTCTCCACCACCAGCCGGGTGAACAGCGTGGCCAGGGTAAAGGTCTTGCCGGTGCCGGCGCTGGCCTCGATCAGGCGCACGCCGTCCAGCGGCAGCGCCAGGTAGGGATCATTGAGCAGGTCGTGGTCGGTCATCGCAGGGCTCCTTCCTCGTCAAAGCCCGGGAACACCCGGCCTTCGCGCACCGCGGTGAACACCACGAAGCTGTTGTGCAGCAGTTGCCGGTAACTGTCGGCACTGGCGAAGGGGTCGTGGCCGCGCAGCGCGAGCTGGTAGCCGGCGCCGGTGGACTCGCCCCAGTTGCGGTCGCTGCCGTGCCACTTGGCGCGGCCCTCGGCCTCGCGCCTGGCCTCGGCGGCGGTGTAAAGCACCCAGCCGGTGGACGGGCCGTACAGCAGCGGCGCGCGCAGCCCTTCGCTGCGCAGCTGCAGCAGGCGACGCAGCACCTGCTGCGCGCGCTCGGCGCCCAGCGGCGGCAGCGTGTGCGGACCCAGCCCGTCATCGCCTGCCTCGTGGAACTGCACCAGCGGCAAGGCCTCGCCCGCGGCATTGGCCAGCAGCCAGTCCAGGCCCTGGCGGATCGCGGCACGACCGTTGAGCGGACCCGGGCGCAGGCGCACCAACCCGTGCGGATGTACTCCGTCCACGCGGCCGTGCAGGCGAACCCCGTCGATATCCACTTCGTAGCGGCGGCTGTCGGCCGTGGTACCGGCCTGCCACTGGGCCAGCGCCTGCGCGTAAGGCTCGGTCTGCGCCTGCAGCAGCGCGAACTGCCGTTCGCCCAGGGCGCCGGAGGGCAGCAGCGCCCGCGCACGCAGCCGTGGGTACAGCGGCGTGTCGTCCTGCCCGAGGGTGGCCTCGATCACGGCCTGCTGCAGCAGCACCGTGTCGCCACCGCGCGCGGCCATCACCAGCGGCTCGACGTCGTCGGCGTTGTCCACGTCATCGGGCAGGCGCAGGCCGAGCCGTTGCGAGAGGAACTGGCTGGCCGGATCGGTGAGGAAACGACGCAGCGCATCTACGCTCAGTTCCGGCTCGGCAGCGCTGCTCTCCATCGGCGGCAGCGGCGTGGCGAACCACGGCGCCAGCGCGCGACGTGCACCGCCGAGCGAGCCGGCAGCGGGGTGCCATTGGCGGCGGTAGCTGAAACGCCGCGGCTCCTCGCCACCGCCGAACGCGGCCGGAGCGAACGGCTGCAGCGAATGGCGCACGGTCATCCTGCGCGCCGCCGCCGGGGGATCCAGGTGGTACTCGGCCGCGGCATCGATCAGCTCGCTGACCAGCACCGAGGGTTCGCGCACGCTGCCATCGCGCGGATCGGCGCCCAGATAACTCAGGTAGAACACGTCCTGCGCCGAGGCGAACAGCTGCAGGAACAGGAAGCGATCATCCTCGCGCAGCGAGCGGTCGCCATGCCGGCGCTTGTCGGTGCCCAGCTCGGCGGTGAGCTGGTTGAGGCCGGCTGCCGGATCGCGGCGCGGGAAGTCGCCATCGTTCAGGCCAAGCACGCAGATCACCCGGAACGGCAGCAGGCGCATCGGCACCATCCGGCCGAAGCTGACGCCACCGGTCAACAGCGGTGCACGCGTATCGGCCTGGGCGAGCACGCCGGCGAAATGGGCGCGCAGCACCTCCGGTGGCACGTCGCCTTCAAACCCGGCGGTCTCCGCATCGCGGGCGAACTCGTTGATCAGTTTGCGCAGGCGCTCCAGCGCGCGCTGGCTGCTGGCCGCCTGCGGCGGTTCGGGCAGCAGCGCATCGAGCAGGGCCAGCAGGCGCTGCCGCCACTGCCCGGGCGACATGGCCTCACCGAGGGCCTTCTGGTAGCGCGCCAGCACGCGCAGCAGCCCCAGCAGGCGGTCCAGCGCGTCCAGCGCACTGCCTTCCAGCTCCGGCCATGGCGCGACCCCGGCGATATCGCCGTCGCTGCCGCTGGCGTGGCCGAGCAGCAGGCGATCCAGCGCGAACTGCCAGGTAAACGCATCGTCCACC
Organism: Stenotrophomonas sp. BIO128-Bstrain; assembly: GCF_030128875.1. NCBI lineage: Bacteria > Pseudomonadati > Pseudomonadota > Gammaproteobacteria > Lysobacterales > Lysobacteraceae > Stenotrophomonas > Stenotrophomonas sp. BIO128-Bstrain. The sequence continues at coordinate 3,916,808 of NZ_CP124620.1, read as the reverse complement.
GGGGCCTGATGCTGGCCGCGATGGGCCGCATCCAGCCCCCAGCGCGCGCCGGCGGCCTGCAGCCAGTCGTGCAGGCGGTCGAACGCCGCGGCGTCGAGGCCGGCGGCGTCCGCCAACGGTGCACTGGCGAGCAGATCGAGCACCTCGTTCAATCCGAAGCGCGAGACCGGCAGCCCGAGCAGGTGCACGAACACATCGGCCAACGGCTCGCCGGCCAGCGGGCTGGTATCGGCCAGCGCATAGGGAATGTGGTCATCGCCGCCGCTGCGGCCGCCGAACACCGCTTCCAGGTATGGCACGTAGGGATCGATGTCCGGTGCCAGCACCGCGATGTCGCGCGCCTGCAGCGGCGGATCGAAGCGCGGATCCTGCAGCAGGCCGCGCAGCTGGTCATGCAGCACCTGCAGTTCGCGCAGGCGGGTGTGGCAGGCATGAACCTGCAGGCTGGGGTCGTCGTAGCGCAGCCCCTCGCGCAGCTCCCCCGCCGGCTGCCCGCGGCGGTGGAACAGATCGCGCTGCAGGCGGTGCAGCAGGCTGTCGGACAGCCCGCCGTCGGCCATGTCCGGGCGCGCATCCTCTTCGGGATCGTCGTACGCGGCGATCTCACCGGAGGGGTGCACGACCTCGTAGCTGCCCAGCACCGCCATGAAATCGCGACCCGCCGCGCCCCAGGCCTGCAGCAGGCGGTTCTCGCCGGCCGCCTCGCCGAACGGATCGGGCGCGCCGCTGCGCAGCTTCTCGCCCAGCGTTTGCAGATCACCCCAATAGGCCTGGGTCGGTGTGGGCAGATAGAAGTGCATCGTGCCGACCCGCGCCTGGGTGGCCAGCACCCGCAGCACGTCCGGGGAGATGTTGAGGGTGGCGAAGGCGAACACGCGCGTCGGCAGGCCCTGCGGCAACGGCTGCCCGGCACCCTCGAAGCGGGCCAGGTAGGCATCGATGCGGCGCGCACGGTACTGCTCGCCGCCGGCGATGCGCCGCCACAGGATCGCCTGCGGGTCGTTCGGCGCTGCGCCCGCGTCCCAGCGCAGCAGCCAATCGCGACGCCACGCCTGGTACTTCTCGAACACCGAGGCCAGTTCGGCCGCCAGCGCCCATGGCTTGAGCGGATCGGCCGCGGACAGATACGCCTGCAGCGCCGCCATCGGCGGCTGCGCCATCAACACCGGGTCTCGCAGGGCGGCATACAACCGCCAGCGCAGCCCCTCGGCATTGAGATCGTCATGTTCCCCGGGCACGTTGGCATTGAGGGCGCGGGCGACCAGCTCACCCGGCGTGAGGAACGCGAGGTTGGCGGCAATGCCATACTCGGCCGCCAGGGTCGATTGCAGCCAGCGGCGCATCGCAACCTGCGGGATCAGCACCACCTCCGGCACCAGGATGGATTGGCCCGGCACCGGCGTGCGCAGCGTCGTGGCAAGCAGCGCGGCCAGCACATCGAGCGAGTTGGAGTGGTACAGGCGAAAGTCTGAAGCAGCGTCGGTCATCGCAGGAGTGTGCCGTAGCCGACGCACGAACGCAGCGCTGCTGGCGGTGCGGACGGGGAAAAGGCGCGGGCCACCACCGGCCCGACACGCTGTGTTGCAGGTGACGGCATGCCCGCCGCGGCACTGCCCTCACCCGCCCGTGCGACATACTGCACGGTCCAGTTCGGTTATGTTCAGCCGTTCACCACGATCTTACAACGTTGGAATTTTGTTAATGGCGCCCATGACGGTTTCCGAAGAGAGTCTGGTGCAGTTGTCCAACGTCCGCATCGACCGCGGCGGACGTACGATCCTGCGCGACGTTTCGCTGACCGTTCCGCGCGGCAGCATCACCGCCGTGCTTGGCCCGTCGGGCAGTGGCAAGTCCACGCTGCTGGCGGCGCTGACCGGTGAGCTGCGCCCGGTGGCCGGCGAGGTCACCCTGTTCGGCCAGCCCATTCCGACCGGCGCACGCGCGCTGTTGGAGATGCGCAAGAGCGTGGGCGTGCTGCTGCAGGGCAATGGGCTGCTGACCGACCTGACCGTCGCCGAGAACGTGGCCCTGCCACTGCGCACCCATACCCGCCTGCCGAAGCCCGTATTGCGCCGCCTGGTGCAGATGAAGCTGCACGCAGTGGGCCTGCTGGCCGCTGCCGATGCCTGGCCGCGCGAGCTGTCCGGCGGCATGGCGCGGCGTGTGGCCCTGGCCCGTGCGCTTGCGCTCGACCCGCCGCTGATGATCTACGACGAGCCGCTGACCGGGCTGGACCCGATCGCCTCGGGCGTGATCATGAGCCTGATCCAGCGCCTCAACCACAGCCTGGGGCTGACCAGCATCATCGTCAGCCACCACGTGCACGAGACCCTGCCGATCTGCGACCAGGTGATCGCCATCGCCAACGGCGGCATCGTATTCCAGGGCAGCCCGGCCGCACTTGAATCCAGCCAGGACCCGCTGCTGCGGCAGTTCCTGCATGGTGAGCCGGACGGCCCGATCCCCTTCGATGCCGCACCACGTGCGAGGGTTGCCTGATGCCGTTCGTTGACGCTACCCGCTCGCTCGGTCGCGCCGGCCTGTTCTCGCTGACGGTACTGCGCGGCTCGCTGCCGACCGCCGATTTCCTTGCCGAGCTGACCCGCGAGATCTACAAGATCGGTGCACGTTCGCTGCCGATCATTGCCGTAGGCGGCGCGTTCGTGGGCCTGGTGCTGACCCTGCAGGGCTACCGCACGCTCACCACCTTCGGCGCCGCCGATGCGTTGTCCACGCTGCTTGGCCTCTCGCTGTACCGCGAACTGGCCCCGGTGCTGACCGCACTGCTGTTCATCGGCCGCGCCGGCAGCTCGATCGCCGCCGAACTGGGCCTGATGCGCGCCACCGACCAGATCAAGGCGCTGGAGCTGATGGCCATCGACCCGGTGGCCAAGGTCGTCGCCCCGCGCTTCTGGGCGGCGGTGCTGACCGTGCCGCTGCTGACCGGCATCTTCTGCTCGCTGGCGATCAGTGCCAGCTACTTCGAGGCCGTGCATGTGCTCGGCCTGGACAACGGCGTGTTCTGGTCGGCGCTGAGCAACAGCGTGGACTTCTGGGACGACTTCGGTGTGGCGATGCTGAAGTCGGCGATCTTCGGCGGCACCGCGGCCCTGGTCGCTTCCTATGTCGGCTTCCATGCCGAACCCACGATCGAAGGCACGTCGGTCGCCACCACGCGCGCGGTGGTCAACGCCTCGCTGCTGGTGCTGGTCTTCAACTTCGTGCTGTCCGCCATGATGTTCCAGTAGGTACCGACCGTTGGTCGGTACGGCCGTTGTCCCTGGCCAGCACCCCCGCTTGAGTACGCAAAGACTTCCCGCCCGGACACCTGTCCAGGCACCTGACAAAGAACAGTGAGATATCCCATGGCCATCCGCGGTCCCAGACTCGAATTTTCCGTCGGCGCGTTCCTGCTGCTGGCGCTGGCCTCGCTGCTGGTGCTGGCCGTGGCCTCCACCAATCAACGGTGGGGCACCGGCGGCAGCGGCTACGAACTCAAGGCGCGCTTCACCCAGATCGGCCAGCTGCGCAAGCAGGCGCCGGTCAAGATCGGCGGCGTGACCATCGGCCAGGTCTCGGGCATCGAACTGGATCCCCAGAAGTTCGACTCGATCGTGACCCTCAAGCTGGACGGCAAGTTCAAGGATCTGCCGGCCGACACCTCGGCCGGCATATTCACCAGCGGTTTGCTCGGCGAGAGCTATATCGGTCTGCAGCCGGGCGGTGACCCGGATGTGCTCAAGTCCGGCGACGAGATCGTCTTCACCCAGCCGGCGGTGGACCTGCTCCAGCTGGTCGGCAAGTACATGTTCAGCGGTCCGGCCAATACCGGTGGCGCTGACTCCCACGATGGCAACGGCGCGCCTGCGCCTGCAACGGAACCGCAACCATGAAAAAGACCCTGATCCCGGCGCTGCTGGCCTCGGCCCTGCTCGCCGCCACGCCCTCGCTCTCCTTCGCCCAGGCCGCTCCCGCTGCCGCTGCCGCCCAGCAGGGCCAGGCCAGCAAGGCGGTGATGGACGCCAGCACCCGCATCCTGACCTCGCTGCAGCAGCGCCGCACCGAGTTCCGGGCCAACCCGGCGGTGCTGCGTGACTTCATCAACAGCGAGCTCAACAAGACCTTCGACCGCGACTACGCCGCCCGCCTGGTGCTGGGCGTGCACGGCCGCGGCGCCTCCGATGCCGACGTCAAGCTGTTCGCCGATGCGATGGCCGACAACCTGATGCAGCGCTACGGTTCGGCCCTGCTCGAGATCCAGGGCAAGCCGACCTTCCGCCTGAAGAGCGAGTCGCCGCTGCCGGGCAACCGCGGCGTGCGCGTGTCCACCGAGCTGATCCGCGCCGGCAACGAGCCGACCCCGGTCGACTACCTGATGCGCAACGTCAACGGCCAGTGGAAGATCTTCGATGTGATGATCGAAGGCATCTCCTACGTGCAGACCTTCAAGACCCAGTTCGACGCCCCGCTGCGCCAGAAGTCGATCCAGCAGGTCGCCACCGAACTGCGCAACGGCAGCATGCAGGCCGGGCAGGCCCCGCGTGGCAAGTAACAGCGCCAGCGTGCAGCGCAACGGTGCCTCGCTGGTGTTCAGCGGGGTGCTCGACCGCGCGGCGGTGACGGCCCTGTGGCCTTCGCTGGCCGCGCTGGACGGCGTGCAGCAGTTGGATCTGGCGGCGGTGACCGGACTGGACAGTGCCGGCCTGGCCCTGCTGGCCGAGCTGGCCGCACGCCTGCGTGCAAACGGGACCGCGCCGACGATCATCGGCAGCCCGGACGGTTTCACCGACCTCAGTGCCGCCTACCGGCTGGCACCCACCCTGGATTTCCATGCCCTTTCTGCGGCGAGCTGACATGAACGTCATACGCACCCTCCCCCTCCTCGTGCTGGCGCTGGCCCTGAGCGCCTGTGCTGGCAAACCCGCACGCGACAGCGCACCGGTCAGCGTCGAGGTCGCCCCTGCGGCGGCACCGGTGGCCGATGTGGCCGACACGCCCGTGGTACCGGCCGACGCCGTCGCCGACAGCACGGCCCCGGCCGCGCAGGCCGGTACCGACCCAGCGGCGGCCCCGGCCACGGCCGGCACCGCGCCGACCAACGCCGAGGACGACTTCGCTGCGTTGTACGGCGGGCCCGCCCCGAGCGCGGATGGCACCGAGCCCAGCGGCACCCCGTACGATCCGTGGGAACCGTTCAACCGCAAGGTGCACAGCTTCAACAACGTGGTCGACCGTGCGGTCGCACGCCCGCTGGCGGTGGCCTACACCAATGTGGTGCCGCGCTTCGCCCGCACCGGCGTAAGCAACTTCTTCAGCAACTTGCGCGCACCGGTGACGATCACCAACCAGCTGCTGCAGGGCCGTCCGGACGATGCCTGGGACAGCCTGGGCCGCTTCCTGATGAACTCCACGCTGGGTATCGGCGGGCTGTTCGATCCGGCCAGCAAGGCCATGGTGCCGCGTCGCAAGGAAGACTTCGGTCAGACCCTGGGCACGTGGGGCTGGCGCCGTTCGCGCTACGTGGAGCTGCCGTTCTTCGGCCCGCGTACCGTGCGCGATGTGTTCGGCCTGGCCGGCGACATGCCGCTCTCGCCGATCCGCACGATCGAAGAGGACAAGATCCGCATCGGCCTGCAGGGCCTGCAGCTGGTGGACATGCGTTCGCAGCTGCTGGCGGTCGATGACATGCGCGACAACGCCGTGGACGAGTATTCGCTCGTGCGCGATGCATGGCTGCAGCGCCGCAACTACCAGATCGAGAACGACCTGCGTGGCAAGCATGCGCGCGGCAAGGACGATCCGGACGCCCCGATTCCGGTCGATGCGATGCCGATGCCGAACTGGGGTAACTGATCCCCCACGAGAAAGCCCCGCCGAAGCGGGGCTTTTTTTGTTCCCGCGTCAGCCGATCAGGCCGCCAGCGCGGCGTCGATCGCGGCCACCAGGCGGGCATCGTCAGCCGGCACGTCCGGGGCGAAGCGCGCGATGACCTGGCCATCGCGGCCGATCAGGAACTTCTCGAAGTTCCACAGCACGCCCGGGGCGGCATTGACCACCAGCTCGGGGTACTTGGCCACGGCGCCCTGCAGCTTCTCGCGCATCGGGCCTTCGCCGGTGGCGCTCGGCTGCGCGGCGGTCAGCTGCTGATACAGCGGATGGGTGTCCTCACCGGCCACGCTGATCTTGGCGAACATCGGGAAGCTGACGTTGTATTCGAGCTGGCAGAACTGCTGGATGTCCGCTTCGCTGCCCGGTTCCTGGGCCAGGAAGTTGTTGGCCGGGAAGCCCAGCACTTCCAGGCCGGCGGCCTGCTTGTCGGCGTACAGCGCCTGCAGACCTTCGTACTGCGGGGTCAGGCCGCACTTGGAGGCGACGTTGACCACCAGCAGCACCTTGCCGCGGTAATCGGCCAGCGAGGTCGGTTGACCTTCGATGGTGGTGACGGGGATGTCGTAGACGGTCTGGCTCACGGCAGGTTCCTTGCGTTGGATCAGGGGAGGCACAGCATAGCCGTGCCGCGGGAAGGTCAGTCGACGCAGATCGTGCCCAGTGCCACGCCGCCATCGATGCGCTGGCGGCAGCCGAAGTTCTGGCTGACATCACGCTGGCAGACGCCGCGCGCGGCCGTTCCCGGCGCGACATCGCTCGTGGCCAGGCATTGGCCGCTGCAGTCGGCCTTGGCGCTGCAGACCTTGCCGGCATCGGCGTAGGGCACCACGCACTGCACGCGCTGCAGGCGACCCAGCGGCTGCAGGCTGCCACCGGCGGCGGCGCATGCGGCGGCGCTCGGTGGGGCGGAGGTGGTCGCCGCGGTGTCGGCAGGGGTATCGACAGGTGGCGTACTGCTGCACCCGGCCAAGGCGAGCAGGAGGGACAGCATCAGGGTCAGGCGCATCGGCGTTCCTTGGAAGGCGGAAGAGAGACAGGGCAGAGCGTGTGCCGCGCAGCATGCGTGATCGCCTGCATGCATGGCGTCGGCGCTCACTCCTGCGCGGCGCTGGTCTCGTCGCCGGCCACGTCCTCGTCCTCGCCGCTCATGTCGCCGAGCAGGTCCTGGGTCTGTTCGCTGCCGAGCGTTTCCACGCTGCGCAGGCGGCGCTCGATGGTGCGCGTCTTGCGGCTGGCTTCACCGAGGCTGCGGCCCACCGTGCTGATCTGCTTCTCGGCTTTTTCCAGGATGCCGGCGAACTTGCCGAACTCACTTTTGACCGCACCGAGCAGGCCCCACACTTCGCTGGAGCGCTGTTCGATGGCCAGCGTGCGGAAGCCCATCTGCAGGCTGTTGAGCAGCGCGGTGACGGTGGTCGGGCCGGCCACCACCACGCGGTGGTCGCGCTGCAGCAGGTCGATCAGGCCGGGGCGGCGGATCACTTCGGCGTACAGGCTTTCGGTCGGCAGGAACATCACCGCGAAATCAGTGGTGTGCGGCGGGGCGATGTACTTGTCGCAGATCGATTTGGCCTGGATGCGGATCGCGCGCTCCAGCTGCGCGCCCTGCACGCGCACCCCTTCGACATCGCCCTGTTCCTGCGCATCGAGCAGGCGCTCGTAATCTTCGCGCGGGAACTTGGAATCGATCGGCAGCCACACCGGGGTGTCTTCGTGGCCACGGCCCGGCAGGCGCACCGCGATATCCACGATCTCGTTGCTGTCCGGGCGCACTTTGACGCCGCGCCCGTACTGCTCTTGGGTCAGCGTCTGCTCGAGGATGTTGTCCAGCTGCACTTCGCCCCAGCTCCCACGGTTCTTGACGTTGGTCAGCACCCGCTTGAGGTCGCCCACGCCGGTGGCCAGCTGCTGCATTTCGCCGAGGCCACGCTGGACCTGCTCCAGTCGTTCGGAGACCAGCTGGAACGAAGCACCCAGGCGGGTTTCCAGCGTGGTCTGCAGCTTCTCGTCGACGGTCACGCGCATCTGGTCGAGCTTTTCGGCGTTATCGCTCTGCAGGCTCTTGAGCTGCTGCTCGAGCGTGGCGCGCATCTCGCCGATGCGCTGCTCGTTGCGCTGGGTCATCTCCTGCAGGCGCAGGCCCAGCGATTCGGCCAGGCGCTGCTGCGACTGCCCGGTTTCCTCGCGGCCCAGGCGTGCATCGTCGGCCAAGGCCTGGCGCAGCGCGGCCATGTGGCTGTCGGTGCGGGTGGTGAGTTCCACCAGCTGCTGGCCGAACGCTTCGATGCGCGCCTGCTGCTGGTGCCCGAACGCTTCCAGCTGCGCGCGCACGTCCTGCATGCGCAGCGCCAGCAGCTCGCCGGTGCGCTGCTGGCTGAGCGTGCTTTCCTCGCGGGCCTTGCGCGCGTCTTCACCCAGCGCGTCGCGCAACAGGTCCAGGCGCTGATCGGTACGGGTGGACAGATCGGTCAGCGCGCGCGCGAAGCTTTCCAGCCGGGCATCCTGCTGGCGGCCCAGGCCTTCGAGCTGCTCGCGCAGTTCGCTGCGGCCGACCCGGGCCTCCTCGCGCAGGCTCTGTTCGAGGTCGCCATGGCCGGAACGCCGCAGCAGCGCGAGCAGCTGCAGCACGAGGACGGCACACACCAGGGCGCCGAGAATGAGGAATTCGGTTTGCATGCGGCAAGTGTAGGCCGCGGCGGTCTCATTGGCTGCGTCAGAAACCTTCAAGCACGAGCTTGCCGCGGGCGCGGTGGCTTTCGATCAGGGCATGCGCCTGGCGCAGGTTGGCGGCGTTGATGCGGCCGTAGTGCTCGCCCAGCGTGGTGCGCAGTACGCCGGCATCGATCAGCGCCGCAACGCGTTCGAGCAGCTCGTGCTGGCGCTGCACGTCGGGGGTGTTGAAGCTGGAGCGGGTGAACATCGATTCCCAGTGCAGCGACAGGCTCTTGCGCTTGAGTGCCATCACATCGAGCTGGCCCGGGTCGTCGATCAGCGCCAGCTGGCCCTGCGGGGCGAGCGCGGCGACGATCTGGTCGTAGTGCTGGTCGGTATGGGTCAGGCTGGCGACGTGGCTGACCTCGGCGATCCCCAGGCGCTGCAGGCCTTCGCCCAGCGGCTGGGTATGATCGATCACATGGTGCGCGCCCAGCGCGTAGACCCAGTCCTGGGTGTCCGGGCGCGAGGCGGTGCCGATCACGGTCAGGCGGGTCAGCTGGCGGGCCAGCTGGACCAGGATCGAGCCGACGCCACCGGCCGCGCCGATCACCAGCAGGGTCTGGCCTTCACCGCCGTTCTCGGGGATGCGCAGGCGGTCGAACAGCAGCTCCCAGGCAGTGATCGCGGTGAGCGGCAGCGCCGCGGCGGCAGCGTCATCCAGGCTCGACGGTTTGTGCCCGACGATGCGCTCGTCCACCAGCTGGTACTCGGCGTTGCTGCCGGCACGGCCGATCGCACCGGCATAGAAGACCGCATCGCCGGGCTGGAAAAGCGTCACCTCGTCACCGACCGCATCCACGATGCCGACCGCGTCGAAACCGAGGACGCGCGGCTCGGTCACCGCCACGCCGTTGCGGACCTTGGTATCGACCGGGTTTACCGAGATCGCCCGGACCTCGACCCGCAGGTCGCGTGGGCCAGGCGTGGGGATCGGCAGGGTGATGTCCACCAGCGCGGCGGGGTCGCTGATCGGCAGGCCATGCTGGGTATAGGCGACGGCTTTCATCGGGGGGAGATCCGTTGGGGAAGACGGACAGACTGCGCTTCTCCGCCAAGCGGAGAAAGGCGCAAAATCGGGCAGCACTTTCACTCCAGGAATGAAAATGGTCCGGTTTGACGATCTCGCCCTGTTCGTCCGCACGGCGGCGCTGGGCAGCTTCTCCAACGCCGCGCGCGAGGCCGACCTGCTGCCCGGCCAGGTCGCGGCGGCGGTGGCGCGGCTGGAGCGCGAGCTGGACCTGCGCCTGTTCGTGCGCTCCACCCGCAGCCTGCGCCTGACCGCCGAGGGCGCGCTGTATCTGCCCTACGCGCAGGAGGTGCTGGCTGCGCTGCGCGAGGGCGAAGCCCGGGTGCGTGGCGAGGATGCCGAGCTGCGCGGCACTCTTCAGGTGGCGGCGCCATCGGACCTGGGCCGCAACCTGCTGCTGCCGTGGCTGACCGAGTTCCGCGCCGCGCACCCGAAGCTGCAGCTGCGCCTGCAGTTGTCCGACCAGGTGGCGGATGTGTTCCGCGATCCGGTCGACATCGCCTTCCGCCTGGGCCGGTTCGACAACGCCAGCTATGTCGCCCTGCCCCTGCTGCCCGGCAATCGGCGGGTGCTGGCCGCCTCACCGGACTACCTGGCCCGGCACGGCACGCCGGACAGCCTGGACGCGTTGAAGGAGCACCACTGCCTGCTCTACCAGCTGGCCGGGCGTGCGTATGACCGCTGGAGCTTCGAGGCCGATGGCCGGCGCACGGTGATCCCGGTGCGCGGCAACATGGTCTGCGACGATGCCGACGTGGTCCGCCGCTGGGCGGTGGCCGGGCAAGGCATCGTGTTCAAGTCGTGGCTGGATGTCTGCGCCGACGTCCAGGCCGGGCGCCTGCAGGTGCTGCTCGATGGCCTCGGCGACAGCCTGCCGTTGAACCTGGTGTGCCCGCACCGCAAGCAGTTCTCCCCGGCGATCCGCCAGCTGCATGCAATGTTCGAACAACGGCTGCAGCCCCTGCTGGCCGGCTTGCCGGACGGCGCGCGCTGACGCTATCGCCCGGGGCGCGGCTGCCGGACAATGCCTCTCCCCCGTTGTCGAGTCGCCGCCATGCCGTGGATGGGCATCCAGGATCTGTGGACCTTTGTTGCTGCCGTGCTGGTGTTCCTGGCCCTGCCGGGCCCGGGCACGTTCACCCTGCTCACCGCCACCGGCCGCGGCGGCGTGCGTGGCGGCTACACGGCGTTGTTCGGCCTGCTGCTGGGCGATCAGATCCTGATGTGGCTGGCGGTGGCCGGTGTGGCTGCATTGCTCAAGGCCAACCCGCTGGTGTTCCACGCGGTGCAGTACCTGGGCGCGGCCTACCTGGTATGGATCGGCATCGGCCTGTTGCGCCAGCCGCGCGCCCAGGGCGAGGAAGGCGGGATCCGCCTCACGCCGGGCCACTACTTCCGCCAGGCGGTGCTGATCAACCTGCTCAACCCGAAGGCGATCATCTTCTACATGGCTTTCCTGCCGCTGTTCATCGATCCAGCACGCCACCAGGGCGTGGTGACGTTCGCGACCATGGCACTGATCATCTTCGTCATGGGGCTGGCGTACTGCTCGGTGCTGATCGGGGTGGGCAACCTGCTGCGCCGTCGGATTCTCCAGCACCCGCGTGTGGGGCTTTGGCTGAGGCGGGTGGCAGGGGTGTTCCTGATCGGGTTCGGTGTGCGCTTGGGCGTCAGCGGCTGAGGCCTTGGCCGCCGTCTGTCGGCGTGCCGCGACAGCGCGCGTCGCGTTCGGCTGCAGATAGACGCCGTCATCGCGACGGTTGCGTTTCATTCAAACATTGAGATTCCCCCGTGTCCCGGGGCAGTGTTCAATCGGCGCCATCGCCGTGTCGCGAGGATCCGATGGCCGCCCCGATCTACTTCGTGCAGCACCTCAGTGGCCATGACGAGCGCCTGCTCGGCATGCACACCCGCCGCATCGATCTGGCCCACCCGGCCGTCACCCGCATCCTCGCCGGCCTGCACCCGGTGGACCGGGTGGAACTGCGCGCCTGCCTGTTCGACTGCCAGGCCAGCCTGATGCTCGCGCTTCGCGATCGCATCGCGCGGGCCGAAGCCGCCGCCCAGGGCTGGCGGGTGTTCGATGCGCGCGGCGTGCTGTGCTGCAAGCGCTTCCCCGAGGATACGCAGGTGATCTATCCACAGGGTCATCCACCACTGGATGGCTGGGCCGGCGCGCTGCTTTCCCCGGTGCGCTGACCCGCCGGCGTCAGCGCCGCATCGCCTCGCGCAGGTAATCGATGAACACCCGCAGCTTGGGCGCCATCTGCTCGCGCGCCGGGTAGTACAGATGGAAGCCGGCGAACGGCTGCTGCCAGTCCTGCAGAACGCATTGCAGGCGGCCGGCCGCCACGTCGCCGGCGTACAGCGCCTCGAACCCCTGCGCCAGCCCCACCCCTTTGCGCACCGCCGCCTGGATCAGGCCGGCATCGTTGAACACCAGCCGCCCGGCGACCTCGACCTCGAAATCGCGACCGTCGCGGGTGAACTCCCATGCCATCCGCCGGCCCGTGCTGAGCCGGTGCACGATGCACTCATGGGCGACCAGATCCGCCGGGGTCGCGGGCACGCCGTGCGTGGCCAGGTACGCCGGGGTGGCCACCACCACCTGACGCTCCAGTGGCCCGATCGGCACCGCGATCATGCCGCGCGCCAGGCTTTCGCCCAAGCGGATGCCGGCGTCGAAACCGCCGGCGACCAGATCGGTCAGCGCGGTTTCCACGAACAGCTCCACCTCGATCTGCGGGTAACGCGCCAGGAAACCGGGCAGGTGGGGCAGCACCAGCAGTTCGGCGGCGATTCGCGGCACGTTGATGCGCAGCTTCCCGGCGGGCACATCGCGCTGCTGGTCCAGATCCTCGAAGGCCGCATCGATGCGGGCCAGGCCCTCGCGCACCTGCGCCAGGAAACGGGCGCCCTGCTCGGTCAGGCCGACCCGGCGCGTGGTCCGCTGCAGCAGCCGCACGCCAAGGTGCGCCTCCAGCGCGCGGACCGTCTGGGAGAGCGCCGAGGGCGACACCCCCAGCTCATCGGCGGCCCGGGTGAAGCTGGCATGGTGCGCGACGCGGGCGAAGGCGACGACGGCGGGCAGGGGGCGCTGGGCACTCATTGTGAAGGCTGGCTTCAAGGATGATGCAGGAGCGGCCAGTTTATCCACATAGTCCGCAGGAGGATGCTGGTCCTGTTCCTTCCCTTCCCCCGGAGTACTTCATGCAGACCCGCACCCTTGGCCATGATGGCCCCACCGTTTCCGCGCTCGGCCTGGGCTGCATGGGCATGAGCGCCTTCTATGGCGGCCGCGGCAGCGATGCCGACGCCACCGCGGTCATCCACCGCGCGCTGGAGCGCGGCGTCACCCTGCTCGACACCGCCGACATGTACGGCCCACACACCAACGAGGTGCTGGTGGGCAAGGCGATCGCAGACCGCCGCGACCAAGTGTTCCTGGCGACCAAGTTCGGCATCAAGCTGGAGCCGAGCGACACCGCCGCACGCAGCGTCGATGGACGCCCCGAGTACGTGATCGCCGCCTGCGAGGCCAGCCTGCAGCGGCTGGGCGTGGACCACATCGACCTGTACTACCAGCACCGCGTGGACGGCGAGGTACCGATCGAAGACACCGTGGGCGCAATGGCGCGCCTGGTCGAGCAGGGCAAGGTGCGCTTCCTCGGCCTGTCCGAAGCCTCGGCCGGCACGATCCGCCGCGCCCATGCGGTGCATCCGATCACCGCGGTCCAGACCGAGTACTCGCTGTGGTCGCGCGATCCGGAAGACAACGGCGTGCTGGCGACGGTGCGCGAGCTCGGCATCGGCTTCGTGCCGTACTCGCCGCTGGGCCGTGGCTTCCTGACCGGCGCGATCCGCAGCCCGGCCGATTTCGACGCCGATGACTACCGCCGCCAATCGCCGCGCTTCCAGGGCGAGAACTTCGACCGCAACCTGGCGCTGGTCGATGCGGTTACGGCGATGGCCAACGCCAAGGGCGTGAGCCCCGGGCAGCTGGCCCTGGCCTGGGTACTGGCGCAGGGCGAGGACCTGGTGCCGATCCCGGGTACCAAGCGCCTGGCGTATCTGGACGAGAACCTGGGCGCGCTGCAGGTGCAGCTCAGCGCCGACGAGCTGGCCCGCATCGACGCCCTCTTCCCGGCCAATGCCGCCGCCGGCCCGCGCTATGCCCCCGCGGCGATGGCGACATTGAACCGCTGAGATCCACCGGCCGGATCGGGAGGCTCGATCCGGCCGATGCGGCAAACAGTGTGCGCGGCAGCCAGACCGCGTTCGGCGACGATACCGGGGCCGTGACCGATACCGGATGCCACAGGGATGGGTGCCCGGACTTTGTGCTGGTTTCGTCACCTTCGCCCCAGTCATGGCGACCGTGCAGCCGCTTACGACGCTTGGCAGTAGTAATGCTGCGCCGCGTTCGGTAAAACTCGCAGACTTGTCGTTCACAGTCATCCACCGCGAGGCCCCATGTCATTGCTCCGGCGCAAGTCCCTAGACACTGTCACCGTCCATGAAGCCGGCAGGCAACTGATCCCGACCCTGAGTTGGCCGCACCTGATCGCGCTGGGCATCGGCGCCATCGTCGGCACCGGCATCTACACCCTGATCGGTGTCGGCGCGAACCTGGCCGGGCCGGCGGTGTTGATCTCGTTTGCCATCGCCGGCGCGGTCTGCGCCTGCGCGGCGCTGTCCTATGCCGAACTGGCCACGATGATGCCGGCCGCCGGCAGCGCCTACACCTACAGCTATACCGCGCTCGGCGAGATGGTGGCCTGGGTGGTGGGCTGGAGCCTGATCCTGGAGTACTCGCTGGTGGTCAGCACGGTGGCGGTGGGATGGTCCGGCTACGCGGTCGGCTTCCTGCACGGCTGGGGCATCGACCTGCCCTTGATGCTCACCGCCGGCCCGCACGTGGAAGGCGGCTTCATCAACCTGCCGGCCGTGCTGATCACCTTCCTGGTGGCCGGCATGCTGATGGCCGGGACCAAGGAGAGTGCGACGCTCAACGCAGTCCTGGTGGTGGTCAAGATCATCGCGCTGACCGTGTTCGTGGCGATCGCCCTGCCGCACTTCGATACCGGCCACATGGAGCCGTTCATGCCGTTCGGCTTCGTCAAGTCGCTGGGCGCCGATGGCGTCGAGCGCGGGGTGATGGCGGCCGCGGCGATCATCTTCTTCGCGTTCTACGGCTTCGATGCGATCTCCACCGCGGCCGAGGAAACCAAGAAACCCGAGCGCGACCTGGCGATCGGCATCATCGGCTCGATGGTCGGCTGCACCATCATCTACGTGCTGGTGGCGCTGGCCGCCGTGGGTGCGATGAGCTACACGATCTTCGGCCAGAGCGCCGAGCCGCTGGCGCTGATCCTGCGCGAGCTGGGCAGCCCGGGCGCGGCCAAGTGGATCGGCGCGGCGGCGGTGATCGCCCTGCCGACCGTGCTGCTGGCCTTCCTGTATGGCCAGAGCCGCATCTTCTTCGTCATGTCGCGCGATGGCCTGCTGCCGCGTGGCCTGTCCAAGGTCAGCGCGCGCACCGGCACCCCGATCGCGACCACGCTGTTCACCGCAGTGCTGGTGGCCGCGCTGGCCGGCGTGGCACGCCTGGATGAAATCGCCGCACTGGCCAACGCCGGCACACTGGCCGCGTTCACCGCGGTGGGCCTGTGCCTGGTGGTGCTGCGCAAGCGCGAGCCCAACCGCGTGCGCAAGTTCCGCACGCCGCTGGCCTATGTGGTCGGCCCGCTGGCGGTGATCGGCTGCGTGTACCTGTTCTTCAGCCTGCCGAGCACCACGCAGTTGTACTTCCTGGCGTGGAACGTCGTGGGCCTGATCGCCTACTTCGCCTATGGCCGCCGCAATGCGGTGCTGGGCAAGGGCTGAGCGGGCCTGCCGGCCAAGGGCCGGCTGCGCGTCAACATGAAAAAGGCAGGCCCAAGGGTCTGCCTTTTTCTTTGTCGGTGCCGGTGCCGGTGGGGGTGCGGGACATCCACCGCCAGCGCGCGAGGCAACGCCGGTACTCAGGGCTTCGCGGCGGCGGCGACCTTGCTGGCGTGATCCTGCGCCTGCTGCATGACGCGCAGCAGGTTGCCACCCCAGATGCCGGCGATCTGCTTCTCGCTGTAACCCTTGCGCAGCAGCCACGCGGTGATCTTCGGCAACTGGCTCACGTCGGGCAGATCGGCCAGGCCACCGCCGCCATCCCAGTCCAGCCCGATGCCCACATGTTCCGGGCCGACCACCTTGAGGATGTGCTCGAAGTGGGCGAAGAAATCGTCCAGCGTGGCCTTGCGCAGCGGGATGCGCTGGTCGATCTCCTCCAGCCCCTTCTTCAGCGCAACGCCCTGCTGGATGCTCATGCCGTCGTAGTCGGTGCCCAGCTGCGTCATCAGCGCTGTTTCGGCCGCCTTGCGCGCGTC
This sequence comes from Stenotrophomonas sp. BIO128-Bstrain, assembly GCF_030128875.1. NCBI lineage: Bacteria > Pseudomonadati > Pseudomonadota > Gammaproteobacteria > Lysobacterales > Lysobacteraceae > Stenotrophomonas > Stenotrophomonas sp. BIO128-Bstrain. Next base: position 3,900,755 of record NZ_CP124620.1, on the reverse strand, counting down.
GCTCTTGCCGATGTCGATGAGATAGCCACCATAGGCGTTGACCTGGATGACCCCGCCCGCCTTGGCCAGCCGCTTCAGGCGCGCATCGTCGAGGTTGCGCGGATGGTTGTAGATTGCCTTGGCCGAGCTGTGCGAGAGCACGAACGGCACCGGCATGCGCTCGATCAGATCATCGAACACCGCATCGGAGGCATGCGATTGATCGATCACGATCCCCAGCCGCACCGCTTCATCCACCAGCGCCTTACCGGCCGGGCTCAGGCCCTTCCATTCGGCGCCCTTGGGATCGGTGGCCGAATCGCCGAACTCGTTGTTGGCGAAGTGCACGGTGCTGAGCAGGCGCAGGCCGGCCAGGTGGTAGTAGCTGAGCAGCGTGGGATCGTCGACCAGCGGGCTGGCGTTCTCCATGCTGATGTAGACCACGCGCTTGCCGGCGGCCTTGATGCGCGCGGCATCGGCGGCGGTCAGCGCGAGCTGGAAGGTATCCGGATGCGCGGCGAGCAGCTCGCGGATTTCCGTCAGCCGCAGCAGGCCGGCATCGCGGTCGTGCTGGTGCGCCTGCGCACTGCGGTCGCCCTGGTCGGTGTAGATCGCCCAGAAGCCGCCATCGAGCGCGCCTTCCACCATGCGCGGGTAGTCGACCTGCGACAGCGCGTTGTGGTCGTGCCGCTGGGTGATGTCGAAGCCGTCACGGTGGAAGTTGGCCGGTGTATCGAGGTGGCTGTCCAGGGTCAGCAGCCGCTGCTGCAGCGTGGACGCCCTGGCCAGTTCCTGCGGGGTGAATTCGATCGCGTGGGCGGCCAGTGGCGTGCACAACGCCAGCGAAACCAGCAAAGACAGACTGCGCAACGTCATGACGCCTCACCTTGGATTGTAGAGCCACGCCATGCGTGGCTGGGCTTGATCTGGCCCGCGAAGCCACGCATGGCGTGGCTCTACGGTCCCGGGTTCAACGGATCTGGCCCGGACAGACCTCAATCCACCACGCGGCAGAACACGGCCTTGAGGTAGCGCGATTCCTGCACGTGCGCCATGAACGGATGATCCGGACCGGCGCCAGCCACTTTCAGGATCTGGATGGTGCGGCCGGCGTAGAACGCGGCGCGGCGCAGCATGTCCAGGAACTGATCCTCGGCCACCAGGCCGGTGCAGGAGAACGTGGCGAGCAGGCCACCGGGCTTGACCACGCCGAGCGCCAGCTTGTTCATGTCCAGGTATTTCTTCAGCGCGGTGATGACCTGGTCGCGGTCGCGGGTCATCTTGGCCGGGTCGAGGATCACCACGTCGTACTGCTCACCGCGGTTGGAGGCATCGCGCAGCCACGGGAAGATGTCGGACTGGATGAACTTCGGGCGCACGTTGTTGAGCTTGGCGTTGCCCTTGGCGATGGCGATCACGTCTTCATCGATATCGATGCCGACCACTTCGGCCGCACCGCGCGCAGCGGCATACACCGCAAAGCCACCGGTGTTGCAGCACAGATCGAGCACGGTCTTGCCTTCCACCTGCTGGCTCAGCCACTGGCGGTTCTCGCGCTGGTCAGCGAAGAAGCCGGTCTTGTGCGCACCGGCCGGGTCGGCGCGGAACTTCACGCCGTACTCGGTGATCACCGACGCTTCGGTGGTGGTGTTGCCGTGGAAGTCGAAGCTTTCCTGCTTCTGCACGTGCTCGTCGGCAAAGCTGTGGAAACGGCAGCCCGGGAACTGTTCGCGCAGCGCCTCGTAGACCCATTCGCGGTGGCGGAACATGCCGGCGGCAAAGAACTCGACCACCACCAGGTCGCCATAGCGGTCCACGACCAGGCCGGACAGACCGTCGCCCTCGCTGTGGACCACGCGCCAGGCATCGGAGACCTGGTCCAGCTTGAGCACCTCACGACGCAGCGACACCGCCTGGGCGATCTTGCGCGAGAACCAGCCGGCGTCGACCGGGATGGCCTGATCGGTCTCCAGGATGCGCACGGCGATGCGCGAGTGACCGTTGTAGAAGCCACGCCCGATCCACTCCCCGTCGACGCCGACGACGTCGACGATGGCACCGGGTTTGGGACGGACGGCCGGCTTTTCGACCAGTTTCTGGAAGATCCACGGGTGGCTGGAGCGCCAGGCGTTCTTGAGGCGGACAACGGGGGCTGGGGTATTCATGGGCGTATTGTAAACGGGAAGCCTGCAGCCCTCGGCGCTCGGAGCGACGCCGCTGGCGCTCTGGTAGTGACGGCCGCTGGCCGTCAGCGCGGTAAACCCGGCCGCTACGTGGTTGACGGCCAGCGGCCGTCACTACCGGTTGGGGCGTTTCGTTCAGCCGCACCGGGGCATGGAAAGGATTTGACGCCGGCCCCGCCACCCCGCAGAATCGGCCCCAGAAGGGGAGTAGCTCCCAGACGTTGTCGCCGTCAATTCGAGCCCGCAGGCTCCGGTGCAACGGCAGTCCCACCCATCGGGACTGCGAGCGAGACCTTCGCCGTATGGCGAAGCTCTGTCCCCGGATCCCCCCGATCCTCCGTTGCAGATCCTCGCCGTCCGGCTTGAGGCATTCTATTTTTCCAACGGACAAACCCAATGCAGACGATCGGTAATGTGTGGTTGTGGGGCGGCTTCGGCGCGGTGGTGATCATCGCGCTGCTGGTCGACCTCGTATTGATGCGACATGGCGGACCGCACAAGGTCACCTTCAAGGAGGCCCTGTGGTGGTCGATCGGCTGGGTCGTGCTGGCCCTGGCCTTCAACGGTGGCCTCTGGTACTACCTCAATGAGACCGCCGGCCAGGTAGTGGCCAACAAGGTCGGCCTGGAGTTCCTGACCGGTTACCTGGTCGAGAAAGCCCTGGCCGTGGACAACATCTTCGTGTTCCTGATGATCATGGGCTACTTCGCGGTGCCCGAGGAACAGCGCCAGAAGGTGTTGATCATCGGCATCCTGGGCGCGATCGTGCTGCGTACGATCATGATCTTCGCCGGCAGCGTGCTGCTGACCAAGTTCCACTGGCTGCTCTATGTGTTCGGCGCGTTCCTGCTCTTCACCGGCTGGAAGATGTGGTTCTCAGCCGGCAGCGAGCCGGATCTGGAGACCAACCCCGCCCTGCGCTGGATGCGCAAGCACCTGCGCCTGCTGCCCGACTACGCCGGCAATGCCATGAGCGTCATGCGCGATGGCAAGCGCTGGTTCACCCCGCTGTTCGTGGTGCTGATCCTGATCGCGGTCACCGACGTGATCTTCGCGGTGGACTCCATCCCGGCGATCTTCGCCATCACCACCGACCCGTTCATCGTGCTGACCTCCAATGTCTTCGCGGTGCTGGGCCTGCGCGCGATGTTCTTCCTGCTGGCCGGCATGGCCGATCGCTTCCACCTGCTGCCTTACGGCCTGGCCCTGGTGCTGGCCTTCATCGGCATCAAGATGATGCTGATCGACATCTTCAAGATCCCCACCCCGATCTCGCTGGGTGTGGTGGCGGTGATCATCGCCGCGACCGTGGTGCTGAGCCTGAAGAATCCGCCGAAGGAAGGCGGCCACGCCTGACCGACCGTGCCGCCTGCGGGATTGTCCCGCAGGCGGTACCTCTCTCTCCCACGGCGTTGCCCTTGTGTTCATCCGGGGCGGCGCCATCCCTAAGGGTATGAACGCCAACCTGCCCCAGCCCACCGGCGCGCCGCCGGTCCCCTCCCGCAACGACCGTGGTGGTGTACTGCGGGCGTTCAACCTGAGCCTGGCCTTCGTGCTGCTGCTGGTGGCGGTGTATACCGCCCAAGGCCACTTCGACTGGCGTCCGTGGGCGGTTGCCCCGCTGGACAAGGCCGGCCTGCTCGGCATTCTCGGTGCACCGCTGCTGCACGGTTCGATCCAGCACCTGGGTGCCAATGCGGCGGCCCTGCTGATCCTCGGCACCCTGGCCGGCAGCGTCTATCCCAACGCAACGCTGCGGGCGCTGCCCCTGCTGTGGCTCGGTTCGGGACTCGGTGCCTGGCTGCTCGGCGATCTGGGCAGCCGCCATCTCGGTGCCAGTGGCATCACCCACGGCCTGATGTTCCTGGTGTTCGTGCTCGGCCTGCTGCGCCGCGACCGGCCGGCCATCGCCGCCGGGCTGATCGCGTTCCTGTTCTACGGCAGCATGCTGCTCACCATCCTGCCGCACGAGCCGGGCGTGTCCTGGCAATCGCACATGGGCGGTGCCTTTGCCGGCATCATCAGCGCGCTGCTGTTCCGCCTCTCCGACCCGATGGCGCCGCGCAAGCGCTACAGCTGGGAAGATGAGGAAGAGGACGACATCGAGGCGGCGCGCGACGCCGATCTGGAGCCGCCCTCCCCGACCCGCGTGCCGGTGCTGTGGCAACCACGCGAGGGCCGCGACTTCGTGGTGCTGCCGTTCCGGCGGCGCGATGGAGGGTCATCGCTGGATTGACCGGCAGCGCCATCTGATTGCCTGCCACGGTAGAGCCACGCCATGCGTGGCTGCCGTGCGCCGGATACTCCGATATCGCGCCCACCGAGCAAGGTCGATGCGCGTAGCACCGATCATGATCGTACCGACCAACGGTCGGTACCTACCGGGTCGCCGGTGTCCCGTCCCCATCCACCGCACGCCGGCCCAGCGCCGGGTCATCGGTGAAGAACGCATCGATGCCGGTGGCCAGATAGGCCCGCATTTCGGCGACCGAGCCGTCGGCATTGCGGGCATTCGGCTCGCCCTTGCGGAACTCCGCCGCCTGGAATTGGTTCTCCGGCCGGAACGTATACGGCACCACCATCAAGCCGGCCGCATGCGCATCACGCACCAGCGAGGTCGGGGTGCCCAGCTTCCCCTGCGCGTCCAGTGGGATGACCATGCGCAGGCTCGGGCCGATGCCATCGGCATAGGTGGCCACCTCGCGCAGCCCGGCCGGAGTGATCAGATCGGCATAGCGCTGGCGGCCCTTGGCGGCCAGCACGTCACCGGGCTGCTGCGTGGGATCGCCTAGCAGCTGCAGCAGGCGGATGTTGCTGTCGCGGCCGAGCTTGCCACGCAGGTAACGCAGGTTGCCGACCTCGAAGGACTGGATCGTCACCGGCGCCACGCGCGTGTAGGCGTTGCCCTGGAGCGCGGTGACCACCTTGTCTTCCATCGGCAGGCCGATGCTGGTGAAGTAGGTGCCGTGCTTGATCTCCGGCACCAGCCCGATGCCGCGGTTGGCGCGGCCGGCCTGCTGCACCAGGAAGGCGATGATCTCGTCCAGCGTGGCGATGCGGAACTGGCCGTCGAAGGCGGTGCTGCGCAGCTGCGGCAGGCGCTCGCGGGCGTACAGCGTTTTCAGCTCGGCCAGCGTGAAGTCTTCGGTGAACCAGCCTTCGATGCGCTCGCCGTCGATGGTCTTGACGGTCCTGCGGCTGGCGAACTCGGGGTGCGCGGCCACATCGGTGGTGCCGCCGATCTCGTTCTCGTGGCGCGATACCAGCACGCCGTCCTTGGTCATCACCAGGTCCGGCTCGATGTAGTCGGCGCCGTCGGCGATGGCCTGCGCATAGGCGGCAAGCGTGTGCTCGGGCAGCAGCGCACTGGCGCCGCGGTGGCCGTAGACGGCGGCCTTGGCCGGCGTAGGGGAAGACGATTCAGCGCTCATGGCCACCGATGGTGCCACGGCGAGCGACACCAGCAACACACACCCCCACAACGGCTTGGACACTTCAGATTCCTGTCGATAAAGAACCGGGTCAGTCTGCTGCAGGGGTGTGACAGCGCGAAGAAAGGCGCCGCCTACTTCCCGATGCAGAAGCTGGAGAAAATGCGCCCGAGCAGATCATCGGCGCTCATCCGCCCGGTGATCTCGCCCAGCGCCTCATGGGCCAGGCGCAGTTCCTCGGCGGCCAGCTCCAGGTGCTCGTGGACCAGCTCCGATTCGGCGCGCTCGGCATGGCCGATGGCCTGGCTGATCGCCTCCACATGGCGGGCACGCGCGGAGAACTCGCCGTCCACGCTGTCGCCGGCACTGCCGCTGGCCAGCGCGCGCAGGCGCGCGTGCAGTTGATCCAGGCCCAGGCCAGTCGCAGCCGAGACATGCAGAACGTCCGCAGCGGCATCAGACGGAATCGCGTCCAGCAGATCGCTCTTGTTGTGGATCCACAGCTGCTGCGGCACCTCGGCGATGCTGTCGCCCACCGCGTCGCGGCCCGCCTGCGGGTCGCGCGCATCGACCACCACGATGGCCAGGTCGGTGCGCTGCATTTCCTCGCGCGCCCGGCGCATGCCTTCGCGCTCGATGGCATCCCCGCCTTCGCGCAGGCCGGCGGTGTCGACCAGGGTCAGTTCCAGCCCATCGATACGGATGGTTTCGCGCAGGGTGTCGCGGGTGGTGCCGGCGATGTCGGTGACGATCGCCCGCTCGCTGCCTGCCAACGCGTTGAGCAGCGAGCTCTTGCCGGCGTTCGGCGGGCCCACCAGCACCGCGTGCAGACCATCGCGCAGCTTGCGCCCGCGTTCGGCATCGTCGCGCAGCCGGATCAGTGCCTGCAGCGCGGTGACCAGACCGCTGCGCACCTGGGCGCCGCCGAGGGTATCCAGGGGTTCGTCGGCGAAATCGATCGCCGCTTCCACGTGGATCCGCAGCAGAACAAGCTGTTCTGCGACATCGTCCACGCGGCGCGAGAACACGCCATCCAGCGAGCGGCGGGCCGCGCGCGCTGCGCGGGTATCGCTGGCGGCGATCAGGTCGGCGATCGCCTCGGCCTGGGCCAGGTCGAGCTTGCCGTTGAGGAAGGCGCGCTCGCTGAATTCACCGGGCCGCGCCTGCCGCGCGCCCAAGGCGATGCAACGCGCGACCAGCTGCTGCAGCACCACCGGGCTGCCATGCCCCTGCAGCTCCACCACTTCTTCGCCGGTGAAGCTGTTCGGGGCCGGGAACCACAGCGCGATGCCGTCGTCGATCACCTCGCCGGCCGCATCGCGCAAGCGCGCGTAGTGCGCATGCCGTGGCTGCATCGCGCGCACGCCGATCGCCTCGGCGATGGGCCGCGCCTGCGGGCCGGACAGCCGCAGCATGCCGACGCCGCCCGCGCCGGGCGCGGTGGCGATGGCCACGATGGTGTCGGGGGCATGGGTCATGTCGGGCTCACTGCGGCGTGCGGGGAATCAGGGGGCATTCTACGGACCGCAGGATGCGCGGGCCGCAGATGCAGGAAACCCGCCTTGCGGCGGGTCTCCTGTGCAGCTTACTTCTTGGCGGTGACGACCGGCAGCGGGTCGCTGCCGTGGCGCTTGGTCATCCACCACTGCTGGAGCAGGCCCAGGCCGCCGTTGACGACCCAGTACAGCACCAGACCGGACGGCATGAAGGCCATCATGACGCCGAACACCAGCGGCATCAGCTGCATCATCTTGGCCTGCATCGGGTCCATGCCCGGCGCCGGGGTCAGCTTCTGCGTGGCCCACATCACCGCCACGTTGATCACCGGCAGGATGAAGTACGGGTCACGTGCGGTCAGATCCTGGATCCAGCCCAGCCAGGGGGCCTGGCGCAGTTCCACCGATTCCACCAGCACCCAGTACAGCGCGAAGAAGATCGGCATCTGGATGAGGATCGGCAGACAGCCGCCCATCGGGTTGATCTTCTCTTTCTTGTACAGCTCCATCATCGCGGTCTGGAACTTCTGGCGGTCATCGCCATAGCGTTCCTTGAGCTGCGCGATGCGCGGCTGGAAGCGACGCATCTTGGCACCGGACTTGTACTGCACGGCCGAGAGCGGATACAGCACCAGCTTCAGCAGCACCACCAGGCCGACGATGGCCCAGCCCCAGTTGTCGACCACCTTGTGGACCTGGTTCAACACCCAGAACAGGCCCTGGCCGATGATCGCCATCAGCGAGAAGCGGCTGTAGTCGACCACGCGGTCCAGGCCCTTCACGTCTTCCTTGGCGATCAGGTTGACCAGCTTCGGTCCGACCCACAGGCGGGCTTCGGTGCTGACCTGCTGGCCCGGGGCCACGGTGAAGGCCGGGCCGCGCGCTTCGATCTGGTCACGGCCGTTGTTCTGCGCCAGCGAGTACTGCGCGGCCTGGTCGGCCTGCGGAATCCACGCGGTGAAGAAGTGGTGCTGCAGCATCGCCAGCCAGCCGCCGGTGATGGTGCGGTTGAGGTGGCCGTCGTCCAGGTAATCCTTGAACGCGCGGCGCTCGTAACCGTCCTGCGGGCTGAACCAGGTCGCGCCGTTGAAGCTGAACGAGTCCGGGTTGGTCATGCTGCGCGAGAGGATGGTCGGGGTGCGGTCCAGGGTGCGGAACACGTAGCCGCTCCACGGGGCGCTGCCGCCGTTGACGACTTCATCCTTGACCGTGATCGCGTACTCGTTGCGACCCAGCGAGTAGGTGCGGCGGATGGTCACGCCGTTCGGGCCGGTCCATTCGAACGGCACGGTGACCTCGTCCTGGCCCTTGGCCAGCACGAAGTCGTGGTTGTCGCCGACCAGCTTGAAGCCGTTGGCGGCCGGCACCGGCATGGTCTTGTCTTCACTGATCCAGCCACTGACCGCGCGGTACGGGTGGGTGGCTTCTTCCGTCAGCAGGCGGACCGGCGGGCTGCCTTCTTCCTTGGTCTGCGGGAACTGCAGCAGTTCGGCGTCCAGCACCGTGCCACCGTCCAGCACCAGACGCAGCACGTCGGTGGTGATGGTCACGCGGGCCGGGCCGGCCTCGGTCTGTGCGGCCGGCTGTGCCGCCGGCAGGGAACCGTCAGCCTGGGGCACCGGTGCACCGGGAATGCTGCCGGCAGCCGCACCCGGCACGCTGGCCTGGGTGGTCTGGGCGGCCACGGCCGGGGTCGGCGGCGCGGCTTTGTCGCGGCCCCACTCCATCCACAGCAACACGGCCACCATCAGCCAGGCAAAAATCAGGAAAACGCGGGTCTGGTTCATCAGCGTGCAGGCTCGACGGGGCCGGCACGCAATGCCGGCTCGGACTGGGAAAGGGGTACAACGCCCAGGGGCGGCGGCATTGTGCCGTCCGCGCCCGGCATGGGCAATGCGCCAAGGCGGCGCAGCAGGCGTTCAAAGGCCTGGCGGATATCTGAATTGCTGGCGGTACGGGCGGCGCTGCGGGCAACGACGACGTAATCGCCGGCACTCATCCACGGCCGTAGGTGGCGTGTGGCATCGCGCAGCACACGCTTCACTCGGTTGCGACCCACGGCTCGGGGATCGACTTTGCGCGACACCGCAAGACCCAACCTGGCTGGCGTATCGCTCTTCAGCCAGTGCAGGGTCATCAGCGGATCGGACACACGGCGGGCGCCGTTGAAGACCGTTGTATATTCGGCACGCGTACGAACCCGCGCAGAGCGAGGAAATCGCTTGCGCGGGTCGGAACTGCTCACAGTCAGGATTGCGTCTGCCGCGGGAAGCGGCATTGCAATCAAGCGCTCAGGACTTTACGGCCCTTGGCGCGGCGACGCGACAGGATCTTGCGGCCGTCAGCGGTCTTCATACGGGCACGGAAGCCATGGTCGCGCTTACGCTTGAGGTTGCTGGGTTGGAAAGTGCGCTTGGTGGCCATGCGGGCCTCTATATGAAGGGGACGGAAAGAACCGGAAATTCTATAGACCTCATCGAGGTCCCGTCAAGTGTCTGTCACTACGGGAATTCACCGGGCTGTGCAATAGCTGTGGATCGTTTTGTGAATAACTTTGGGACAACCATTCCCGGCCCCCCTCGTCGGTGGTAGTCTGCGCCATCCATTCTTCCCCCCTTCCGGCCTGCGGTGCGGCGCTTTTGTTCGCCTATCCGCTGGCCCCAGACGATTATTGCCGATGGATGCCTGGTCTCGTTCCCTCGAACGCCTCGAAGCGGAGTTTCCGCCCGAGGATGTTCACACCTGGTTGAAGCCGCTGCAGGCAGATCTGCGCGCGGACAGCCTGGTGCTTTATGCGCCGAACGCCTTCATCGTCGACCAGGTGCGCGAGCTGTATCTGCCGCGCATCAAGGAACTGCTGGCGCACTTCGCCGGTTTCGGCGACGTTTTTCTTGAAATCGGCTCGCGTCCGCGCCCGGTGGAGGCGCAGATCGCGCCGATTCCGGGCCTGTCCTCACCGGCGGCACCGGCCGAGCCCCTGGTGCCGTTCGCCGGCAACATGGATTCGCACTACACCTTCGCCAACTTCGTGGAGGGCCGCAGCAACCAGCTGGGCCTGGCCGCGGCGTTCCAGGCGGCCCAGAAGCCGGGCGACCGGGCCCACAACCCGTTGCTGCTGTACGGCGGAACCGGCCTGGGCAAGACCCACCTGATGTTCGCGGCCGGCAATGCGATGCGTCAGGCCAACCCGGCAGCCAAGGTGCTGTACCTGCGTTCGGAACAGTTCTTCAGCGCGATGATCCGTGCGCTGCAGGAAAAAACCATGGACCAGTTCAAGCGCCAGTTCCAGCAGGTGGACGCGCTGCTGATCGATGACATCCAGTTCTTCGCCGGCAAGGACCGTACCCAGGAAGAGTTCTTCCATACGTTCAACGCCCTGTTCGACGGCAAGCAGCAGATCATCCTGACCTGTGACCGGTACCCGCGCGAAGTCGAGGGCCTGGAAGCACGGCTGAAGTCGCGGCTGGCCTGGGGCCTGTCGGTGGCGATCGAGCCGCCGGACTTCGAGACGCGCGCAGCGATCGTGCTGGCCAAGGCCCGCGAGCGTGGCACCGATATCCCCGACGATGTGGCGTTTCTGATTGCCAAGAAGATGCGCTCCAATGTCCGCGACCTCGAAGGTGCGTTGAATACCCTGGCCGCACGCGCCAATTTCACCGGCCGTGCGATCACCACTGATTTCGCCCAGGAAACCCTGCGCGACCTGCTTCGCGCCCAGCAGCAGGCGATCAGCATTCCCAACATCCAGAAAACCGTGGCCGACTACTACGGGCTGCAGATCAAGGATCTGCTGTCCAAGCGTCGGACCCGCTCGCTGGCCCGTCCCCGTCAGGTCGCCATGGCCCTGACCAAGGAACTGACCGAGCACAGCCTGCCGGAAATCGGCGACGCCTTTGCCGGCCGGGACCACACCACGGTGCTGCATGCCTGCCGGCAGATCCGGACGTTGATGGAAGCCGACGGCAAGTTGCGGGAAGACTGGGACAAGCTGATCCGGAAGTTGAGCGAATGATGCATGTACGCCGCTAAGGCGTCATCGCATAAAACGGTGCAGAATCCGGTAGTAAGCGAGGTATAGGTTGTGGATAAAAAAGCCGCTCGATTCGGCGGTAAAGTTATCCACACCTTTCCCCACCCCTTGGGGGCTAGTAATGCAGAGGGTTTCGAGGTCAAAAACCCTTTTGTTTACAAAGGCTTAGTCGTGTTTTCCCGCGATTCTGGCCCTACCAGCACCACCAAGCTTTTGATTTATTCCACATTTTTTTAAAGCATAGGGGCACGGAACCACATGCGTTTCACACTGCAGCGCGAAGCCTTTCTCAAGCCGTTGGCACAAGTCGTCAACGTGGTCGAACGCCGCCAGACCCTGCCGGTTCTGGCTAATTTCCTGGTTCAGGTCCAGAACGGACAGCTGTCGCTGACCGGCACGGACCTGGAAGTGGAAATGGTGTCGCGGATCGCGGTGGAAGATGCCCAGGACGGCGAGACCACCATCCCCGCCCGCAAGCTGTTCGAGATCATCCGTGCCCTGCCCGACGGCAGCCGGATCACCGTCTCGCAGACCGGTGACAAGATCACCGTGCAGGCCGGGCGCAGCCGCTTCACCCTGGCAACGTTGCCGGCCAACGACTTCCCGTCTGTCGACGAAGTCGAAGCCACCGAGCGCGTGGCCATCGGCGAAGCGACCCTGAAGGAGCTGATCGAACGCACCGCGTTCGCGATGGCCCAGCAGGACGTGCGCTACTACCTCAACGGCCTGTTGTTCGACCTGCGTGGCGATGCCCTGCGTACCGTGGCGACCGATGGTCACCGCCTGGCGCTGTGCGAAACCGAGCTGGAAAAGGCCAGCGGTGCCAAGCGCCAGATCATCGTGCCGCGCAAGGGCGTGACCGAGCTGCAGCGCCTGCTGGAAAGCGGTGATCGCGAGATCGAGCTGGAAGTCGGCCGCAGCCACGTGCGCGTCAAGCGCGACGATGTGACCTTCACCTCCAAGCTGATCGACGGTCGCTTCCCGGATTACGAGGCTGTCATCCCGATCGGTGCCGATCGCGAAGTGAAGGTCGATCGCGAAGCCCTGCGTGCCTCGCTGCAGCGTGCTGCGATTCTGTCCAACGAGAAGTACCGCGGTATCCGCGTGGAAGTCTCGCCGGGCAACCTGAAAATCAGCGCGCACAACCCGGAGCAGGAAGAAGCCCAGGAAGAGATCGAGGCCGATACCACGGTCAGCGACCTTGCCATCGGCTTCAACGTGAACTACCTGCTGGATGCCCTATCGGCACTGCGCGACGAGCACGTCGTGATCCAGCTGCGTGATTCGAACTCCTCTGCCCTGGTCCGCGAGGCCAGCAGCGAGAAGTCGCGTCATGTGGTGATGCCGCTGCGTCTCTGACCTGGCGCGCTGGTTCCACGTGGAACCGAGTTGTTTGAGAAGCCCGGCACTGCCGGGTTTCTTTTTGGGCGAAAGAAACGATGTTCCACGTGGAGCATCGTCGTAGCGTTGAACCTCGGAGATGCTTGCTTCGTCTGCCCGTCTGCCCGTCTGCCCGTCTGCCCGCCTGCCTGCCTGCTTGTCTGACCGGGTATCCGCACACGCAGGCCTGCTTCATGGGTAGGGGGTGAAGGCCGATCTCCATGGTTACCGGCCACGTGAACCAAGGTCGCCACCGGCACACGCGATTCGCATCCTCGCTGCGCTCACAAACCAGTAGCGATCTTGCGATGGGGTGATCGTTATCGAACGCAGGTGCAAAAGTGGCTCGGTAGCGCCTGCCCGCCGCCAATCGCGCGAATCCTGTTAAGCCGCCACTGCGAACCAGGACAGAGTTCTCTCCAGATCTGGAGCGCCGCGACGAGTCGGCTTTCTGCCGCTGAATCACAGCTCTATGCTTTTAAAAACTGTATATAAATCTAAAGCTAGGTGGTGGTGGTAGGGCCAGATTTGGTTGAAAAGTAGGTTAAATGGTTGGTTACAAAGAGAATTAGGGCCTCGAAACCCCCGGTAAAACAGGGCCTGAGCCTGGGGGTGATCCTGTGGGTATCTTTAAAGCCTGTTCCAAGGCCTCTTTTTATCCACAGATTGCCCTTAGGTTGTGCATAACTCATACATGGGGGATGTGGACAGTCTCGTTTGGGTCTGCGCGAGCGTCCTTCATTTCTGACGGGGTGCGCTTCGGCGACGCGCGCAGAATTCAAACAATCCCGCTCGGACGTACTGATCGGGCTGCTGGGCGCCCTGGAAAACGCCCCGGATTTCTTGAAATCTGCAGCACCATGGGCCTGGACGAGCCTCAGAATTGAAGAAATTGAGCGCGTTCTCGAGCCTCCGGGTGGAGGTCGACGGGCATGTTCCACGTGGTACGGCACGCCTGAGTGAGTCCCCTACGCCGCCTCGTCCGCCTTGCACTGCCCTGCTCCACATCGGGCAGTGGGGTTCGCCATCGTCCGCCGGGGCCCGGCACTTCCTCCCGGGGCTGGGTGAAACGCCGGGGACTGTACGGCGGCGCACTTCCAGGGCTGCTTGCACCACGTGGAACCAGGGCAATGCAGTAAGCTGATCGATTCCCCGCTACCCCTCTGCCGCCCGGCGCGGCGTCGATCTTCCGCATGCATATCCGCCGTCTCTCCCTGCACCAGGTTCGCCGCTTCGATACCGTCGAACTCGCGCCGAAACCGGGCATCAATCTGATCACCGGCGACAATGGCGCCGGAAAGACCAGTGTCCTGGAGGCGCTGCATGTCATGGCGTACGGGCGCAGTTTCCGTGGCCGGGTGCGGGATGGGCTGGTGCGCCAGGGCCGGGAGGCGCTGGATGTCTTTGTCGAATGGGATGAGCAGCGCGAAGGCGCCGAAACCCCGACGCGGCGGAAGGCCGGGCTCCGCCACAGTGGGCAGGAATGGAAAGGCCGACTGGACGGTGAGGATGTCGCCCAGCTCGGCACCCTCTGCGCGGCGCTGGCGGTGGTGACCTTCGAACCAGGTAGCCACGCGCTGGTCAGTGGCGGCGGTGAGCCCCGTCGGCGGTTCCTCGATTGGGGTTTGTTCCACGTGGAACCAGACTTCATGGGGCTGTGGCGGCGGTACTCGCGAGCCCTCAAGCAGCGCAACGCCCTGCTCAAGCAGGGCGGGCATCCGCACGCCCTGGATGCCTGGGATCGAGAGCTCGCCGAAGCCGGCGAACCGCTGACCACCCGCCGGCAGCACTATCTGGAGCGGTTGCAGGAACGCACCGTGGAACTGGCCGCCGTCCTGGCCCCCAATCTGGGCATCCAGTCGCTGAGCTTGAGCCCAGGGTGGCGCAAGCAGGAGGTTTCACTCTCCGATGCCCTGCTTCTGGCCCGGGAACGTGACCGGATGGCCGGCTATACCTCGGTCGGTCCACACCGGGCCGACTGGAGCGTCGGATTCGAGACCATTCCCGGCCGGGATGCACTCTCGCGGGGGCAGGCGAAACTGACGGCCCTCACCTGCCTGCTGGCACAGGCCGAAGACTACGCCGAGCAGCGCGGCGAATGGCCGGTCATCGCATTGGACGACCTGTCTTCGGAGTTGGATCGACACCACCAGGCACGGGTGCTGGAGCGCTTGAAGGCCGGCCCGGCGCAGATCTTCATCACCGCCACTGAAGTTCCGGCGGCACTGATCGACGCGACAGATATCACGCGGTTCCACGTGGAACATGGACAAGTCCAGCTTGTGCCATAGTGGTCCCCCAGGGGCCACGGTGCCCGGCTGGTATAATTGCTGTTGCAACCCCTTATTACTCGGCGCCCCGCCTCACCGCGGCGGACCGACCTGCGGAGCCTACGGCAAGCGCAATGACTGAAGAACAGAACATCCCCGCAAATAGCGGCAACTACGACGCCAACAGCATCACCGCCCTGGAAGGCCTCGAGGCTGTCCGCAAGCGTCCTGGTATGTACATCGGCGACGTCCATGACGGCACCGGTCTGCACCACATGGTGTTCGAGGTCGTCGACAACTCCATCGACGAAGCCTTGGCCGGCCACGCCGACCATGTGTCGGTGATGATCCACGCAGACGGTTCGGTCTCGGTGTCGGACAACGGGCGCGGCATCCCGACCGGCAAGCACGAGCAGATGAGCAAGAAGCTCGATCGCGAAGTCTCCGCCGCCGAAGTCGTGATGACGGTCCTGCACGCCGGTGGCAAGTTCGATGACAACAGCTACAAGGTGTCTGGCGGCCTCCACGGCGTGGGCGTCAGCGTGGTCAATGCGCTCTCGCAGAAGTTGCTGCTGGATATCTACCAGGGCGGCTTCCACTACCAGCAGGAATTCGCTGACGGTGCTGCGGTCAACTCGCTCAAGCAGGTTGAAGCCAGCACCAAGCGCGGTACCACCCTGCGCTTCTGGCCGTCGGTGAAGGCGTTCCACGACAACGTCGAGTTCCACTACGACATCCTGGCCCGCCGCCTGCGTGAGCTGTCCTTCCTCAATTCCGGCGTCAAGATCGTGCTGGTGGACGAGCGCGGCGACGGCCGGCGCGACGACTTCCATTACGAAGGCGGCATCCGCAGCTTCGTGGAGCATCTGGCGCAGTTGAAGACGCCGCTGCACCCGAACGTGATCTCCGTCACCGGTGAGTCCAACGGGATCGTCGTGGACGTGGCGCTGCAGTGGACCGATTCCTACCAGGAAACGATGTACTGCTTCACCAACAACATCCCGCAGAAGGATGGCGGTACCCACCTCGCCGGTTTCCGCGGTGCGCTGACCCGTGTGCTCAACAATTACATCGAGCAGAACGGCATCGCCAAGCAGGCCAAGATCAACCTGACCGGCGATGACATGCGCGAAGGCATGATCGCGGTGCTGTCGGTGAAGGTGCCGGACCCGAGCTTCTCCAGCCAGACCAAGGAAAAGCTGGTCAGCTCGGACGTGCGCCCGGCGGTGGAAAGTGCCTTCGGTGCGCGCCTGGAAGAATTCCTGCAGGAAAACCCCAACGAAGCCAAGGCGATCGCCGGCAAGATCGTGGACGCGGCGCGTGCACGTGAAGCGGCCCGCAAGGCGCGCGATCTGACCCGCCGCAAGGGCGCGCTGGATATCGCCGGCCTGCCGGGCAAGCTGGCCGACTGCCAGGAAAAAGATCCGGCGCTGTCCGAACTGTTCATCGTCGAGGGTGACTCGGCAGGTGGCTCGGCCAAGCAGGGCCGCAACCGCAAGAACCAGGCCGTGCTGCCGCTGCGCGGCAAGATCCTCAACGTGGAACGCGCCCGCTTCGACCGCATGCTCGCCTCGGACCAGGTCGGTACGCTGATCACCGCGCTGGGCACCGGCATCGGCCGGGACGAGTACAACCCGGACAAGCTGCGCTACCACCGCATCATCATCATGACCGACGCCGACGTCGACGGCGCGCACATCCGTACGCTGCTGTTGACCTTCTTCTACCGTCAGATGCCGGAGCTGATCGAGCGTGGCCACATCTACATCGGCCTGCCGCCGCTGTACAAGATCAAGCAGGGCAAGCAGGAGCTGTACCTGAAGGATGACCCGGCGCTGGATGCGTACCTGGCCAGCAGCGCGGTGGAAAACGCCTCGTTGATCCCGGCCGAGAGCGAACCCGGCATCGAAGGCGTGGCGCTGGAGAAGCTGCTGCTTTCCTACGCCTCGGCGCAGGAAACCATCGCGCGCAACAGCCATCGTTATGACCGCCAGGTGCTGGAAGCGCTGATCGATTTCACGCCGATGGATCTGGAACACCTGCGCAAGGCCGGCGCAGACGAGGGCCTGGCCGCGCTGGCCACCCGCCTCAACCAGGGCAGCCTCGGTTCGCCGCGCTATACGCTGGAACTGCAGGAACCCACCGACGAACGTCCGGCAGCCGTGCTGGTCACGCGTCGCCACATGGGCGAACAGCTGATCCAGGTGCTGCCGCTGGCCGCATTCGAGACCGGCGAACTGCGTGCCCTGCACCAGTCCTCCCTGCTCCTCCACGGCCTGGTCCGTGCCGGTGCGAAGATCAGCCGCGGTGCCAAATCGGCCGAGGTCGGCAGCTTCGCCGAGGCGCGCAACTGGCTGCTGGATGAAGCCAAGAAGGGTCGCCAGATCCAGCGATTCAAGGGTCTGGGTGAAATGAATCCGGAGCAGCTCTGGGACACCACGGTCAATCCCGACACCCGCCGCCTGCTCCAGGTGCGGATCGAGGATGCCGTGGCCGCCGACCAGATTTTCAGCACGCTGATGGGCGACGTGGTCGAACCGCGCCGCGACTTCATCGAAGACAATGCGCTGAAGGTCGCCAACCTGGATATCTGACACAATCGGGGCAAGGCCGGCCGGGGGCGACCCTGGCCGGCCATCGCCCCCCGATGCCAGGAATCCGATGTCCGTTACCCCCCCGGCGTCCATGACGCCTCCGCTTCCCCCCGCTGTTCCATCATCACCGCGCAGGCCGGGTTCTCCGCTTGCAGGGTTCTTCATCGATCTGGGCATCGGCGTGGCGGTGCTGCTCTCGCTCAGTCTGATCAGCGGCTTGGCCTGGGGGCTCTACCGCGGTGCGATCGTCGGTTACCAGGCGGCGCGCGACGGTGCGGATGCGTCCGCGGTCGCCGGTCTTGCCCAGCAGCTCGGACAACCCGGTGCCCTCGCCCAGATCCTGATGGCGCTGGTCGCCACCGGTGGCGCGGCACTGGTGCTGTATTTCTTCCGTCGTCGGGCCACGCCCGCCGAACGGGCGCTGTCGTTCCAGGCCGCCCGTCGCCCTTCCACCTGGGGGTGGACACTACTGGTCGCCACCGGGGTGATCGTCGGCAGCAATCTGATCGCGTGGCTGGCCAAACAGGGCGGTATCGAGCCGGTGCCGACCAACCTGGCGCTGATGGAACAGGCGATGACGCGCTTCCCCTGGTTCCTGGCGCTGTTTGCCGTGGTGCTTGCTCCGGCCTATGAGGAACTGCTGTTCCGCCGGGTGCTGTTCGGTCGCCTGTGGCAGGCCGGCCGGCCGCTGCTGGGCATGTTGCTGAGCAGCCTGGCCTTCGCCCTGGTGCATGAAATTCCCGGTACCAGCGCCAACGGCCCATGGGAAATCGCCCAGCTGTGGCTGGTCTATGGCGGCATGGGCGCCGCCTTCGCCTGGCTCTACCAGCGCACCGGCACCTTGTGGGCGCCGATCGCCGCGCATGCGTTGAACAACGGCATTGCCCTGGCCGCCCTCATGTTCCTGGGCATCCAATAACGACTACGCGGCTTGACGAAAATTTACGTCGCCACGTTCCACACTGCGCATATGAACACGGGGGATCGCACATGAAACCAGTGCTGTTGGGAATTGCCATCGCCATGCTGGTGAGCGCGTGCGCCACCACCACCTCACCCACCGGCCGCCGCCAGATGGTGGGCGGGGTATCGCAGGCCGAGCTGGACCAGCTGGGCGCGCAGGCGTTTACCGAGACCAAGTCCAAAGGTACGTTGAGCACCGACCCGAAGCAGAACGCCTACGTCCAGTGCGTGGTGAATGCGCTGGTCGCTCAGCTTCCCGCACAGTACCGTGGCGTACGGTGGGAGACGGCCCTGATGGTCGACAAGGAACCCAACGCGTTCGCTTTGCCCGGCGGCAAGGTCGGGGTCAATACCGGCATCTTCACCGTCGCCAAGAACCAGGATCAGCTGGCCGCCGTCATCGGCCACGAGATCGGGCACGTGATCTCCCGCCACCACGAAGAACGCATCACCCGCCAGATGGGTGCGCAGACCGGGCTGTCGGTCCTCGGCGCGCTGGCAGGCGCGGCCTACGGCGAGGGAGCGGCCAGTACCGTCAGCCAGCTCGGCGGCGCCGGTGCCCAGGCGGCCTTCCTCCTGCCAGGCTCGCGGACCCAGGAAAGCGAGGCCGATATCGTCGGCCAGCGCCTGATGGCCGAGGCCGGTTTCAACCCGGCCCAGGCGGTCGATCTGTGGCAGAACATGATGGCTGCCAGCGGCGGCCGGTCACCGCAGTGGCTGTCCACCCACCCCGATCCGGCCAACCGCATCCGGGAATTGCAGCGAGACGCGCCCTCCCTGAGTGGTGTATACCAACAAGCCCAGGCGGACGGGCGTCGTCCGAAGTGTGGCTGACGCGCCCGTATGCGACCAAAAGATGCTGTATTGCAGCATCGGAAACGATTTCTCACGCCATCAGTTTCTGATACGTTTGGCGGCTCAGATTTTTCTGACAGTCCGTTTTGATGCCGCTGCGGCGGTTCGATCGAGGTGAAAGATGATTTTCAGCAACCACAAGCAAGCCGTCCTTTCCGTCCTCATCGCGACCGCTGTAAGTGGCGCCATGATCACCGATGCCTTCGCCCAGGCCCGCTCGTCGGAGCGTGGCGCGCGTGGTGGGAAGAAGCAGGCCAAGGCCGAAGTGCTCTACCCGAACGCGACCCGCCAGGAGCCGGAGCAGAAGTCCTCGGCCAAGGTCGGCCCGAAGCTGCAGAAAATGATTGACAGCTACAACGACCAGAAGTTCCCGGAGACGCGCGCGCAGGCCGACGAAATCCTGGCCAATCCCGCCGCCAACACCTACGACAAGTCGCTCGCCGCGCAGCTCGCCTCGCAGGCGGCCTACCAGCTGGACGACGTCGCCTCGGCCAAGAAGTACCTCGAGCAGGTGCTGCAGCTCGGCGGCCTGGACAACAACGGCCATTACCAGTCGATGCTGATGCTGGGTCAGCTGCAGCTGCAGGACGACCAGATCAACGAAGGCCTGGCGACCCTGGACAAGTACTTCGCCGAGACCAAGTCGAACAAGCCCGAAGAGCTGATCGCCAAGGGCCAGGCGCTGTACCAGGCCGAGCGCTATGCCGAGGCCATCCCGGTGCTGCAGCAGGCCATCGCCGGCTCGCCCGAGCCGAAGGACAACTGGAACCAGTTGCTGATGGCCGCCATGGCCGAAGCCGGCCAGACCGGCGAAGCGGTCAAGCAGGCTGAAACGCTGGCTGCCAAGAACCCGAACGACAAGAAGGCCCAGCTGAACCTGGCCAGCATGTACATGCAGGCCGACCAGATGGACAAGGCCGGCGCGGTCATGGCCAAGCTGTACGCAGCCGGCCAGCTGACCGACGAGCGCGAGTACAAGCAGCTGTACTCGATCTACGCCAACAGCGAGAACAAAGAAAAGGACGTCATTGCCGTTATCAATGATGGCCTGCAGAAAAACATCCTGAAGCCGGATTATCAGGTATACCTGGCACTGGCCCAGGCGTACTACTACTCCGAGCCGCAGCAGGCGGACAAGGCGATCGAGGCGTGGCAGAAGGCTGCCCCGCTTTCCAAGGATGGCGAGACCTACCTGAATCTGGCACGCGTGCTGCATTCGGAAGGTCGCATTCCGGAGGCCAAGCAGGCCGCCCAGCAAGCGCTGGCGAAGGGTGTGAAGAACCAGGCGGATGCGAAGAAAATCATCAACCTGAAGTAAGTAGGAATAACGCCTGAATGCCTGCACAAGTGATGCGCAGGCGCTCAGGATTGGTATAAGCTTGGAGGTTCCTGCGGTGTCATGCACCGCTGATCATGGGCTACCTGTCCCCGGGTATCCCGGCCCCACTAATGAGCTCTTGGCGCATGACGGAACAACTAGTCGTTCACAGGTACGAACAACGCGATGACACCGGCCTCTCCTGGCCGCGTATCGTGGGTATCGCTTTTGTAATCGCACTGCATCTCGCCGCCTTCATGATGCTTCTGATCCCGGCTGTGGCTCCCAAGGCCGTCGCGGAGAAAGAACGCAACATCATGGTGACCCTGGTCGACGCTCCGCCGCCGCCCCCACCGCCGCCGCCGCCGCCGCCGCCGGATGACACTCCGCCGCCGCCGGTCAAGAACCTGTCGCCGCCGAAGCCGTCCCCGGTTCCGCCGCCGCCGCAGGCTCCTGTGGTCGATATCCCGGACCCGCGTCCGACCGACATCGTCACGCCGCCTTCGCCGCCGTCGCCGCCGCAGCCGCCGAGCACCATTGAGGCAAGCGTCGACATCTCGTCGAAGAACATGAACCCCCCGCGTTACCCGCCGGCCGCGTTCCGTGCTGGTATCCAGGGTGAAGTCATCCTGATCATTGACGTCGATGCCAATGGCAACGTCACCAATGTGTCGGTCGAGAAGTCCAGCCGTAACCGTGACCTTGACCGCGCCGCCATGGAAGCAGCTCGCAAGTGGAGCTTCCGTTCCGCGGAATCGGGCGGGAAGAAGGTCGCAGGTCGCGTTCGCGTCCCGGTCAACTTTGCGCTGAACTGATAGTGGCCGGTGGCCCGCCGGCCACCGCCTCTAGCGGTTATTTCTAGCAATACCCTTTATCACCACACACAACAAAGGTAAGCGTCATGCTGCAGGAACTTTTCATCGCCGCTGCTGCCGGGGGCAACTCCAACGCCCTGTCGCAGATGGGCTTCGAGCACCTGATCCACGAGATGACCACCCAGCCGGGTGACTTCGCCGTCTCCTGGGTCGTGCTGCTGACCCTGATCATTATGTCGGCCATGTCCTGGTACTGGACCGTCATCAACATCTTCCGCGCCACCCGTCTGAAGGCTGCTGCCGACAAGGTCGTGAGCCTGTTCTGGGATACCCCGAACGCCCAGGACGCCATCCGCGCGATGGAAGAACAGCCGGCTTCGGAGCCCTTCTCCAAGATCGCTCTGGACGCTGCACAGGCTGCTGCGCACCACCAGCGTTCGGAAGGCGGCACCTCCGGTGGCCTGGGTGAGAACCTGAGCCGTTCGGAGTTCGTCGATCGCGCCCTGCGTCAGGCCGTGACCCGCGAAAGCAACAACCTGCAGTCGGGCATGACCCTGCTGGCCACCGTCGGCGCAACCGCTCCGTTCGTGGGTCTGCTGGGTACCGTGTGGGGCATCTACGGCGCGCTGATCAAGATCGGTGCCACCGGTTCCGCCTCGATCGACGCCGTTGCCGGCCCGGTGGGTGAAGCACTGATCATGACCGCCATCGGTCTGTTCGTGGCTATCCCGGCCGTGTTCGCCTTCAACTTCTTCAGCAAGATCAACAGCGCCACGATCAGCAAGTTCGATACGTTCGCTCACGACCTGCACGACTTCTTCGCCACCGGTTCGCGCGTTCGCTAATAGCGACGCGCGTCACCCAGCGAGAACGTAGTCAACACGATCTAGACGGAGCCCGTTATGGCTTTCAGTAGTGGTAACAGCGGCGGCCCCATGGCCGACATCAACGTTACGCCCCTCGTGGACGTGATGCTGGTGCTGCTGATCATCTTCATCATCACGGCGCCCCTGATGTCCCACAAGGTCAAGGTGGATCTGCCTGAGGCCAACCTGGTGCAGAATCCGGAAGACGCTGAGAAGCGTTCGAGCCCGATCACCTTGGCAGTCAAGGAAGACGGCTCGATCTACTGGAACGACGAGGAAATCGACAAGCAGACGCTCGAGTCGCGCTTGGCGACCGCCGCCCAGCAGACCCCGCAGCCGCCCCTCAACCTGCGTGGTGACCGCACCACCAAGATGCGCGTCATCAATGAGATGACGAAGATCGCGCAGGAACAGGGCATGCTCGACGTTGGCTTCGTCGCCACCAAAGAGAAGGGGCAGTAAGCCATGGCGTTCAGTACTGGTGGTAACAAAGGCCCCATGGCCGACATCAACGTCACGCCCCTCGTGGACGTGATGCTGGTGCTGCTGATCATCTTCATCGTCACCGCGCCGATCATGACGTACCCGATCGCCGTTGACCTGCCGCAGCGCGTGCTCAACCCACCGCCGGTGACTGTCGAACCGCCGCCGCCGATCGAGCTGAAGGTGGACGCCAGCAACCAGGTGTCGTGGAACAACAGCCCCGTCGCTGTGAGCGAACTGCAGCAGCGTATGGAGCAGGAAGTGCAGCGTGATCCGACCAACCAGCCGGAACTGCGCATCGATGCCAGCCCGGACTCCGAGTACGACGTGATGGCCAAGGTGTTGGCTGCCGCGAAGAATGCTCAGATGAAGAAGATCGGCTTCGTACAGCAGTAATACGCAAGACGCAGTCATGACGCGACTGGAAAACGCCCCTGGAAACAGGGGCGTTTTTTTTGTGCCACCGCCTGTGGATACGCGCCAGCGCCACGCCGCCCGCTATCATCCGGCCATGCTCGCAACCTTCGATCTCTTCGGGGACTGGCTCGACGCCATCCCGCACCTGCGCCCGCTGATGGTGGCGGCCTACATTCTCTATCTGCTGTGGTTGATCGGCTGGATCATGCTGCAGAAGCGCGAGCCGGTCGCCACGCTGAGCTGGATCCTCTCGCTGGCCGCCCTGCCCTACGTGGGGCTGTTCATCTACTACCTGCTCGGCCCGCAGAAGGTGAAACGACAGCGCCTGCGCCGTGGCCGTTCGCGCTCGGGCATGGAGCACTACAGCAGCGTCTGCCCGCCGGATGCGGACTGCACCGAGCTGGCCAAGATCGCCCAGGCCACCACCGGGCTCTCACCGAGCTCGGCCACCGAGGTGGAGTGGCTGGTCGATGGCGCGGCCACCTACAGCGCACTGCTTGCCGCGGTGGCCACGGCCAAGGACCACCTGCACCTGGAGTACTACATCTTCAATCCGGACCACGCCGGCACCGCGCTGCGCGATGCGCTGACCGAGCGTGCGGCGGCCGGCGTGCGCGTGCGCCTGCTGCTCGATGCGGTCGGCTCGTCATCCATCCGCAAGCGCTTCCTGCAACCGCTGCTGGATGCAGGTGCCGAAGTCGTCTGGTTCCATCCGCGGCAGCTGCTCAAGCCGTTCAAGCGGCCCTGGTTGAACCTGCGCACGCACCGCAAGCTCGTCATCATCGACGGCCTGCAGGCCTTTACCGGCGGCATCAACATCACCGATGAGGAAGACGAGAGCGTCCGCCCGGATGCGTATCGCGACCTGCACATGCGGCTGCGTGGCCACGTGGTGCGCAGCCTGCAGCTGGTCTTCATCGAGGATTGGATCTACGCCACCGGCCAGGAGCCGGCGCGCTTCAACATCGCGCAGTTGTGGCCCGAGACCATGCCCAGCCGCAGCGAGGGCAGCATCAATGCGCAGGTGCTGGTGTCCGGTCCGGACTCGTCATGGGAGACCATCCACCGGCTGCACGTGGCGGCGATCCACGAAGCGAAGGAGCGCGTCTGGCTGGTGACGCCCTACTTCGTGCCCGGCGAGGCCGCGCGCATGGCGCTGACCTCGGCCGCACTCGGCGGCCTGGACGTGCGCCTGCTGGTGCCCAAGATGAGCGACTCCTGGTTCGTTACCCAGGCCGCGCGTTCCTACTTCGACGAGTTGCTGCAGGCAGGCGTCAAGATCTACGAGTACGGCCCGCGCATGCTGCACACGAAGGCCTTCATCGCCGATGACGATGTCTGCATCGTCGGCAGTGCCAACTTCGACCACCGCAGCTTCCGGCTCAACTTCGAGCTCTCGATGATGATCAGCGATACCGACCGCGTGGCCGCGCTGGCCGAGATCCTGCTGGCCGAGTACAGCAGCGCCTCGCCGGTCTACAACGATCGCCAGCGTTCGCTGTGGCGGCACCGTGTTCCCGAGGCCTTCGCACGCTTGGCATCGCCGTTGCTGTAGCCACCGCTCCCCGTGGAACCGCACCCGGCGCCAGCGCTACACTGGCCCGGTCAATCGGGGAGAACGACATGTACTGGCTGTTCCTGCTGTTCGCGCTGGCCTGTTTCGGCATGGCGCTCAAGACCCCCCACATGGGGCTGATGGCGCTGTCGCTGCTGGGCACCCTGGTGTTCCTGCTGGCGTGGGTCCGCGGCCTTTACGTGGCCCGCTTCGGTGACGTGCAGCCCACCCGCGCGGCCATCACCGATCCCAACGAACTCCGTCGGCTGCGGGAGCTCGCCCTCCAGGCGCGCACCCCGACCGCTCAGGGTGAGTCCGACCCCTCGTAGTGCCATGACCCAACTCAGCGTCAACGTGAACAAGATCGCCGTCCTGCGCAACTCGCGCGGTGGCACCGACCCGGACGTGCTGCAGGCCGCCCGTGCCTGCCTGGAGGCCGGCGCGCACGGCATCACCGTGCACCCGCGCCCGGACCGCCGCCACATCCACGCCGAGGACGTGCTGGCCCTGTCCGCGCTGACGGCCGAGCGCGGGGTGGAGTTCAACATCGAGGGCAACCCGTTCGCGCCCCCGCGTGAGGGTTACCCCGGGCTGCTGCCGCTGTGCGCGCAGACCCGCCCCGCCCAGGCCACCCTGGTGCCCGATGGCGACGGCCAGCTCACGTCCGACCACGGCGTCGACTTCGCCCGGGATGCGCAGCGCCTGCGCCCGCTGATCGCCGATTTGAAGACGTACGGCTGCCGGGTCAGTCTGTTCGTGGATGCGGGCAACCCCGACATCGCCCAGGCCGCGGCCATCGGTGCTGACCGCGTGGAGCTCTACACCGGCCCCTACGCCGAGGCGCATGCCGCCGGCGACGCCAGGGCCATGCTGGCCGTGTTCGCCGATGCAGCCCGCCGCGCACAGGCGGCCGGCCTGGGGGTCAACGCCGGGCATGACCTGTCGCAGGACAACCTGGCCGATTTCCTGCGGACCGTGCCGGACGTGCTGGAAGTCTCGATCGGACATGCGCTGATCAGCGAGGCGCTGTATGACGGGCTGGATGCCACGGTGAAGGGCTATCTGCGGCTGCTGTGATGCGGCGCGTAGCCCTGCCGCGTAAGGGGCGCCCGGCATCAGGTAGAGCCGACCGTTGGTCGGCTCAGCCGCCGGTGACGGGGCAGGCGAGGCACGCGCTCTGGCCCTGTGGATAATGTAGGGGATCAAATCGGCTCCCACCCCCGGTGAGCCTTACCGGGCGCAGGTTTCACTTCCAATTGCCCCTGTGGTTAGTAATACTACTAACCATGGATATCCCCTATCCCCGCCGTTCCGACGCCACGACGTCTCATTCGCTGCGACATCCGGGCGATAGGCTTTGAAGATGGGTATTGCGATCAAAGGCCGGGGCTCCAGCACGCACCTGGCGGGCCGCTTCGAGGTCACCGTCAGCGAAGCGATGGACGACGGCTGGGCGCCGGACGAGAGTGAAGAGTTCGCTGCCCCGCGCCTGCGCACCGAAGTCCGTGCCGAGACCGCACGCAGCATCATCAGCCGCAACAAGTCGCCGGACGTCGGCTTCAGCCAGTCGGTCAATCCGTACCGGGGTTGCGAGCATGGCTGTTCGTACTGTTTTGCCCGGCCCTCGCACGCCTATCTCAATCTCTCGCCCGGCCTGGACTTCGAGACCAAGCTGTTCGCCAAGACCAATGCGCCGCAGCTGCTGCGCAAGGAGTTCTCGCGCCCCGGCTACGTGCCGCAGCCGATCGCGCTGGGCATCAACACCGACGCCTACCAGCCGATCGAGCGCAAACTCAAGCTGACCCGCCAGCTGATCGAGGTGATGCTCGAAACGCAGCACCCGTTCTCGCTGATCACCAAGAATGCGCTGGTCGAGCGCGACATCGACCTGCTCGCACCGCTGGCGGAAAAGCAGCTGGTCAGCGTGCACTTCTCGGTGACCTCGCTGGACCCGCACCTGTCGGCGAAGCTGGAGCCACGCGCCTCGGCCCCGCATGCACGGCTGCGCGCGATGCGTCGCCTGAGCGATGCCGGCATCCCGGTCGGGGTAATGGTCGCGCCGGTGATCCCGTGGATCAACGATGCCGAACTGGAAGCCGTGCTCGAGGCAGCCCACGATGCCGGTGCCTCCACCGCCGGCTACGTGCTGCTGCGCCTGCCGCTGGAAGTGGCGCCGCTGTTCCGCGATTGGCTCGACACCCACCACCCGGACCGCGCCACGCGCGTGATGAGCACCATCAACCAGCTGCGCGGTGGCAAGGACTACAACAGCGAGTTCGGCACGCGCATGCGCGGCGAAGGGGTCTACGCGGACCTGCTGTCCAACCGTTTCAAGCTGGCCCGCAAGCGCCTGGGCTTCGATGCGCAGCACAGCCATTGGCCGAAGTTGGACTGCACCCGCTTCCTGCGGCCGTTGCCGCCGCGGGTCGACTCGCCCCAGGGTTCGCTGTTCTAACCAGCGCCCCCCGATGGACTTTGGGCCGCGCCCGCCCAACAATCGGGCCAAGGCGCCGCGTCGCGGTGGTCTGACGTCCATATCGGATAGCCAGGGGGAACCACATGTCATCGGCAGCCACCTCGGCCGCGTCGAACGCGGCCAACATCGCGATCAATGCCGCCATCACCGCAGCGGTGCAGCAGCAGCGCGACGCGTTGATCGCACACTTTACCGGCCATCAGGCGCTGTCGCCGCAGAGCGCGATCGCGGCGGACAGCATCGACCCTGCACTCCACGCGCCACTGAAGTACTACCGCGACAACGGCGTCATCCGCGACGCGGGCAGTGATCGTCTCTATCTCGATCTGGACGTGCTGGCCGGGTTGAAGGCCAAGGCGAAGCGCACCGGGCGCAATGTGCTGATCACGGTGATGGTGCTGGCGGTGGTGGTTGTTGCCGGTGCTGTGTTGCTGGTGTTGGCGCGCTGATCAATTCCCACCAAACAATTTCTGCGCACTCTGGAAAAGAACCCAGCTCGTTGCAATGAACTTGTCCCCACCCTGCGGCCGGTTGCCCCGGTGCGTGTGGGTAAACGCCGTCGGTGCGATCAACAGGCTGCCCGTGCGCGGCGCGACCTTGCGGCCCTGGAACAGGAACTCGGTTTCGCCGGCGCCGAAATCGTCATTGAGGTAGAGCGTCCACAGCAGATGGCGGTGCAGCGTTTCGCCGGCCGGATCGCGTGGATACAGCTCGCAGTGCCAGTACGGATAGCCGCCCTCGCCCGCTGCATACCATTGCAGATTGATGGCACCGGGCCGCAGGCAGGTGCGGGCCAGGTCGGACAGCGTGGCGTCGTCCATGTCGGGGAAGTCCTCGGCCGCCAACCGGCGCGGTTGGCCCTGGCTGTCCTGGATCTGCAACATCAATGGCGAGATCAGGGCCTGTGGATAACGGCGTAGATAAGTCAGCAAACCCTTGAAAACCGCTTGCTGCAGCAGCGCTTCGGCCTGCCGCCACTCGGGGCGCCCGCTGATGCGAAGATCCTTGCTGTGCTTGAGTTCCGGGAACACACCGCTGCCCACTTCGCCCGGCTGCAACTGCGCACTGGATCGCATCTGGGCCTGCAGGGCCGCGCAGACCTCGTTGGGGACGGCGTTGTGGATTACTTCGATGAAATCGAGCGGCGCGTCGGCAGTCATGGGGTCATCCGTGGGCACGAATGGCCGATGGTGACCGCTGCCGTGGCCGATGTCACGCCGTTGCCACGTAGCAACAGGGCTGACCAGGCGGCCAGCCCTGCGTAGGAAATCACCCTGCCGCGCTGTCGTGTTCGCGGTGGTAACGGGTGGCTTCTTCCACTTCATTGCGCGAGCCGAGGAACACCGGCACGCGCTGGTGCAGCTGATCGGGCTGGATCTCGAGAATGCGCTCGCGCCCGGTGGTGGCAGCGCCGCCTGCCTGTTCGACCAGCAGGCCCATCGGGTTGGCTTCGTACATCAGGCGCAGCTTGCCGGCTTTGGAGGGATCCTTCGTGTCCCACGGGTAGATGAAGATGCCGCCGCGGGTCAGGATGCGATGCACGTCGGCGACCATGCTGGCGATCCAGCGCATGTTGAAGTTCTTGCCGCGCGCGCCTTCCTTGCCGGCCAGCAGGTCCTGCACGTAGCCCTGCATCGGGGTTTCCCAATGCCGCTGGTTGGACATGTTGATCGCGAATTCCTGGGTGTCCGCCGGGATCTGCATGTCCGGCGTGGTCAGCACGAACTCGCCCTTCTCGCGGTCCAGGGTGAAGGCGTGCGTGCCGTGGCCGACGGTGAGCACCATCTGCGTGCTCGGCCCGTAGATGCAGTAGCCGGCCGCGACCTGCGCGGTGCCCGGCTGCAGGAAGCTGGCATCGTTGGGCTGTTCGGTGCCCGGCGGGCAGCGCAGCACCGAGAAGATGGTGCCGACCGAGACGTTGACGTCGATGTTGGAGCTGCCATCGAGGGGATCGAACAGCAGCAGGAAGTCACCGCGCGGGTAGGTGTCCGGCACCGGCTGGCAATGATCCATTTCTTCCGAGGCGCAGGCCGCGAGGTGGCCGCCCCAGGCATTGGCTTCCAGCAGGATCTCGTTGCTGATCACGTCCAGCTTCTTCTGCGCTTCGCCCTGCACGTTGCCAGTGCCGGCTTCGCCCAGCACACCGCCCAGCGCGCCCTTGCTGACCGCGATGGAGATGCTGGTGCAGGCGCGGGCAACGACAGCGATCAGCTGGCGCAGATCGGCGTTGATGCGGCCGGCATGTTGCTCTTCGATCAGATAGCGGGTCAGCGACGTCTGGGACATGGAATCAGGCGGCCTTCAAAGGGGAAGCGCCTATTGTCGCCCTTCCCCGGAGCCATTACGAGGCGCGGGCCGCCGTAACCGTTCCCACCGCGCGCAACGCGCTGCCGGCGCGGCAAAGAAAAACGGCCGCACAGGGCGGCCGTTCTTCCTCACGGGGGCGATGCCGCTCAGCCCTTGCTGACGGTCGCCACGGCCTTGGCCACGTACTCCAGGTTGCCCTGGTTCAGTGCGGCCACGCAGATGCGGCCGGTGCCCACCGCGTAGATCGCGAACTCGTCGCGCAGGCGGTCCACCTGGGCGCGGCTCAGGCCTGAGTACGAGAACATGCCGGCCTGGTCGTTGATGAAGGCGTACTCCGGTGCGCCGGCGGCGACCAGGTTCTCCACCAGGCCATGGCGCAGGGCATGGATGCGCTCACGCATCTCGGTCAGTTCCGCTTCCCACAGCTGGCGCAGCTCGACGCTGTTGAGCACGCCGGCCACCAGCGCCGCGCCATGGTTGGACGGGCTGGAGTAGATCGTGCGGATGATGCGCTTGACCTGCGACTGCACCGCCTTGGCCGCGTTCGCATCCGGGGCGACCACCGACAGCGCGCCAATGCGCTCGCCATACAGCGAGAACGACTTGGAGTACGAGTTGGCGACCACGAAGCTGTCGATGCCGGCCTCGGCGATGATGCGCACGGCGGCGCCATCTTCGCTGATGCCCTTGTCGAAGCCCTGGTAGGCCATGTCGATGAACGGGAACAGCTGGCGGTCCTTCAGCAGCTCGGCCACCTGCTTCCACTGCGCGACGGTGAGGTCGGCACCGGTCGGGTTGTGGCAGCACGCGTGCAGCAGCACCACGGTGCCCGGCTGCAGCTTGCCGAGGTCGGCCAGCATGCCGTCGAAGTCCACGCCATGGGTGGCGGCATCGAAGTAGGTGTAATCGACCACGTCGAAGCCGGCCGCGCCGAACACCGCGCGATGGTTTTCCCAGCTCGGGTTGCTGATGGCGATGGTGGCGTGCGGCAGCAGCTTGTGCAGCAGGTCCGCGCCGACGCGCAGCGCACCGCTGCCGCCGATGGTCTGCGAGGTGGCCACGCGGCCAGCGGCCAGCAGCGGCGAATCCTTGCCGAAGACCAGCTCGCGGGTGGCCTGGTTGTAGGCCGGCAGGCCGTCGATCGGCAGGTAGCCGCGCGGTTTGGCGTCATTGGCCAGCTGCTGTTCGATCCTGTTCACGGCGCGGAGCAGCGGGATGCGGCCGCTCTCGTCGTAATAGATGCCCACGCCCAGGTTGACCTTGGTCGGACGGCTGTCGGCGTTGTAAGCCTCGGTCAGGCCCAGGATCGGGTCGCCTGGGACCAGTTCCACATTTGCAAAGAAGGACACGGCGGTACTCATTCGGATGACGGAAGGGGGAGGGTGGCGCGACGCAGGATTGGCGGCAGAATCAGCCAAAACCGACCCATCGTAACAAAGCCCTGCCAAGGGCGCCGAGGCCGTCGTCACGTCATCTTCCGTACCATGGCGTGCGGCACGCCCATTTACCGAGGATCCCGCCCCGCATGCTCCGTCTTACCCCGCTGGCCCGCCATTGTGCGCTGGCCTCGGCCGTGTTGCTGCCGTCGCTGGCGCAGGCCCAGAACACCCCCGCTCCCACCGCCCCGATCGAGCGGCTGCCCACGGTCCAGGTCCAGGCTGCGCGCGTGGCGCAGGTGGCCGATATCGACCTGCCCGCCTCGCTGACCACGGTCTGGGTGGATGAAGACCGTACCGGCCCGCTGGCCCAGCTCTCCGAGGCGCTCAACGGCATCCCCGGGGTGGTCGCACGCGATCGTCAGAACTACGCGCAGGACACCCAGCTCTCGATCCGCGGCTTCGGCGCGCGTTCGACCTTCGGCGTGCGCGGCGTGCGCGTGCTGGTGGACGGTGTGCCGGCCACCATGCCCGACGGCCAGGGCCAGCTCTCCCACGCCAGCCTGCTCTCGGCGCAGCGCGTGGAGGTGCTGCGCGGGCCGTTCTCGGCGCTGTACGGCAACTCCTCCGGTGGCGTGGTCCAGGTGTGGAGCGCGGACGGTGCCGAAGGCGACCCGTGGCGCCTGCGGCTGGATACCGGCAGCGACAACACTGTCAGCGCCGGCGCCCAGCTGCGTGGCGTGCAGGGCCCGATCCGCTACAACGTGGCCGCCAACCACTTCCGCACCGATGGCTGGCGCGACCACAGCCAGGCCCGGCGCGAATCGGTCAACGCCCGCTTGGGTACGGATGTCGGCGGCGGCCAGCTGGATCTGGTGCTGAACTACTTCGATGCGCCCGACGCGCAGGATCCACTCGGCCTGACCCGCGCCCAGGTGCGCGAGAACCCGCGCCAGGCCACCGCGGTGGCCACCCAGTACAACACCCGCAAATCCGTGCGCCAGGCCCAGGCCGGGCTGGTCTTCACCCGCACCGAAGGGGCGCAGACCTGGCGTGCGATGGGCTACGCCGGCCAGCGCAGCGTGGAGCAGTACCTGGCGATCCCGCCGGGGCCGCAGGCCAACCCGCTGCATGCCGGCGGGGTGATCGATCTGGACGGCGATTACGGTGGACTCGACGCGCGCTGGGCCTGGCACGGCGACTGGGCCGGACGCCCGCTGGACGTGGTGATCGGCGCCAATGCCGACCGTCAGCAGCAGGATCGCCGCGGTTACGAGAACTTCGTGGGTGATCAGGTGGGCATCAAGGGCCGCCTGCGCCGTGACCAGAGCGACCGGGTCGAGAACCTGGACCAGTTCGCGCAGGCGTGGTGGCAGTGGGCGCCGCGCTGGTCGCTGTTGCTTGGTATGCGCCACAGCACCGTCCGCTTCCGCTCCAACGACCACTACATCACCGCCGGCAATCCCGACGACAGCGGGTCGCGTCGCTACGAAGCGACCACCCCGGTGGCCGGCGTGGTGTTCCGCGCCAGCGATGCGTGGCGGCTGTATGCCTCGGCCGGGCGTGGCTTCGAGACCCCGACCTTCAACGAGCTGGGCTACCGCGCCGATGGCCAGGCCGGGCTGGCGCTGGATCTCTCGGCGGCCCGCAGCCGCAACCTGGAAGTGGGCAGCAAGTGGCACGGCCAGAGTGGCGCACAGGTCGAGGCTGCGCTGTTCCGCGCCGATACCGATGACGAGCTGGCGGTGGCGAGCAACAGCGGCGGCCGCAGCACCTACCGCAACATCGGCCGGACCCGCCGCCAGGGCGCGGAAGCCAGCTATGTACAGCCGCTGGGTACGCAGGCGGATCTATCGCTGGCCTACACCTGGATCGAGGCCACCGTGCGCGACCCGTATGCGCTGTGCGCGGCCAGCGGCTGCAACACGGTTGCGGCCGGGTCACGCCTGCCCGGCGTGCCCAGTCAGCAGTGGAACGCGCGGGTGCAGTACCGACCGGGCCCGTGGCAGTGGGCGGGCGAGGTGGTGGCCTCCAGCGATACCGTGGTGAACGATCTGGCCACGGAACGCGCGCCGGGCTACGCGCTGCTCAACCTGGAAATGTCACGGCGCTGGACCACCGCGCAGGGCACGCTGCGTGCCTTCGCGCGGATCGACAACGCGCTGGACCAGCGCTACATCGGCTCGGTGATCGTCAACGATGGCAACCAGCGCTTCTTCGAGCCCGGCCCGGATCGTCGCTACAACGTGGGCCTGCAGTGGCAGTGGGCGCCCTGATCGGAGCGGCTTACCTGGGCGGCTTGGCCGGCACGAACGGTGAGGTCGGGTCGCTGGCCGGGAAGGTCTCTTCCAGCGCCTCGTCCTGGTTGTCGCTGGCGTGTTCCTTGCGCTGGCGGCGCTGGTATTCATCTTCGCGGCGATGATGGCCGGCGGGGCCTTTCTCGCCGGCCGCCGAATCCTTGCGGTCGCGCGGGACGGGATCGGACGTGACGGCCACCGGCAGGTGATCGGGTTCCTCGTCGGGCACGGACATGCCGGCGCCGCGGTCTTCGGCGTCCTGGTTGTCATGTTTGGCGCGCTGCTCGCCGGGGACCGGGGCGGTGGCGTCGCGCAGGGGATCGCGGGGCATGGGAGTTCTCCAGTTGCTGTGCAGCCCACTACAGCGCGCGGCGGGTGAAGTCGCTGCGAATCCCGGTGCGTCAACGAATCTGTCACGGCTGGATAACGGCGGCGGGTCTATTCCTGCCTCCCCCACCGCTGTCGGAGTCGTGTCATGCCCCGCCTGGACCGCCGTGCCGCACCCGCGTTGTTCAACGCCTACCTGCAGCCGGAACGGAGCGGCCGCCGCGCGCGCCGCGACCGCGCCGAAGACGCGCAGGCGGTCGCCCAGGACTACCTGCAGTACATGCGCAGTGACTACGAGCAGCGCCGCAGCCAAGGGCGCCGCAGCTGGCGCGACCTGTACCCGGCCTATGCCTTCGCCCTGACCACGCATTACGCCGACTGGCCGCGCGGCGCCGATGACACCGACGGCGAGCTGGCCGAGCACTGGGAACAGATGCGCGGCCAATCGCGGCTGGGCTGGCACCAGGCACGGGCGGTGGTCGAGGATGCCTGGCTGGCGCTGGACCACATGCCGGCGGCGGCGGTGCACGGCCTGCTGCAGTAACCGCGGGCGTGCAGCCACGGCCTGCACAGGCCGGACACAGGCGTTTCACGTGCGCCGCGGTACAGCTGCCCTCCCTGTAGTGTTGGAGTGGCGCCACCATGGCCCGACCGATCTGGACCGGCACGCTGTCATTCGGGCTGCTCAATGTCCCGGTGTCGCTGATGTCCGGCGAACGCAATGTCGACCTGCACTTCCGCATGCTGGATTCGCGCGACCGCAAGCCGATCCGCTTCGAACGGGTCAACGCCGATACCGGTGAAGAAGTGCCGTGGAAAGAGATCGTCAAAGCCTACGAGTACGACAAGGGCAGCTATGTCGTGCTGGAGGAAGACGACATCCGCTCGGCCGCGCCGCAAAGCCATGAGGCGGTCGAGGTGGAGACCTTCGTCGACGCCGCCACCATCGATCCGCGGTACTACGAGAAGCCCTACCTGCTGGTGCCCGCCAAGAAAGCCGAGAAAGGCTACGTGCTGCTGCGCGAAACGTTGCGCAGCACCGGCAAAGTCGGCATCGCACGGGTGGTGGTGCGTACGCGCGAATACCTGTGCGCGGTGATGCCGCACGGCGATGCACTGGTGCTGATGATCCTGCGTTATCCACAGGAACTGGTCGACCCGGACGAGTACAAGCTGCCCAGCGGCAGCCTCGCCGAGTACCGCATCAACAGCAAGGAAACGGCGATGGCCGAGCAGTTGATCGCCTCCATGTCCGGCGAATGGAAGCCGGATGAGTACCACGATGAATTCCGCGAGCGCCTGCACACGCTGCTGAAAAAGCGGATCAAGGCCAAGGGTGGCACCACCAAGGTGGAGGAAGAGCCGGCCCCGCGCGAGGACGATGCGACCAACGTGGTCGACTTCATGTCGTTGCTGCAGAAGAGCCTGGATGCCAAGAAGCGCACGCCGGCCGCCAAAAAGTCAGCGGCGAAGAAGGCCACGGCGAAGGTCGCCAAACCCACTGCGGCCAAAAAGGCGACCAAGACTGCGGGCAAAGCGGCCAAGAAGACCACCAAGCGCGCGCCCGCGCGCAAAGCCGGGTAAGCCGACGTGTCCCTGCAGGAATACCGCCGCAAACGCCGTTTCGACGGCACCCCCGAGCCGGATGCCGAGCGTCGCGGCGCGCCGGCGCGGCGGCCGATCTTCGTCGTGCAGCTGCACCACGCCAGCTCGCGCCATTACGACTTCCGGCTGGAAGCCGATGGCGTGCTCAAGAGCTGGGCGGTGCCGAAAGGCCCCTCGCTGCGCGTCGGTGAAAAACGGCTCGCGGTGGAGGTTGAAGATCACCCGCTGTCCTACGCGACGTTTGCCGGCGATATCCCCAGCGGCCATTACGGCGCCGGGCATGTGGACGTCTACGACCACGGCACCTGGGCCTGCGATGGCGACCCGCTGGAGGCGATCGCGGCCGGCAAGGTGGACTTCGTCCTGCACGGTGAACGGCTCAAGGGCGGGTGGAAACTGGTGCGCACCGCGATGAAGGGCAAGCAGCACCAGTGGTTGCTGATCAAACGCGATGACGAGGAGGCCAGGGATATGGAGGCTGATGATCTGTTGGAGGGGGCGCCGAAGGCAGCCAAGCGCACGAGCGCGAAGAAGGTTGCCGCTGCCAACGCCAGCAAAGCTGCCCCGGCAAGGAAGACCGCGCCGGCCAAGGCCGCGACAGGGGGCCCCGCACGCAAGGCCGAACGCAAGGCCGACGCGCGCTGGTCCAAGCGCGCGCTGGCCCTGCAGGGCGCTCGCACAACGCCCTACCCGCACGACTTCAAGCCCCAGCTGACCGATCACCGTGCCACCGCACCGGACGGCGAGCAGTGGCTGCACGAGATCAAATGGGACGGCTATCGCCTGCTGGCCGATGTGCGCGATGGCGTGGTGTCGCTGCGCTCGCGCGGCGGGCTGAACTGGACCGACGATTTTCCCGAGGTGGTGCAGGCGATCGAGCGGCTGCCGGTGCGCGATCTGCGCCTGGACGGTGAGCTGGTGGTACTGGATGCGCAGGGCCGCAGTGACTTCACTGCATTGCAGAAGGTCATCGATGGCACCGCCAAACAGCCGCTGCGCTATGTGGTGTTCGACATGCCCGGCATCGCCGGGGTGGACCTCAGCCGGGTGCCACTGCTGGAGCGCAAGACCCTGCTCAAGGACCTGCTGGGCGCCACGCCGGGCACCCTGGCCTACAGCGACCACGTGCGCGACCACGGCCCGGCGGTGTTTGCCGCCAGTGGCGAGGCCGGCTTCGAAGGCATCATCAGCAAGCGGATCGACGCGCCCTACGTCAACGCGCGTTCGCGCGACTGGATCAAGATCAAGCACGAGAACACCGATGAGTTCCTCATCGTCGGCTATACCGAACCGAAGGGATCGCGCAGTGGCTTCGGCTCGCTGCTGATGGCGACCCCGGACAAGCGCGGGCTGCGCTATGTCGGCCGCGTCGGCACGGGCTTCGACGATGCCGCGCTGCGCGCGCTGACCAGGCAGCTGACCCCGCTGACGGTGAAGGACGCGGTGGTCGAGCTGCCTTTGCATGTGCCGTTCACCGCACGCAGCGTGCACTGGGTGAAGCCGGTGCTGGTGGCGGAGGTCGCGTTCCGTGGATGGGCCAAGGAAGGGTTGCTGCGCCAGGCCAGCTTCAAGAGGCTGCGCGAGGACAAACACGCCGAGGATCTGGGCGCCACAGCTACTGCCGTCTCCCCTACCGCCTCCACTACCGCGGCCTCCGCCACCCCGGCCGGCACGCGCGGGCGAAAGAAGGCAGCTGCGGCCGCGCAGGACGAGAGCACGGTGACGATCAGCCACCCCGAGCGCGTGGTGTTCGCCAAGGCGAAGATCACCAAGGGCGAGGTGGCCGACTACTACCGCCGCATGGCGCGCTGGATCCTGCCCGAGGTGGCGCACCGCCCGCTGTCGGTGCTGCGCTGCCCGGACGGGGTGGACAAGCCCTGCTTCTTCCAGAAACACCACGGCACCGGCCTGGGCGGTGCGGTCAAGGCGATTCCGCTGGAGCAGAAGAGCGGGCGCGAAGACTACCTCTACATCGAGGACGTGGAGGGCCTGCTGCAGCTGGTGCAGATGAACACCCTGGAGCTGCATCCCTGGGGCGCCACCGTCGATGACCCCGAACATCCGGACCGGC
Source organism: Stenotrophomonas sp. BIO128-Bstrain (assembly GCF_030128875.1). Classification (NCBI taxonomy): domain Bacteria; kingdom Pseudomonadati; phylum Pseudomonadota; class Gammaproteobacteria; order Lysobacterales; family Lysobacteraceae; genus Stenotrophomonas; species Stenotrophomonas sp. BIO128-Bstrain. The sequence continues at coordinate 3,863,661 of NZ_CP124620.1, read as the reverse complement.
TGGTGTTCGATCTGGATCCCGGCGAAGGCGTGAACTGGACGCAGATCAAGGCCGCCGCACGCGATGTGCGCGCGCGCCTGCAGGAAGCCGGGCTGGAGAGCTTCGTCCGGCTCTCCGGCGGCAAGGGCGTGCACGTGGTGGTGCCGCTGCAGCCCAAGGCCGACTGGGCGCAGGCCAAGGACTTCTGCGAGGCGTTTGCGCAGGCCATGGCCACCCAGGCACCCGACCGCTATGTGGCGACGATGAGCAAGGCCAAGCGCGACGGGGTGATCTTCATCGATTGGCTGCGCAATGCGCGCGGCGCCACCAGTGTGAGCTCGTGGTCGCTGCGGGCGCGGCCCGGAGCCGGCGTGGCGGTGCCGCTGCGCTGGGAAGAGCTGGGCCGCATCGCGGCGCCGGACGCCTTCCCGATGGCGAAGGCGCTGCAGCGCGCGGAGCGGCTGAAGCAGGACCCGTGGGAAGGCATCGAGCAGGTGAAGCAGGTGCTGCCCGGCAGCTGATCAGGCGTGCGCTGGCCGGAACCGCGTGCCCACCCACAGGCCCACCAATGCCTGCACCGGCAGCGACACCAGCAGGATCACCACGAACCAGAACGGGAAATCGCTGCCGAAATCCCAGGCGGTGTAGATCGAGGCGGCCGCGATCACCGCCCACACCACGCCGCCGTGCACACGTGGCCAGGTGGGCGCATAACGGCTGGCGAAGGCGATCGCAGCGATGCCGCTGAGGATCGTCCAGGCCAGGTCCCAGGCCAGCTGCGGCTCGCCGCCCGGCGGAATGCGCAGCAACGGCACCAGCCAGGAACCGAGGCTGTTGACCAGCACCATCACCGCGAACGCGAACACGACGGCCAGCACGGACAGCAGTGGATTCTTCAGGGCGGACCACACAGGCATGGCAGGGGCGTCACGGCGGGAGAGCCGCCATTATGGACGGGTTGCCGCGGCGTGGTTCAGACCCGGCCGGCGGCCTTGAGCCGCGCGAACTCCTCATCGCTGAACAAGCGCGAGCGGACCAGGAAGCGCACGCCCTCGCCGTTCTCCAGCGAGAACATGCCGCCCCGGCCGGGCACCACGTCGATGATCAGCTGGGTATGTTTCCAGTACTCGAACTGCGCGGGGCTGATGTAGAACGGCGCCCCGCCGATCTCGCCCATGCGCACGTCGCGGTCGCCCACGATGAAATCGCCCTGGGCGAAACACATCGGCGAGGAGCCGTCGCAGCAGCCACCGGACTGATGGAACAGCAGGTCGCCATGGCGTGCCTGCAGGGTCTGGATCAGCTGCAGCGCCGGGAGAGTGGCCATTACCTGGAGCGGGAGGTCGGTCATTATCGGGGTCCCAAGGGCGCCGGCCAGTGGCCGGCAGGACGGAAGAACCGGCGCTGCCGTCCTGCTGCCACCGGGAGAGGGGAAGCGGCGCAGGACGGCAACGCGCAGCCGGTTACGCGCTCATGTCCAGCACCACGCGGCCTTCGATCTTGCCGGCCTGCATGCGCGCGAAGATGTCGTTGATGTTCTCCAGCGAATCGCTGGTGACCGTCGCGGCGACCTTGCCCTGCTCGGCGAATTCCAGCGATTCCTGCAGGTCCAGCCGGGTGCCGACGATGGAGCCACGCACGGTGATGCCGTTGAGCACCATGCCGAAGATATCCAGCGGGAAGTTGCCCGGCGGCAGGCCGTTCAACGAGACGGTGCCGCCGCGGCGGACCATGCCCAGTGCCTGCTCGAAGGCCTTCGGCGAGACCGCGGTGACCAGTGCGCCGTGCGCGCCGCCGATCTCCTTCTTCAGGAACGCGGCCGGATCGGTATTGCGCGCGTTGACGGTGATCGTCGCGCCCAGCCGCTCGGCCAGCGCCAGTTTGCCGTCATCGATATCCACCGCGGCCACGTTCAGGCCCATCGCCTTGGCGTACTGCACGGCCATGTGGCCGAGTCCGCCGATGCCGCAGATCACCACCCACTGGCCGGGCTTGGTATCGGTGACCTTCAGGCCTTTGTAGACGGTGACGCCGGCACACAGGATCGGCGCGACCTCGATGAAGCCCACGCCCTTCGGCAGCAGGCCGACATAGGCCGCATTGGCCAGGGCATATTCGGCGAAGCCACCGTTCACCGAGTAGCCGGTGTTCTGCTGCGCTTCGCACAGGGTTTCCCAGCCGCCCAGGCAGTGCTCGCAGTAGCCGCACGCCGAATACAGCCACGGGATGCCGACGCGGTCGCCCTCGCGGATGTGGCTGACACCCGCACCCACCGCAACCACGTGGCCGACCCCTTCATGGCCGGGAATGAAGGGCGGGTTGGGCTTGACCGGCCAGTCACCATCCACCGCATGCAGGTCGGTGTGGCACACGCCACAGGCTTCGATCTTCACCAGGATGTCGCCGGGCCCCGGACGCGGCACCTCGACCTCCTCGATGCGCAACGGCTTTCCGAATTCGCGGACGACAGCGGCCTTCATGGTCTTGTTCATGCGTGGATCTCCGTGGATTGCCAATGACAGCACTGTGGCGCCGGCCGCATGCCGGCGCCTTGATCGGGATCAAGCCCGGCGCGGGCTCAGAAGAAGCCCAGCTTCTTGGGCGAATAGCTGACCAGCAGGTTCTTGGTCTGCTGGTAGTGGTCGAGCATCATCTTGTGGTTCTCGCGGCCGATGCCCGACTGCTTGTAGCCGCCGAACGCGGCATGTGCCGGATAGGCGTGGTAGCAGTTGGTCCACACGCGCCCGGCCTGGATGCCACGGCCCATGCGGTACAGCCGCGACGCATCGCGGCTCCACACACCGGCGCCGAGGCCGTACAGGGTGTCGTTGGCGAGTTCCAGCGCTTCCTCCTCGGTCTTGAACGTGGTCACCGAAACCACCGGCCCGAAGATCTCTTCCTGGAACACGCGCATCTTGTTGTGGCCCTTGAACACGGTGGGCTTCACGTAGAAGCCGCCGGCCAGGTCACCGTCCAGCTTGGCCTGCTCACCGCCGATCAGCACCTGCGCACCTTCCTGCCGGCCGATGTCGAAGTAGGAAAGAATCTTCTCCAACTGCTCGGAGGAGGCCTGCGCACCGACCATGGTGTTGGGGTCGAGCGGGTTGCCCTGCTTGATCGCGGCCACGCGCTTGAGCGCGCGTTCCATGAATTTCTCGTAGATCGACTCCTGGATCAGCGCGCGCGACGGGCAGGTACACACCTCGCCCTGGTTGAAGGCGAACAGCACGAAGCCTTCCACGGCCTTGTCGAGGAAGTCGTCGTCCTCGGCCATGACATCGGCGAAGAAGATGTTCGGGGATTTGCCGCCCAGCTCCAGCGTCACCGGGATCAGGTTCTGGCTGGCGTACTGCATGATAAGCCGGCCGGTGGTGGTCTCGCCGGTGAAGGCGATCTTGGCGATGCGCGGGTTGGACGCCAGCGGCTTGCCCGCCTCCACGCCGAAGCCATTGACCACGTTGAGCACGCCCTTGGGCAGCAGGTCGCCGATCACCTCCATCAGCACCAGGATCGAAGCCGGGGTCTGCTCGGCCGGCTTGAGCACCACGCAGTTGCCGGCGGCCAGGGCCGGGGCCAGCTTCCAGGCGGCCATCAGCATCGGGAAGTTCCACGGGATGATCTGCCCGACCACGCCGAGCGGCTCATGGAAGTGGTAGGCGACGGTGTCCTTGTCGATCTCCGACAGGCTGCCTTCCTGCGCGCGCACGGCACCGGCGAAGTAGCGGAAGTGGTCGGCCATCAGCGGCACGTCGGCGTTGAGCGTTTCGCGGATCGGCTTGCCGTTGTCCCAGGTCTCGGCATGCGCGAGCAGCTCGAGGTTTTCCTCGATGCGGTCGGCGATCCTGTTGAGGATATTGGCGCGTTCGGTGGTCGAGGTCTCGGCCCAGGCGGCCTTGGCCGCGTGGGCAGCGTCGAGCGCCGCTTCGATGTCCTCGGCGTTGGAACGGGCGACCTCGGTGAACACCTTGCCGGTCACCGGGGTGGTGTTTTCAAAGTACTGGCCGCTGCGCGGCGCCACCCATTCCCCGCCGATGTAGTTGCCGTAGCGCGGCTTGAAGATGGACTGCGGATCGGTGGCGTGCGGCTTGGCGGACGTGACGGCATTCATGGGTGCATCTCCGGATGGCAGTGGACAGGCCCGGTAAGGGGTCTGTTCCATGGCGCAAGGACGATGCCAGGTTCGGTGTGGTGCGGTGCGGCATGGCGCTACACGGCGCACGGACTGGAGAGGGCCACTGAAACTGATGCAGTGCACCACGGCCGGTCATTGCGCGGTAACCCCGGGTGTGGTGTTTATCGGAACAGGCCCCGCTACAACTGTCGCAGATTGCGACACTGGAGAACCCAGGTGTCCCAGCTTCCGCTCCAGCACCGTGTCGGCAATGCGCGCCGCTCGTTCTTCGAACGTGGCGCGGCACCGGTCGGTATCGTGCCCGACACCATCCTGCAGTCCTGGCAACGCTGCCAGCGCGGTGGGCTCTCGGTGGATGCGCAGCCGGAGGTCGAGCCGCTGCCGGACGCGCGCCTGCGCGAACTGCGGCAGCGCCAGGAAACGCTGTGGCGGCTGGCGCGCCCGGAGCTGGATGGCCTGGCCGCCGACATCGCCGCGACCGGCAGCATCGCGCTGCTGACCGATGAAGCCGGCTGGATCCTGGATGCCGAAGGCAACCCGGCGTTTCTGGACAAGGCCGGGCGCGTGGCGCTGATGCCCGGCGTGCGCTGGGATGAAACCACGGTGGGCACCAATGCGATCGGCACCGCGATCGTCGAAGGCCGCTCGGTGGAGGTGCGCGGTGGCGAGCACTACTTCGCCCCGCACGCGATCCTGACCTGTTCGGCGACGCCGATCTTCGATCCCTACGGGCAGCGCGTGGGGGTACTGGATATCTCCGGCGATGCGCGCCAGCAGCACCTGCATGCCCGCGTCCTGGCGCGGCAGGCGGTGGCGCACATCGAACACCGTTACTTCGAGGCAGGGCTGGGCGACTGCGAGGTGGTCCGCCTGCATCACGACGCCGGGCTGCTCGGCACCGCGCGCGAAGGCGTGCTGGGCTTCCGCAATGGCCGCCTGGTGGCCGCCAACCGTGCCGGGCTGGCCCTGTTCGGCCTGGACCACGGCGACATCGGCAGGGCGCCCTACGAGGCGTTGTTCGATGGGCCGCTGTCGCGGCTGCACGATGATGGCGCGCTGGTCGACCGCCAGGGACGCGCGCTGTATGGCCACGTGAGCCCGTCTGGTGGCGCCATGGTGCGCTCGCCGCTGCCCGCGCGGCCGACCCCCGCGGCCCCCGCGCGCGCCGCCGCAGCTGCGGTGCGGGTGGACGCCACGCCGCTGTTCGATGCGGCCCAGCAGCAGGTACTCGAGCGCGCCTGCCGCGTGCTGGATGCGCAGCTGCCGGTGCTGCTGCAGGGGGAGACCGGTACCGGCAAGGAAGTCTTCGCGCGTGAGCTGCACCGGCGTAGTACGCGTGCCGACAAGCCGTTCGTGGCGGTCAACTGCGCTGCGCTGCCGGAAGGCCTGATCGAAGCCGAGCTGTTCGGCTACGAGGAAGGTGCCTTCACCGGCGCGCGCAAGAGCGGCAACACCGGCCTGCTGCGCCAGGCCCAGGGCGGGGTGCTGTTCCTCGATGAGATCGGCGACATGCCGCTGGCGCTGCAGCCGCGGCTGCTGCGCGTGCTGCAGGAGCGCACGCTGTCACCGCTGGGCGGCGGCAAGCCGGTGCAGCTGGATTTCGCCCTGATCTGCGCCACCCACCGCGATCTGGACCAGGCAATGGCCGCCGGTGATTTCCGCAGCGATCTCTACTACCGCATCGCCGATCACAGCGTGCGCCTGCCGGCGCTGCGCGAGCATGCCGAGCGTGCAGCGCTGGTGCGTGGCCTGTGGCAGCGGCTGGGCCAGGGCCGCGAACTGGAGACCACGGCGCTGGAGGCGCTGGCTGGATACACCTGGCCGGGCAATGTGCGGCAGCTGTGTTCCTGCCTGCGCACGCTGGTGGCGCTGAGCGATCCGGGTGACGTGATCCGGATCGGCATGCTGCCGGCCTATCTGCAGGCGGCGCCTGCGCCGGTGATGCCGTCCACGGCCGAGGGTCTGGAGGCGATGACCGAAACCGCCATGCGCGATGCGCTGCGCGCCAGCCATGGCAATGTCGCCCAGGCCGCGCGCGCGCTGGGCATCAGTCGCAGCACCCTGTATCGCCGCGTCGGGGCGACGGCCCGCCGCCACTGAGGCGGCAGGCCGTGCGGGCTCAGCCGACCAGCGCGGCCGAATCGCGCGCGAGCTGCTCGATGCCGGCCCAGTCCCTGGCCTGCAGCAGCGCCCGCGTGGTGAGCCATGAACCGCCCACGCACAGCACGTTGGGCAGATGCAGGAAATCGCGCGCGGTCTGCGCGCTGATGCCGCCGGTCGGGCAGAACCGCACATCGCCGAACGGGCCGTTCCATGCCGACAGCATGGCCGCGCCGCCGGCCTGCACCGCCGGGAAGAACTTGAAGGTATCCAGGCCGTGCTCCAGGCCGAGCATCAGCTCCGACGAGGTCGCCACGCCCGGCAGGAACGGCAGATCGGTATCGCGCGCGGCGGCGTACAGGCGCGGGGTCGCGCCCGGCGATACCGCAAAGCGCCCGCCCACGTGCTTGACCTTCTCCATCTGCGCGGCGGTCAACACGGTACCGGCGCCGACCACGGCATCGGGCACGGCCTCGACCATCGCCTGGATCGCCTCCATCGCCATCGGCGTGCGCAGCGTCACTTCGATCACCGGCAGGCCACCGTTGAACAGGGCACGCGCGACCTCGACCGCATCCTCGACATTTTCCGGGGTGAACACCGGAATCACCGGGGCCAGTTTCAGGACTGCGCGTACGCGCGGATCAGCGCCGGACATCGAATCGCTCCTCGCCCGTGAGGGCCATGATGTCAGCCTCGCTGACAGGGTTGAAATCGCCGGGGATGGAATGCTTCAGGCAGCCTGCGGCCAGGCCGAAGCGCACGATCATGTCCGGCGCGAAGCCGCGCATCATGCCATGCAGGATGCCGGCGGCGAAGGCATCGCCACCGCCGATGCGGTCCACGATGCCGATCATCTCGCGGGTGGGTGCCACGGCGCGGGTGCCATCGCGGCCGATCAGCATCGCCCCGAGCGAATGGGTGTCCACACTGTGCGGGGTGCGCTGGGTGCAGGCCATCCACTGCAGCCGCGGGAAGGCCGCGAAGGCCTTCGCGGCGGCTGCATCGACCCGCTCGTGCACATCGGCCTGCCCGAATTCACCCCCGAGCACCACCCCGATATCGCGGTAGTCCGCGAAGACCAGATCGGCGCAGGCGAACAGCTCGCGCAGGATGCCGGGTGCATCACCCTGCCAGCGCGCCCACAGCGACGGGCGGAAGTTGCCATCGAAGGACACCTTCACGCCCCGCGCGCACGCCGCACGCGCGGCGGCCAGCGTGGCCTGGGCCATGGCCGGGTTGAGCGCCGGGCTCACCCCGGACAGGTGCAGCCAGTCGGCACCGGTCAACAGCGTGTCCCAGTCGTAGTCGGCGGCGCTGCTGTTGGCGAAGGCCGAATCGGCGCGGTCGTAGACCACTTCGCTGGCACGCTGCACGGCGCCGGTGGTCAGGAAGTACAGGCCCATGCGGCCCTCGGTGCGGCGCACCGCCGCGGTGTCCACTCCGTGCCGGCGCAGTTCGCCCAGGGCGTACTCGCCCAGCGGGTTGGCCGGCACCGTGCTGACCGCGGCCACCGCATGCCCCAGATGGGCCAGGGAGACACCGACATTGGCCTCTGCACCGCCGGCGTGCACGGCCAGCTGCGGGCTCTGCAGCAACAGCTCCCGGCCGGGCGCGCTCATGCGCAGCAACAACTCTCCGAAACAGACAACACGACTCATGGTCCTGGATCCTTGTGAGGGCCGCGGCCGCCACGAAGGCGCCCGACAGCAATGGCTAGCGGTGTCATTCTAGCGATGGACGCCGCCCCGTCCACCTGTCCCGAATGTCGGAACCATTGTCCTGCAAGCGTCTGCGGGACATTGAAAGTCTGCTGCGGTGCAAGATGCCGGATCAGTAACGGGCTGTTAACGTCCGCCCTGACCAGCGGTGTCATTGCACTGACATGTCGTTGGATAGCTGTTTCATGTAGCACCTTGGGAGAGGGAAAACATGCAAGTCCAGAACACGCAGAAAAAGACACCGGTTACCTTGCTCGCATTGTCGATCGGCCTGGCGCTGAGTGGTACCGCGCTGGCCCAGGATGCGGGGACCAACCCCACCGATCTGGATACCGTCGTCGTCACCGGCTACCGCGCCAGTGTCGAGAAGGCGCTGGACATCAAGCGCGGCGAAGCCGGCGTGGTCGACGCCATCGTCGCCGAGGATATCGGCAAGTTCCCGGATCTGAACCTGGCCGAGTCGCTGCAGCGCATCCCCGGCGTGGTCATCACCCGCGAAGCGGGCGAAGGCCGCAACATCTCCGTGCGTGGCCTGGGCCCGGATTTCACCCGCGTGCGCATCAACGGCATGGAAGCGCTGACCACGGTCGGTGCCGGTGACCAGAGCGGCGGCACCAACCGCGGCCGCGGCTTCGACTTCAACGTGTTCGCCTCGGACCTGTTCTCGCAGCTGATGGTGCGCAAGACCGCCTCGGCCGACGTCGAGGAAGGCTCGCTGGGGGCCACGGTCGACCTGCGCACCGCGCGCCCGTTCGACTATGACGGCTTCACCTTTGCCGCCAGCGGCCAGGCCGGTTACAACGCGATGGCCGAAAAAGCCGACCCGCGCATGGCCGCACTGATTTCCAACACCTTCGCCGACGGCACCTTCGGTGCGTTGCTGTCGGTGGCCTACTCCGAGCGCCAGGCGCTGGAAGAAGGCTCCAACACCGGCCGCTGGGCCAACGGCCCGAGCAACGGCAACTTCAACGCGGCCTCGCCGTTCGCCGCCGCCCGTTCGGCCGACGTCTACCACCCGCGCTTCCCGCGCTACGTGCAGATGGAGCATGAGCAGAAGCGCCTGGGCGTGACCGGCACCCTGCAGTGGAAGCCGAGCGATGCCACCGAATTCTCGCTGGATGCGCTGTACCCCCAAGATCGATGCGACCCGCGACGAGCACTACATCGAAGCGATCTCCTTCAGCCGTGGCACCAGCACCACGCCGCGCCTGGTCGGCAAGCCGGCGATGATCGTCAAGAACGGCGTGATCGAGAACAATGCGCTGGTCTACGGCGAGTTCGACAACGTCGACATCCGCACCGAAAACCGCCATGACGAGTGGAGCACCGAGTTCAAGCAGCTCAGCCTCAATGGCCAGCACCGCTTTGGCGATGACTTCACCGTGTCCGGCAAGGTCGGCATCTCGCGCTCCAAGCACGAGAACCCGGTGCAGACCACGATCATCATGGACAAGTACGACGTCGACAATTACAGCTACGACTACCGGGGCAACAGCCGCTTCCCGACGCTGAACTACGGCATCGACCCGACCAACCCGGCGGGCTGGGAACTGGCGGAAATCCGCCTGCGCCCGCAGTACGTGGACAATGACTTCGATACCGGCCAGCTCGACTTCAACTGGAACATCAGCCCGGGCTTCCGCCTGAAGGGCGGCGTGCTGGCCAAGGACTACACCTTCAAGACCACCGAGCTGCGCCGTGCCAGCGAACTGGCCGTGCCCAACTTCGCCGATGGCACCAAGATCGTGCCGGTGGACATGACCGAGCAGGCCGGCCTGAAGGGCATCAACGGCAGCCCGTCCAACTGGGTGGTGCCGGACCTGAACGCGATTGCCGATCAGTTCGACATCTACAGCAACAGCGGCATCTTCGCCGTCGCCCCGCGCGCCAACAACGTGCGCAGCGTCGAAGAGAAGGACCGTGGTGCCTACCTGATGGGCGAGTTCTCCACCGAACTCGGCAGCCTGCCGCTGTCGGGCAACGTGGGTGTACGCTACGTGCGCACCAAGCAGAGCTCCACCGGCCTGTCCACGCTGGCCACCGGTACGGTCTCCACCACCGAGAACCGCACCTACAACGACACCCTGCCCTCGTTCAACCTGGTGGCTGAAGTCACCCCGGACTTCCTGATCCGCCTCGGCGCGGCCAAGGTGATGAGCCGCCCGGGCCTGGGCAGCCTGACGCCGGGCGCAACGGTGGCCGTGGCCGGTGGTGCGCGCACCATCTCCAGCGGCAACCCGGACCTGGAGCCGATCCGCGCGACCAACGTCGACCTCGGCTTCGAGTGGTACTTCGCCGAAGGCGCGATGGCCGGCATCGGGCTGTTCTACAAGGACATCGAGAGCTTCGTGCAGACCACCCGCGAAGTGCGTCCGTACTCCGACAGCGGCCTGCCCGCCTCGCTGCTGATCGGCACCGGTGCCTCGCCCGCCGACGACTTCACCTACAGCCGCCCGGTCAACACCCCGGGCGGTGAACTGCACGGCGTGGAAGCCAATTACACCCAGCCGTTCACCTTCCTGCCGGGCAAGTGGTCCAACCTGGGCGTGCAGTTGAACTACACCTGGGTGGAATCGCAGATCCAGTACCTCAACGCGGCCGGCCAGCCGGTGATGAAGACCGACCTGACCGGCCTGTCCAAGTCGTCCTGGAACGCCACGCTGTTCTACGAAGGCAAGGTCTTCTCCGGCCGTGTCTCGGCGACCAACCGCGATGACTACCTGACCCAGGCGCCGGGTACGGAAGCCGGCTTCAACCTCGACGGTTACCACGGCATGACCGGCACCACCGTCATCGATGCCTCGATCCGCTACACGATCAGCGACCAGCTCGAACTGAGCCTGGAAGGCATCAACCTGACCAACGAAGCCTCCGACGAGTGGGTCTACTCGCCGGCCACCGGTCGCCTGCCGCTGCAGTACACCGAAACCGGCCGCCAGTTCCTGCTCGGCGTGCGCTACAAGTTCTGATTCAACGGCAGTACCCGCCGGCGGCGTGAGTGATCACGCCGCCGGCTGCGCGCGCGCCGCCATCGTTGCCATCCCACGACTCTCTCCAGCGAATGCACGCTGCTGCGGCGCAAGATGCCGCCGCGTGAAGGGTTTGTTACGTTTCGGATGACCAGCGGTGTCACCGCGGCAATGCGCGCTGGACGCTCCGGGGGAGGCCGGACGTCATGACTCATCAACATCACGGTCGCATGGCGGCGAACCCTGGGAGGGGCTTACACACGATGGAACGACTCGACACCCGTAAAAAGACACCGGTTACCTTGCTCGCGGTATCGATCGCCTTGGCGCTGCAGGGCGTGGCTGGCATCGCCGCGGCACAGCAGACGCCGGAACAGGCCGCATCACTCAACGCGGTCGATCTGGACAAGGTGGAGGTCAAGGCGACCTACCGCGAAAGCCTGCAGCAGTCGCTGGATGAAAAGCGCTACAGCGTCGAGCAGGTCGATGCGATCTACGCTGAAGACATCGGCAAGTTCCCGGATCTGAACCTGGCCGAGTCGATGCAGCGCATCGCCGGCGTCTCGATCGACCGTGAAGGCGGCGAAGGCCAGCAGATCTCCGTGCGCGGCCTGGGCTCGGACTTCACCCGCGTGCGCATCAACGGCCTGGAAGCGCTGTCCACCGCAGGCAGCGGCACCACCGGCGTCAACCGAAGCCGCGGCTTCGACTTCAATACCTTCGCCTCGGAGCTGTTCAGCCGGGTCAAGATCAACAAGACCCAGTCGGCGCAGACCGATGAGGGCTCGCTCGGCGCCACTGTCGACCTGCGCGGCTCGCGCCCGTTCGATTTCGAGGGCTTCCAGGCCTCGCTCGGCGGCCAGTACGGCTTCAACGAACTCTCCAGGAACAAGGACCCGCGCATCTCCGGGCTGATCAGCAACACCTGGGCTGACGGCCGGGTCGGCGCGCTGATGTCGGTGGCCTACAGCAAGCGCACCATCTTCGAAGAAGGCTACAACCCGGTCCGCTGGGAGCACGGCAACTACCGCAACTCCAACCAGAGCACCGCGGCCAACAACGGCACCTACGGCTTCTGCAGCCCGGCCGGCTACGACCCGCAGACCCCGCGCAACCCGCTGGCCAATGAAACCGCCGCCGGTGTCGGCAGCGCCGCCAACCAGGCGCGCAGCAACGGCTGGGGCAGCTACGGCATCGATGCGACCCACTGCGGCCCCGGCCTGGATCGCCCTGCGGCGACGGCGGAGAACATCGCCGCCTACGAGACCGCGACCAACGCCTGGATCCCGCGCTACCCGCGTTATATCCGCACCGAACATGAGATCGAGCGCCTGGGTGTCACCGGCGCGCTGCAGTTCAAGGTCAGCGACGACACGCAGCTGAACCTGGACATGCTGTACTCCAAGCTCGACAAGAACGTGCGCGAAGACTCCATCGGCGCCAACCTGCATCGCACCGCGCAGTACGGCGGCAAGACCCAGATCGTGGTCCGCGAGGCGCAGGCCGATGAGCAGAACCGCCTGACCTACGGCGTGTTCGACAACGTCGACTTCCGCACCGAATCCACCGCCATCGAAGAAAGCACCGAGTTCAAGCAGTTCAGCCTGAACCTGGAGCATCGCTTCAACGATGCGGTGCGCCTGGATGCCGTGGTCGGCCACTCCGAGTCGAACTATGAGCGGCCGGTCTTCTCGATGGTCAGCTTCGACAACAGCAACCTGGACGGCTTCGTGCTGGACATGCGCAACGGCAAGGTGCCGGCGATGTCCTTCCCGTTCGATCTCAACGCCGTGGACAACTGGAAGTGGCTCGGCTACGGCAGCACGCCGGTCAACGCCAACGGCACCGCGCGTGGCGGCAACATCAGTGAAGTGCGCTTGAATCCGCAGTACGTCGACAACGCCTTCGACACGGCCAAGGTCGATCTGACCTTCGATATCAGCCCCACCTTCACCCTGCGCGGTGGTCTGGCCTACAAGGACTACGACATGAGCACGCAGGAGTTCCGCAACATCAGTTACGGGCGCCTGTCGCAGGCACTGCCGGCCGGCGTCACCGTCGGTGACCTGAGCGATACGCTGAGCGGCTTCGGCAAGGGCATGGACGGCAACCTGCCCAACAGCTGGCTGGTGCCGGACTTCAACCAGATCGCCAAGCTGCTGGACATCTACTGCAACTGCGACACCGGTACCCTGGGCGGCGACTACCGCCTGGCCAGCGTGGGCCACTTCGGCGCGTCCAACAACAACTTCGACGTCAACGAGAAGAGCTACGGCAGCTACCTGCAGCTCGACTTCAACACCGACCTGCTGGGCCGCGCGTTCCGTGGCAACCTCGGCGTGCGCTATGTGCAGACGCGGATCACCGCCGATGGCTATGCGCCGTGCACCGCGGCCAATGCGACCGATCTGTCTTCGGCCTGCGCGCCGTTCTTCGGGGTGGCCAGCGCCACCGCCGATCCCGGCGAGCGCCTGCAGGTCGCCACCCGGGTCGGCCACAAGTACGACGACTGGCTGCCCTCGCTGAACCTGGCCTGGGACCTGAGCGACACCTTCGTGCTGCGCTTCGGCGCGGCCAAGACCATGGCCCGCCCGACCCTGTCCAACCTGTCGCCCAGCGTCAGCGGGGGACCCACCGCGTACTTCGATGACGACCGCAGCTACTCGATCAACCTGGGCAACCCCAAGTTGGATCCGTTCCGCTCGACCAACTACGACCTGAGCGCGGAGTGGTACTTCGAGGAAGGGGCCCTGCTGTCGGCGGCGCTGTTCTACAAGGACATCGACAGCTACGTGCAGCGCACGCGCCTGCTCACCACCTGGGCGGACATGGGCTACTCGCTGGACCTGCTGCCGACCGGCTTCAGCCCGGACACCGTGTTCAACGTGCAGAGCTACTTCAACACCCCGGGCGGCCCGCTCAAGGGCTATGAAGTGTCCTACCAGCAGCCTTTCAGCTTCCTGCCCGGCTTCTGGAAGAACTTCGGCGTGCAGCTGAACTACACGCACGTCGAATCCAAGATCAAATACATGTTCAGCTCGGGCACCGGCAGCACGATCGTCACCACCTACACCGAGAACGACCTGCTGAATCTCTCGCCGAACTCGTACAACGCCACTCTGTACTACGACGACGGCCGCTTCAGCGCCCGCGTCTCCACCAGCTACCGCGACGCGTACATCAGCACGATCCTCTCGCAGGAGAACGTGTGGGACCTGGACGGCAACCAGTTCGCCACCGCCGACGTGCAGGGCAAGTACAGCGTGGAGAACGTGGACTTCAACATGTCCTACAAGGTCAACAAGAACCTCTCGCTGACCTTCGAGGCGATCAACCTGCTTGACACCGCCGACGAGCGCTATGTCGATTCAGCGCTGTCGCTGCCGGATCGCTACACCCATACGGGCCGCCAGTACTACCTCGGCCTGCGTTACAAGTTCTGACCGTGCTGCGTCTTCCGCCACAGGTATCGCGTCCGCTTGCATCCTTCTCTCCGGGATGGCGGGCGCGGTGCCGGGGCGGGAGGCCACCGTGAGCGGCTGACCCCCGCTGCTGGTTCCGCTGTACTGTTTCTGCTGTCGAAAGGAAGGTCTCATGCATCGCGTTGTCGCCGCCTCGATCCGCCCCTCCCGCCTGTCCGCCAGCCTGCTGGCGCTGCTGCTTGCGGGCAGTGGCACCGCCTGGGCGCAGACCGCGCCCCAGCTGCTGTTCCACGTGTCGGCCGACCAGGGCCTGCAGGCCGATACCGCCGCAGGCGACCCGGTCCCCAACTTCGTGGACAAGGTGAAGCGGGTGCCCGACGGGGCGCATGGCAGTGCGATCGAATGGGCCGATGACGGCGTGCTGTCGTGGAATGCCCCCGGCAACATCCAGGCCCAACGCGGTACGCTGGGCTTCTTCTGGCGTTCGCGCTACGCGGTGGGTGAAGCACCGTTCGTGATCTTCCGGGTTGGTTATGCCGACCACAGCAGCTGGGACATGGCCTGGCTGCGCATCGACTGGAACGGCCACGGCTTCGATGCCTTCGTCACCGATGCCAACCTGGCGCGCACCCGCGTGTCGTTCAAGCTCGACCAGAACCCCTCGCCGCAGCAGTGGCAGCACATCGCCTTCGGCTGGGACGAAAACCACGGCGTGCGCCTGTACGTGGACGGCAAAGAGGTTGCCCGCCAGGAGACCACCGCCGACTACGACGCCGCACTCGATCAGCTCGGCCTGGCCGGACGCGTGATGGCGCCCTACCAGGTGCAGAGCCGCTACAACTTCCTGCGTGGCAGCGATTTCGACGAGATCCGCGTCTACGACCGTCTGCTCGATCCGGCCGGCATGGCCGCACTGGCCCGGAATGCTGCCCCGACCACGGCCGTGGCCGCGCCTGACCCGATGCGCGCCTGGCGCCATCGCCATGGGTGGGACGCCACGCCGCCGCCGGCACTGAGTGCCCCGACCACCACGATCCGCAAAATCGAATTCGCCGATACCAAGGACCACAAGCAGTGGATGTGGAAGGCGACCGACGGCATCGCCGAGACCACCTGGCCGGGCGTCTACAACCGCTCGCGGCTGGCCGGGCGGGATGATTACTTCCAGCTGCCGGACTGGAATACCTATGTCGAGGGTGGCCAGCAGCTCGACCTGACCCTGCCGGCCGGTGAAACCGTCAACCGCATCGAAGTGCGCGGTGCAGCGTTTGGCGGGCTCAGCCACAGCGTGGACGGCCAGCCGGCACAGACCCTGTTCCAGCGCCCGCAGGGCGTGGTCCGCAGCGTCAACAGCATTCCAGCCCAGGACGGCGGCGTGCTGCACTTCCGCAATACCGCGCAGGAAACCCCGATCCAGGAAATCTGGGCCTACCAGGTCAGCGACGCCGCCGAGCCGGAGGGCACGGTGAAGCAGCGCTACCTGATCGACAGCCAGGCGCTGCCGGATTACACCAACATCGCCGCACTGCGCGAGTACATCGACGGCCGCTACCCGGCGGCCGAACGCAGCACGGTGATGGCGCTGCCCAAGGGCGCCGGCTCGCGCAAGCGCACGGCCGACACGCTGCCCGCGCAGCCGCTGCCGATCGTGCACGTGCTGATTCCCTCCGGCGTGAGCGACGCGCCGGCCGCGCAGCCGCTGATCCGCAGCTGGGCACACAGCTGGGAGAACATGCATGACGGCCTGGATGGCATCGCCATCGATCTGCCCAAGCTGGATCTGCCGGCCACGCAGGACGGCCTGATCCCGCTCAACATCCGCATCAAGGACCCGATCTGGCCGGCGCGCGACATGATCGACGTGTCGGTCTCGGTCAAGCCGGGCCAGAAGCGCACCCTGTGGCTGGACCTGCGCGATCGCATCCTGACCGCCGACAGCCTGTGGATCTCCATCGCCTCTGCGGCGCCCGGCTTCAACGCGACCTCGCTGGATGGGGCGGAAATCCGCATGGTCTACAAGGACCGCGAGGAGGCGAAGAAGGAACACATCGCCGACCGCTTCAATCAGGTACGCGACAACTGGGGCTTCCTGGTCGAAGAGCACACCACCTCCAAGCGCCAGCGCCTGTATGCGCGCGTCTATGCCGACCTCAGCGATCTGCTGCGCGTCGATCCGGACCACGAACTGGGCCGGCTGTACTGGAACTACATCAGCTACAACAGCCAGGGCAAACCGCCGTTCACCCAGCCCGACGCGCCCAAGGGCGTACCGCTGTGGGCCTTCCGCCAGACCGAAGACCTCAAGTACGTACGCCGCTTCATCGACTGGTGGATCGACAACCGCCAGATCGCCTATGGCGACTTCGGCGGCGGCATCTCCGACGACTCCGACCTGACCCAGCAGTGGCCTGGGCTGGCGCTGATGGGCGTGCAGCCGGACAAGCTCAACGCCTCGCTGACCGCACTGTCCGACGCGGTGTACCGCAATGGCATGTTCAGCAACGGCTTGAGCACCATCGAGACCGACGAGCTGCATGCCTACGAGGAAGGCATCAACACCAACAGCGCGATGCTCTACCTCAACTGGGGTGATCCGCTCACCGTCGAGCGCCTGATGGAAACGGTGAAGGCCTTCGATGAACGCATCATCCTGCCCAATCCGCAGGGGCATCTGCTGTTCTCCAGCAACTGGTTCGGCGGCAACAAGGTCTACCGCGAGCCGAACTGGCAGTGGCAGAAACCGTACTCCTTCCCGGTGCTGCACCCGGCGTTCCTGATCGGGCAGTACAACGCCGACCCGACCGGCCGAAAGCTGGTCACCGGCCTGGCCGACAGCTACCTGGCCCACGCCTACACCGACGACAAGGGGCGCTGGGCGCTGCCGAACGAGATCCACTGGGCGACCGGCAAGACCCGCGGCGGCGAGCTCAACAACGGCTCAGGCAGCGGCGACATCATGCATACCTTCTGGGCGGCATGGCGCTGGACCGGCGATGACAAGTACCTCAAGGCGCTGGACTACCGCGTGGAGCGCGGTGGCCCGGGTGCCTTGTCCAACCTGGGCGAGAACTACGTCGAGGCGCTGGGCCGCGGTGCCGAGTGGAACCCGCGCTTCATCAGCGATGCCGACGGTGGCAACACCGGCTTCTCCAGTCTGATGGCGTGGCAGGCCACCGGCGACAAGAAGTACCTGGAGGCATTGCACGCTGATGGCATCCAGGCCAAGGCGCAGCGCGAATACATGAACACCGAAGGGCACTGGTGGTCTGACCGTGTCGAAGCGCCGAGCGAATTCCTGCAGCGCGCGCGGTTGGGCGGTATCGCGCTCAAGCGCAACCAGAGCTGGCCCGGCCACACCGTGAGCTGGCGCTTCGCCCAGCCGGACGCGGCCGAACAGGTGGCGCTGCTGGTGCACGCGCCTTCGCCGGACCGCTTCAAGGTGATCGCCTACAACCTGGGCACGCGCGCGGTGGACGCGGAGATGAGCACCTGGAACGTCACCGCCGGGCAATGGCGGATGACCAGCGGCGTGGACCGCGACGGCGATGACCGGATCGACGGCAAGGCGACCACGCGCGATCTGGCGCTGGAACGCAGCGCCTCGACCACGCTGCGCTTCGCGCCGGGGCAGAGCCAGGTGTTCGAGTTCGAGCTGGTGCAGGCCGGCACGCCGGTCGAGCAGCGGGCCGACCTCGGCATCGGGCGGGGCGATGTGCGCGTGGAGGACGGCCAGGTGCAGGTGACCGTGCACAGCCTGGGCCACGTCGCGACCAGCCTGGGCGTGGCGGTGCTGGAAGATGCCAAGGGCCGTGAGCTTGCCCGGGTCGAGATACCCAGCCTGCCTGCGCCGAGCGATCTGGTGCCGAAAACCACCACGATCAGCCTGCCGCTGCCGGCGGGGGATCACCGTGGGCTGCGCGTGCGTGTCATGCAGGCCGATGGCGCCGCCGAGGTGACCCAGCGCAACAACCTGGTGGTGCTGGACCGGTAGTGCCATGCCATGCATGGCAGCGACGGATCACAGCGTGACCTGCCCCTCGATGCAGGTCACGCAGTCCCCGCCGATCCACAGTGCTTCGCCCACGCGCTCTACCCGCAGCCGCCCAGCACGGCCCATGGCGGTGCCCTGGCTGATCACATAGCGCTCCGGCGCCTCGCCGGTGCTCAGCAGCCAGCGCGCGATGCCGGCATTGAGGCTGCCGGTGGCCGGGTCCTCCGGTGCGCCGTCACCGGCAATGAAGGCGCGGCTTTCGTACTGGGCCTCGTCGCCATCGTCGGCCTGCCACGGCCCGAACACGCCGACCTTCAGCCCCTGCAGCTGCGCGTAATCCGGCTGGA